>CAZETM010000528.1:0-6807 GCA_964514885.1 uncultured Polyangium sp. | reverse complement strand
TTGGCGTGCGCACTCGATGCGAGGACCACGATGAAGAACGACGATGCGGGACTTTTGACGCTCTCGATGATCGTGAAAGACGAAGAGGCGACGATCGCGCGCACGCTTAGAAGCGTGAAACCCTTCGTCGATCGCTGGGTCATCGTCGACACGGGATCGACGGATGCAACGCGTGACGTGGTTCGTCAAGAAATGGCCGGCGTGCCTGGCGAGCTCCACGAACAGCCATTCGTCGACTTTTCGACGACCCGCAACTGTGCGCTCGACCTCGCTGGCTCGTCGACCGAATTCATCTTATGGCTGGATGCCGACGACGCGCTGGAGAATGGCAAAGCACTGCGGAGTTTTCTGGCGCGCGAGCGTAATGCCAAAGGCCCGGATCGAGAAGCTTATTACGTTCGCGTGCATTTGGGGATTACATTCGATTCGGCGCGAATTGTTCGCGCACGGGCCGGTTGGCGATTTCGCGGCGTCGTGCACGAAGTCCTGACCCACGCAGATCGCTCGCCGCCCAGCCATCGAATACCCGAAGTGCTGATTCGGCATCATCCGGGAAGAGATTCACAAGAACGGTCGCGCAAGCGCTGGGAACGAGACGTGGGGCTTTTGGAAACAACCCTCGCGACCGACCATCGAGATACTCGCGCAGCGTTTTACTTGGCGAATACATTGTTTTGGCTCAAACGATACGATGAAGCAGAGCCTGCATTCGCACGACGCATCGCAATGGGGGGTTGGCGTGAAGAAGTCTTCGAATCGAAACTGGTGCTCGCAAAAATTGCTGCAGCGCAGAATCGATCGTGGCTCGAAGTGCAATCCAAATATCTCGATGCGCATCTGTGGTCACCGCATCGAGCCGAGCCACTGCAAGCGATTGCGGCGCATCACGATGGGCTGAAGCAGCATGCGCTGACTTTCTTGTATGCGCGTCGAGGTTACGAGCTGCCATTTCCCAAGCAGGACACCCTGTTCGTGGAGGAAGAAGTTTACACGTGGAAAATGGCTGATCTCGTCGCGTCGAGCGCCTTTTGGATTGGCGAATTCGCCATCGGCGAAGAAGCGGCGCGAAAAGCGGCGCGTGCTCGGCCGGACGATGCCCGGCTGCAGCAAAATCTGCAGTTCTACTTGAATCGCAAAACGAAGAAGTGATCCGGCAACTTGCGTCAGCTAGTGCACTCTGCCCAAGGGCGCATCCACTTCATCGCCTAGGCATTTCCGGCGAGCAGGACGCATCGAATTCTGATAATATCCGGATTCACTTAACGATCAGCCTTCATTTTCGGGACTGATCGCACACCGGAGGAGCCTTCCATGCACTCGAATCGATTGTGGCGACGACACATTGCGACATGTTCGCTGGCGATGCTCGTGGGTCTCGTGGGCTGCGGCGGAAATGGCAACGGTGGAGACACCGCAGGATCCGCAGGATCTGCTGGAGCGGGCGGGGGCAGCGGGGGCCAAGGCGGATCAGCGCAGGGTGGAGCCGGGGGAGAAGGCGGCAGTGGCAATGGGGGCTCGGGCGGACAGGGCGGTGGCGCGGGAACACCTCAATTTGCGGCCGTGGTGTTGCCATCGAGCCGCGTCGTTCTCGAGGCTGACAATGGTGGTGCATTGTCGGTGCAATGCGGCGTGCAAAAAGACGGAGTGGCTTATGGAGGAGCCTTCACGTCCAAGGCGACGATTACACCACCAATGGGCTTCGTGGAGAACGCTGGAGCGTACACGTTTGCCGAAGCAGGTATTTTCGAGGCAAACTGCGAAGTGGTCGTAGAAGGCCAAACCCTCACCTCGACCGTTTCCGTTTCCGTTTTGAATGAAGCGCTGAAACCGTCATTGGCCAAAGCAGGCACGGGCATGTCCGGCGTGGAAAACGGAATTTTCGACGTCATCGCCGCCAATGGTGGCGCGGACCAAGCATTGAAAGACGCCGTTGGCGCGCTCGACACGAGCCTGACCAATCTGGATCCGATACATTACCAGGATCTCGTCGATGTTTTGCGCAAGATTCCAGGAGATTACCCCACCACCACAGAGCTGGAAGCGAAAGGCATTACGAAGAGCCCGGACGATGACGCGCTTGGGGCTGCAATGCAAGAAGTGTCCGTAGCGCTGACGGGACTACGAGGAACGCTGGCGGGGATTGACCCAGCAATGCTGAAAGCGGCAGATGAAGCGGCGTTGGCAGCGGCCGGATCGAAGGTCGAAAATGCCGTGCAAAAAGTCCGCGTCTTGTCGCCGACGGCGCATGGGGTGATCGCCAATCGAACAGCGCTCGCGACGCTCGTGCGCGACGAGCTGGCACCCACGTCGCGCGCAATGGGGGCATTCGTGAGCGCCGCGACGAAGGCGGAAGCAGGCGCCATTCTCATGGCCAAGGCACCGGGGCAAACCTCGGCCGTCGCCGGAATGGGGACAAACCATTTCGGGTTCCTGAGCTTGACCATGGGAATGTTTGGCCAAAATGCTCTGCTCTCGAACTTGATCAACGGAATGTATGGCGACTTGATCGAAGCTGCGGACAAGAGCATCAACAACCTGATTCTCATCCAAGCAATCGATTACCTGTTGCCACCGAACCCCGATGGGCCCGTGATCGAAATGTTGTTCGCGAGCTCGAGCCAAGGTTTCTCCAAGGTCGGCTATGACACGTGGGTCTACGGTAGCGGATTCAATAAGGATCCGAGCTACAATATGTTCATCATCATTGGCGACGGATGGCAAACGATCGTCGATAGCATCTTCAACGCGTGCGGCGTTGGAGATGCCAATACGCTTCCCGAAATGGTCGACACGGTGGAGCAATGCATCAAAGACGTGCAGGAAGCCGCGCAGAATAGCCTGCCGACGAATTCGCTGGAAGTCCTCGACCCTGGAACGCTGGCGGCGCAAGACATTCACCTGGGACCGTTCCCACCGGCCTGTTCGAGCGCCCTTCCGCTCGCGATCGGAATCATCCCGGTCAACCTGGCCACGGGCCGCGGCCCGACGTGGAAATCGAACTGCATCAAGTAAGGGCCTGACCGCCCCGTCGCTTACAAAATTAGGCTTCCGATTGCCGCGGTTATGGATTAGAATCGCGGCATGACTTCACGCCTTCGTCCCTCCCCTACCCTGCTCGCCCTTGCGCTCGTGGCGGCGCCCGTCATGGCATTCGCTTGGGAGCCGAAGATCGTCCAGTATGATCCGCTCGTGCGCATGCCTGGGACGCAGCCACGTCCCGATTTGACGCTGGAACCCGCATCGAATTGCCTGGGGTGCCACGCTGGTTATGCGCCGTCGGTCGAAGCGGGTTTTTCTTGGAAAGGATCCATGATGGCGCAATCGGCGCGCGACCCGTTCTTTTGGGCAGCGTTGACGGTCGCCGCTCAAGATTCGATTTGGGCGCTGGGAAATCCCAATGGAACCGACATCTGCTTGCGTTGCCACATGCCCAAAGGTTGGCTCGAGCTGCGTAGCGATCCGACGAGTGGCGCAGCAATGAGTGGAGCCGATTTCGACGGCGTGCAATGCGACTTCTGCCACCGCATGGTGGATCCGTTTTTCCAAGATACGCACGCCGGAATCCGAGAAAGCAACGATTGGACGGGGTATTGGGACGAGACGAACGCGAGTTCGTCACCATCCGATGCGGCTGCAGAAATGACCTATCAAGCGGATATTCAGCAATCGAACGCGCATTATCTGTTCAATGGCAACAAGTTTTACGGACCTGATCATCGTCCAGTCCAATCGGGATATATCGAAAACACATCGGGGCAATATTACATCAGCAACAAACAGGACCGGCGCGCGTCATTCGCCGATGCGCAAGGTTTCCACCCGATGCTGTACAGTCGATACCACAAGAGCAAGTATTATTGCTCGACGTGCCACGACGTCTCGAACCCTGCATTGGCCAACATGGCTTTTGCTGCGACAATGCCCGACGACGGAATGACCGTATTACCTACGGAATCAACGACGCCGTCGGAATACTTTCACGTCGAACGAACATTTTCGGAATTCATGCTCAGCGATTACGGTTTACCTGGTGGCTCGCCAGGCGAGGGCCCGTACGCTCCAGATAAATTTGAAACGGGACAACCCGGCAATGCCATCGCATCGTGCCAAGACTGCCACATGCCGGACGCCGTCGGTGCGGGTGCGTCGACCGCAGGAGCCATCGTGCGGCCACAAGGAAGCATGGAGCATCCTTCGAGCGGACAACCCGTGCACGACTTGACGGGCGGCAATGCACTCGTGCCGTGGCTGCTCGCGAGTACCGTGCCAAACTCGCCGAATTTCGACAGCACCAATGCTACGCTGCTAAGTCAAGGCTCAGCCAAGTTGACCATGGTGCTCGACGAAGGGCTCGCGCTCGACCCAGCCGCGCTTCTAGCAGCGTCCAACCGCGCGGTTTGGACTTTGAAACGAGCCGCATCCTTCATGGGTTTGTCCTACGATCCAGTTAGCGGTGCGACATCGTTTCAATTGCGAAACAATACGGGACACAAGCTCATTACCGGTTATCCCGAAGGTCGACGAATGTTCGTGAACATTCGGTTGTACAACGGACAAACCCTCAGCCACGAAGTCAATCCATACGATCCGAACGCCGGAACGCTGAAGGGCCTCGATATGACGGAAGCGCCTTCGAGCCCGCCGCTCGGCGCTGCAGAGCAGCACGAAGACGCGCTCGTGTACGAAGGAAAAATGGCCAGCTCCCTGACGGGACAAACGAAATCATTTCATTTCCTTTTGGGAACGGAGCGCGCAAAAGACAATCGCATCCCGCCAAAAGGGTTTCGCATCGCAGAAGCGGACAAACGGATGGCTCAACCAGTTTGGCTCGGCACACCAATGCCGGGCTACTTTACCACAGCCGAATATGCAGGCGGGTACGATCAGGTGAGCTTGACCTTGCCCGCGGGAGCAACTCGCATCGAAGCTCGACTCTACTACCAAACGACGAGTCGCGAATATGTGGAGTTCTTGCGGGACGAAATCAACGGGAATGCCACTTCGCTGACGAGTCCCACGCCTTCGGGTGAAGCCAAAGCATACGTTGCCCAGACGGATCCGTTCTTCATGCAGCTCGCGGCGTGGGGTGACACGATTTGGCAGCTCTGGGAGCACAACAAGAATGTCCCCGGCGCTTCTCCCATTGAAATGACGCGCTCCACGCTCGTGCTGAACGATATTTGTAAGGTTGCTGGAACCGTCGACGGATCGCCCTGTGACGATAACGACGAATGCACGACGGGCGAAACATGCTCGGGCGGAACGTGCGGCAATGGAATGGCCGCAAACTGCGATGACGGCAATGGTTGCACAAACGACACATGCGATGCAACGCTTGGATGCTTGCACCAGGCGAATGCGGCAAGCTGCGACGACGGCAATGCATGCACGTTGGACGATGTGTGCGCGTTCGGGGCATGCACGGGAAAAACGAAGCCTTGTTTGGATGGCGATGTCTGCACGACCGATATGTGTGACCCGCAAGTCGGATGCGTCTACGAACCGATTGCGAATTGCGGCACAGGCGGTATGGGTGGTGGTGGAATGAGTGGAATGGGTGGAGGTGGCGAAAACAGCGCCAGCAGTTCCAGCAACGGCAATGGCGGCGCGGGCGGTCAAGACGGCACCGGTGGCGCGGGCGGCGGCTCTTCCGGTGATGAAGACGGCTGTGGATGCCGCATCGTGGGACATGATGAAACGACGGAACGTCACGCCGCATGGATGGCCATGTTGCTCGGATTGGCCCTACGCAGAAAACGAAGCAGATCGTAAATCGAATCTCATTCGACCTGGACGAGCGCCCGTCCGTTCTCGTCGCAATGGTTGAAGCATTCTCAGCACGGCATTTGCATGGGTTCGCTCGAAACCCATGCTGCGAATTCTAACAATTTTCATCAGTGCCGCGTTTGTCTTCTTCTGCTCGGTTGCACGCGCAGAGGAAGTGCCCATTCCACCCACGCCCTCGCGCTGGGTCACGGACACGGTGGGATTCTTGTCCCCCGAAACGCAAAAAGCCCTCGACCAACGCCTGGAGCAATACGAATCGCAGTCGAAACTGAAAGTCGCGGTTTGGATTGGAGCCACCGCAGGAGAAGGGGCGCTCGAAACGTGGGCCACTAGCGCTGTCGATGCGTGGAGAGCCGAGCAGGCTGCATTCGGCAAAGGCGTAGTGATGTTCATCTTGACGCAGGACAAAGCGATTGACATCGAAGTCGCTCAGGGGCTCGAAAAACAATTACCCGATGAGTTTTTGTCGCAAGTGATTTTTCAACATATGGCGCCGCGACTCCAGAAGGACGATCCTAACGGAGCGTTGACGGCGGGAGTGGATTCGCTGCTCACGAAGCTTCAAACGCCAATGGTCGAGCCTGCCGCGCCTGCCGCGCCTGACGCGGGTGAAACTAAGGTCGAAGAGCCAGCGGAACAACCTGCAGAATCGACACAATCACCGCCAGCGACAACGAAGGCGCCAGGAATGCCGAGTACGCTGCTGTTCGTTGCGCTCGGGAGCCTGATGCTGATCTCGTTCATCGCAATCGGCGCAGCGGGCCTATCCCGAACCTCGAAGAAATCGTCCTAATCCCTTTGGGGATTGACGCCCGGGCGTGCACGTGTGCTGCTAGGGGAATGAAGCAACGTAATGGTTATCAAATGGCAGCGCCGATCGCGGCGCTGCTGCTTTGTGCGAGCATCACAGCTTGCAACGGCTCAGGAACAGGCGATACCACCAGCAGTGGCGCGGGTGGCAATGGAGGCGAAGCTGGCATGGGCGGGAGCGGCGGAAGCGGCGGCAATGGCGGCGGCGTT
>CAZETM010000527.1:0-6827 GCA_964514885.1 uncultured Polyangium sp. | reverse complement strand
TACCGTGCTCCATGGGTCTCGACGAAACGGCGTTGCCTTCCAACACGCGCAGCGTTTCGTGCGCATGCGCCAATGCCCGCTCAGGGGGACGTTTTCTCGGGCTCGCCGATCGGTTCCGATGCTGCGCGTTTCCGCCCCATCGCGAACAGCTATCCCAGAAAGATGCAGCTTGCCATATCATGCGTCATTTCGGTGAGAGATTTGTCGGTCAAAATGTCAATGGCAATATGGCAATTTCGCCAGAAGTTTTGGACGAATTCCTTCTTATCTCGGAGAAAACCGTCGTTTGGAACGGACGAGCGCGTTATTGGAGGCTTCGGCAGCCAGGTGATCCTAAAGCCAGAAGGGTAGACGATTGAAGTCTTACTCCGCGGATGGAGGACCGATTCGATTCTTGATTGGTTGCGTCGCTCGTTCGCAACAAACCAAGCCTCAGCGTCCGCGCAGACAAAGAATCCGAGCGGACGAATTTTTGTTTTATCTGCCAACCCCAACCGCGCGGACCTCGCGACATGCGACGCGACGAACGGCGCGGCCGTGCTGAAGTTGCGCGAAGCTTGATTGGGGGTGCATCGTCCTTCAAAGCCGTTGCGGAATTGTTGAACGACGACCAATCAGGTCGGCACGGTATAGCGAAACCGAATGGGCTTGAGGTCCTCGTCCGTCGGTTTCCAATTTTCGATGACGCGCCAGACGCCACCAGACGCCTTTGGCCCGTCTTTGGCTTTCGTTACCTTGATATTGTAGACGATGAATAGATCGGTGCGGCAGGGGCGTTCGCTCGTGCGCGCGTGATTCACTTCATTGATGGTGACCTCGACCATGGCTCCGTTCGTAGTCGTGCCTTTAACCTCGACGTGGACTTCTTCTTTCTTGCGTGTGCATCGAAGATCATAACCGAGTTTCTTTGGCGATATGTCGTCGACCTTAAAACCTGCGTTTTCATAATGCTTCGTCGCAACATCCATTGCCCATTTTTCCACCGCTCTGCGCTTGGCGGAATCGTTTTCATAACCCGCGACTTCATCGTCGAATGCTCTTACATCCTCCTCGTCGTGCGTGGGCTGAGTACTTTTGGCCGAGCGCAACCTCTTTTTGTTCGGCTCATTCTCAAAAATTCTTTCGAGTTCACGAAAATGTTCATCTGAAGGCGTATTAAAACTGCGACGCGGATGTCTATACCAGATCCATTCCTTGATGATTTGGCTTTGCTTGGTCATTCGGCTTCTGACTACTTCATTTGGCAAAGCTTTCGGAAGAAGAACGACGTCGTTGATTTTTCCTCGCAATACCGGTCGATCGCCGAAGGTGGGGTATTCTTCGGATTTCTTTGGTTCCGTGGCGATTTTAGCCCGACCGATGAGTCCCTCATGCGTAAAGATGAGTACCGGGTCGTCAATCTGTGATTTTTGCGGCATCGAGAAAAGCAAACCTTTCGCCGAGTTGGCGCGCCGCATGTTGGTTTCATCATCATTGGAGGCCATGAGCACCCGCCCCTTTAGCTGTTGACTTCCGCGAGTGTGATTGGCGCGTTTGTTTCTCTCGGCGTTTGTCGTCATGCAAACACGTTACTCGCAGAATTTCATTCGAGGCAAGGGGTTGTTGCGTTCTCGAAAAGCAAGACGATCCGTTACTCGCATGTGAGTAGCCTTCGCGGCCCATCGTGCCCTTCCTCGGTAGGCGCTCGATATATCCGCACCACCACGCTGCACTCGATTGTCAAGGGCCGCCATGCTCGGCGCGTGAAAATTCTTGTCTCATGTCTCGCGAGGGCTTGTCTCGCGAGACACACGTGGAGTGAAACGTGCCAGAAAACACAAACGCGAGAGCGGGACACGCGGCGTGATCGTGCCGGTCGTGCACGCGTTCGTGCGCGCGTGCCGCGCTTGTAGGCGTGATGCTTGCGTCGCAAGCGCAAGCCAATTCGACAAACGTCCCATGACAGCGCCGCGCTCGTGATCGTCGACGGGCGCCGCGTGCTCATACGCGCTCTCTGCGCGCCGCGCGCATTCATGACGGGGCGAAGTTTCATCAGGACGCACCCCGATAAACGGCGTTGCGCGTGCGCGATCATGTGCGCGCACACAAACAGCAGGTCCAAACCCGGTCTATTTCGTCCCGATGAAGCGTTCGCCGGCACGCTCAGTGTTCGTCGTTCCCACAGGCCCCAGCGCGGCCGGCTTGTCGGTTCGTTCGACGCGAATGGGGAGTTTCGCGATGGGGCGCTCGTCATTCGCCCAGCTCACCAAATCAGCCTCGAGGCAATCCGGGCCTTTCGCATGATTCAGCATACGGCCGCAACGCTACTCCGAAATCTCGCGGGGGACAAGAAATCCGGCATGACAGCCACATCATCAAGTCAAACGGCGTACATCCAAGCTCGATGCCCACTGCCGCCCTCCCGTTCGCAGTGCTCCCGCTCACCCCGCATTCGAATCCTCCTTCACCACAATCCCCCAACTTTTCGCTTGTGCCCAATCCGACCTTCTGGCACCGTCCGCAACCGAACCACGCTTCGCTCAAGAAGGAACCCATCGGATCATGCCCCGCGCCATCGTCCTTTCCGATCTTCACCTCGGCCCCGATGGACCGCTCGCCATCTTCCGCGATGCTCCCGCGCTCGTTGCGTTTCTCTCCTCGCTCGCCCAAGACGACCAGCCGCCGACCGAGCTCATTCTCGCCGGCGACATCTTCGATTTCCTGCAATCACCCGATTACAACGGATTCGATGTTCGCCTCGCGGAGCAACGTTTTCAAGCCATCGTGAACGGCCCGCAAACCAAACATGTGATGGCCGCGCTAAAATCGCTCGCGATATGCCCAAACCACACAATCACCCTGCTCGCGGGCAATCACGATCCGGAAATGCTCCTGCCCGGTGTGCGCGCCATGTTCGAGAAGGAAATCGATGCGGTTGGACGCGTGCGTTACGGCGATGATGAGCCCCTCTGGCCCGGACAAGACACGCGCCCGCCCATTTGGGGACACGCCGTCGGCACCAAGGACGAATGCGTCTGGGTCGTCCACGGCGATCGCTGGGACACGTGCAATGCCATTCATCGCGACGAATTGCGGCGACTCGTCAAGGAAGGCCATCCCGTCGACCTGCCCGTAGGATCGAAATTGGTCTACCGCGTTCTGAATCAGCTCCAGCCCAGACCGGAGAGCCGCTGGATCCCCTACCTCAAACCCGACCTCGTCGTCCTGCCGCTGCTGCTTTACTTGGATCCACGCGTCACGCTCGCGTTCCTCGAGCAGCACGAGGGCGTGACCGAAGACCTGTTCTGGCAATACGTGCGCGGCTGGCTGCGTCTCGGTTCTCTTTTTGGCGAAACCGAAAAGGTGCCAGCCTCTTTTTCAAGTGGCGTCGCCCCGTTCCTCACGGCCCTCCTCGCCGAAGGCATTCGCGAAGAATACGCTACGAACAGCCAGCAGGACTTGGCGCTTGCCGCATTGCAAGAATACGTGCGTTATGGCTCCGCGCCCGCGGAAGGCACACTCGCCGCCCATGCAGGTGTCCGCCGCGGGCTCCTGCGCACGTGGCTCGCCGGCCATCGTTTTTATGAGCAAAGACGCGACACGAACGGGCCCGACGGCATGCTCGAAGCGGCCGAACGCTGGTTGCCCGAAAACGTCGTCGCGCTCATTGCGGGGCATACGCATGGTCCTCGAACGCAGTTGGATCGCCGCCCCGCGTACATCAACACCGGCACGTGGATTCCCGTCGGGCGTGTGCACGAGGGTCCGATGAAAGACGTCCTGGATGCCATCGAGCGTGGTGATTTTCAAGCCGAAGCGCCGCGAACGTTCGCCGAAATCATTTGGGGCGACGGTCCACTGCGCGTCATTCCGGGTCGATGTGACGCGCAAGGTCGCATCGTGCGGGAGGGATGAGCCGTGATCGAAGCCGAAATCGAAATTCGCACCGTTGGATCCATCGAAACCCCCTGGGAAATCAGCCTCGACCTGCGTCCGCTGGGAGGATTGGCCAAACCGAAACGCGTGCACGTCCGGCGGCTCGTCGATGCAGACCTCGAAAGCATTCTTTCGTTGCCGCCGCAAGTTCGGTCGTGGACCCACCTGGCGCGGCATTTCGTTTCGCGGCCCTTGCCCATTGTCAACATTCCGTTTCAGGTAAACCTTCGCCAAGCACAGGAAATTGGCGCGCTGATTCGTGGGCACTTTTTTGGTCACGAAGCATTCGTTCCCTGGATGAAATACGTGACCGACGCCTCGCACGCGGAGGGCGTGAGGTTTGCCCTCATCGTGGATGCCGAGGATCCCGAATTGTGGCGTATCCCTTTCGAGCTCGCGTTCGATTCTCCGCGTTTCGTCTTCAAACAACAACGTCGCCCTGCGGTGCACGTCGGGCGCGAGCTTGCCCCGATGCCTCGGATCCGTGTCCAACGCGGCGATCGCCTGCTCCTTGCCACCGCCCATGATGATCGCGAGCTTTCTCCGACCGCCGCGGCTCTTGCGGAACATGCGCGGGGCATCATGGCCGCTGCGGCGCGTATTGGGTTGGAGGTCCAATGGCTGGAAAACGCCACGCCGGGACGTTTGAAAGAAGCGCTCACAAGCGGCCCGCATGTCGATCTGCTTTACGTGGCCTGTCACGGCGTGGAAGACGCAGAGCTTCGCGGTCAACTGTCGCTGCGCAATGCATCGGGCCAGGGCAACGCGCCGGTCTCCGGGGATCAGTTGGCGCAATGGTCGAGGGAGCAAGCGGAGCGAGGGCATGAATTGAACGCGGCCATCTTGTGCGCCTGCTCGACGGCATCCACCGCAAGCAAAGACGGGACCTCAGGCATGGCGCAATGGATGCTCCAGGGCGGGTCGGTGCAAGCGACCATTGGCTTCCGTGCGCCGGTCGGCGTGACCTGGGCGCTCGGGTTCATGGCGTCACTTTTCAAGAAACTGGGCGAAGGCGCATTGATCGAAGATGCCTTTACGGAGGTCCGAGCGGCGTCGGACGACAGCGATCCGCAATGGGCTTTGCCGCTGTTTTTCACGCGGTTGCTCGACGACAGCGTTCCATCGCAGCGCCATGCCTCCCGAAGGTCCCGAGCGTTGCCGACGCGGGGATTGGAAAACGCGGAGGCTGAAGGCGTTCCGTCGATTCAGTCCCTCTTGCCGCGACGTCCACGCAGCTATTTCACGGGGCGCGAGAACGAAATGGCGCAACTGACGGCATGGTTGGAGACGCCGGGCCAGGTCGTGTTGCGGGCCGTGGCGGGGGAAGGCGGCGTTGGGAAAACCGAGCTTGCCGCGGTGGTTGCGCACAGAGTCCACGAGGAACGAACGTGGCCGGTGCTGTTTTTGGAACAGCCGGACAAGTTCCCGCGGACGACGTCGTTGACGATGCTCGATGCGGTCGCGCCAGGCTTGCGCATCGATCCGGAAACCAGCCTCGACGACATCACGCACCTGCTGCGGGAAAAGATGCGCCCTCATCGCGGGCTGGTGATCTTCGACGACGTGCAGGACGCCCGTGCCTTGGAACCGTTGTTGCCGGGCGGCCATTGGAACGTGCTCGTGACGACGCGGGTGCATGGCGCGTTTGCGGATGCCGAAGAGCTTCCGGTCAAGCCGCTGACGCCTGCTGATGCGGTCAAGCTTTTTTCCCGCGTGGCGTGGGGCCAGGATGCTCCGCCCGAAGGCGAACGCGTCGCCACGGAATCGCTGGTCGAAACGCTGGGTTGTTTGCCCTTGGCCCTCGAGGAAGCGGGCGGGACGGTACGGCAGGAAGTGCTCCCGGTGGCCGATTACCTGGCGCAAATTCGAGACCGGATTGGGCGGGGGGCGAGTGACCTGAAGCGGGTGGAGACGGTGCTGACGCGTTCGCTGAAGCATCTCGGGCCGGATGTCGATGCGGTGTTGCAGGCGCTGGCCGTGTGGCCACCCGTCGGGGCGTCGTTGCGCATGGTGGCGCGAACGCTTGGCAAATCCGAACCGTGGACGGCTCGGCATCTGGAGCGGGCGGGGTTGCATCATTTGTCATGGTTCGATCCCGATTTGGGGCGGTATCGGCTACATCCGTTGATGCGGCAGGCCATGCGCGCCCGAGCCGAGGCGAATGTGCAGGGGTGGACCACATTGCACCGGGGCGTGGGCGCGGCGCTGCGCGATTTGGCGTTGTGGGTGCGTAAGCCGATGAAGCGTTCGTTGGACGATGCGGTGTCGCGTTGGCGCGAGGTCGCGGATGTGTTCGAGGCGCTCGACACGGGCCCCTGGAACGCGCAGACGCCGGGGGCGGACGATGTGGCAGAAGCGATTGCGGTCGTCGATACTTTTCGGCAAATCACGTCGCCTTTGGTAACGCGGCTGGCTGCGATGGAGGCCGCGGCAACGCTCGCGACGCACCCCGTAACCCAAGCCAACGTCCTGAACGCGCGCGGGGACCTGCGCCAATTCAAGGACGACCTCGCGGGTGCCGAGCTGGACTACCAACAGGCCCTGGAGCTGTTCAAGCTCGTCGACGAGCGCCTCGGTCAGGCCAACGTCCTGAGAGCGCGCGGAGACCTGGAACGCGGACGAAAGGATTTCGCCGCTGCGCTGGGCCTTTACCGTGCCGCGCAAGCGCCATACACCGCCGTTGGTGACGATTTCGGCCTTTCCAACGTGCTGGCCGCAATCGCCAGCGTACATGTGCTTTCAAACCAACCTGACGAAGCCCGCGCGGCGGTAGTACAAGCGCTGCCGCTCGCGCGAAAGGAGCAAAACACCTACGCCCTGAAGGTCATTCAGACGATCCTCGACGCCTTGGCCGACCGGTGAGCCCCCCGCGTTAAAGCCATTTTCGCGGCACCTCTTCGCCTTCCCCCCCC
>CAZETM010000526.1:0-6840 GCA_964514885.1 uncultured Polyangium sp. | reverse complement strand
AAGACACTCCCGCGCTCGGCTCGGATTGGGACGGTTTTATCGTGCCCACGCGTGACCTATGCGATGCAGCGCGTCTGCCGCTGCTCACGGACGCGTTGCTCGAGGCCGGAATGCGCCCAGAGACGATTGGGAAGATATTGCGGGGTAATGCGATGCGCGTGCTCGGCGAGGTGCCCTAAAAGCTCCTCGCCGGCAGCCAATTCGAATCAAATCACGAGCGGTCCCGTTCCATCGTCGCCGAATGTCTCCACCGGCGCTCCGATACCTTTCAGCATCGTAATGAACAGGTTGGCCATTGGCGTTTCGTCAGGCATCACGACGTGTCGACCCGAGGTAAACGTGCCTCCTAGGCCTCCGCCGACCAGAACGGGCAACTTCGTATGCGCGTGCGAATTGCCATCCTGGATCTCGCTCGAGAAAAACACCGCCGACGTGTCCAACGCCGTCGTGCCATTGCCCTCGTCGATCGCATCGAGCTTCGTGAGCAAATACGCGAATTGCTCCACTTCCCACCGATCGATGATCGACAGCTTATCGAAGTTCGTCTGCAAATTCTGGTGGTGCGAAATTTCGTGATGTCCTTCGTTCACCAACAAGAACGGATAACTCCGGCCGCTGCCTGCATTGCCCAGCATGAACGTGGCGACCCGTGTTGCGTCGCATTGCACCGCGAGTGCAATCAGGTCCAGCATCAGCTTGACATGCTCGGGGTACGGCAAATCCCCTGGCGGCCTGTCGATTGCCGTGCAAAGCGGTCCTGTGCCCGTTTTCTGGAGTTTCTTTTCCAGCTCGTTCACGCCCGTCAAGTATTCATCGAGCTTGCGTCGATCCGTCGTGCCGAGTTTTCCGGACAGCGAATTGGCCTCGCCAAGCACGTAATCGAGTACGCTCGTTCGATAGAGCTTTTGTCGAGCCTGTTCCTCAGCCGTCGCTTTCGGATCGAAGCCGCCGAATAGAATGTCCCAAACCACCTGCGGATTGACGGTTTTCGGTAGCGGTTGAGTTTCCGACGCCCAGGAAATGTTCCGTGCGTAGGCACAGCTATATCCTGAATCGCAATCGCCCGCAGACGAGCCACCGTCGATACCGAGCTGCATCGATGGAATACGCGTGAACGATCCCATTTGCGCCGCGGCGACTTGGTCCATCGAAATGCCGTTCTTGATGTTCGCCCCTTCTGTCTTGACCACGTGCCGACACGTGAGAAACCCCGAAGTGCCAGCAGCATGATCGCCTGCCCCGTCCGGACGTGAGGGAGCATTGTCGAGGCCCGAAATGACGAGCACTTTTTGGCGAATTGGGGCGATTGGCTCGAGAATGGAGGGCAGCGTGTATTGCGCGCCTTCTTCCAGCGGCGTGAAGTTGGCCATGTGAATCCCGTTCGGCACGTAAAACGCTAGAATGCGTCGTATGTCGTTCGGTTCGGCTTTCGCCGACTTGGCCATCATCGATTCGAACACCGGCAGAGTCAGCACGGCTCCAGCACCACCCAAAAACAAGCGGCGAGACAGTTTATGACGCTTCATTTTCCACCTCCAACAGCCTCACCGCGACGCATCCGAAACGGCTCGCTCGTAGCTACGGTCTTGATCAAATCCACGAATGTTTGACCCCGCTCGTCCAGCGATTTGACCAGGTGATCGAGGTGTATGTCGTCGACCGGGTACATTCCTCTGCCGAGCGCATACGTCATCATCTTTTCGGTCACGCAATGCGCAAATCGCGGGTCTTCAGCGATGATGCCAGCAAGCTCGAGCATCCCATTGAACTTTTTGCCTCCCGGCAATTCCCCCGATGCATCGACGGCGAATCCATTGTCTTCCGTACGGAACGACCCGATTCCGTCATATTGCTCGAGGCCAAAGCCGAGTTGGTCCATTTCGACGTGGCACGAAGCGCAAATCGGGCTTGCGCGGTGTTGTTCCAACCTTTGCCTGATCGAGCCTGTCGGAACTTGTTCCGTCACCAGCCCCTCGACACCCGGCGGTGGCGGCGGCGGCTCGGTGCACAAAAGCTGCGTCATTAACCATTTACCGCGTTTTACGGGTGATGTGCGGGTGGGGAATGACGTCACCGTGAGCACACTGCCTTGTGCCAAAAGGCCCCGGCGCTGCGGATCGTCAATCGTGACTTTCACGAAATCCGGTCCGGGCGACGGCAAACCGTAATGCGTGGCGAGACGGTCGTCGATGAACGAGAAGTCCGCCGTGAGCATTTGTTTGATCGGCAGGTCGTTACGCAAGAACTCGCGGAAGAACAACTTCGTTTCTTGCCGCATCGATGCCCGCAAGTTGTCGTCCCACGTCGGGAACGCGTAATAATCTGGCTGGTGGTCGTCGAGCGCCCGAGTATAAAGCCATTGCCCCGCGAAGTTGTCGACGAGTGCATCGGATTTCGGATCTTGCAGCATCCGATCGACCTGTGCTTCGATTTCGGCCGGGTCCTGTAGTTTGCCCGCGCGCGCCGCGGTAAACAATTCGGCGTCCGGCATGCTGCTCCACAAGAAATACGACAGCCGCGACGCAAACTCGAAATCGCTCAGCGGATGCGCCGGCGTTGTCGCATTCGGATTCGGATCCATCTCGGGACGGAACAAGAAATGCGGCGACGAAAGAATCGCTCGCAATGCAATCTCGATACCCGCTTCGACCGTTTGTCCCTGCGCCTTCGATAGGTCGACCACTGCGACGAGTCGGTCTAGCTCCGCCGACGAAACGGTACGACGGAATGCGCGTTCGGCAAACTTCTCCAGAATCTGCCGCACGCATTCAGTTCCCGTCTTCGGATCGCAAATGATGATCTTTTCCCGAATCGGGTTGGTTCCCACGACCCCGATCGGTCCTTCGACTTCGATCCAATCGATGATCAAATTGCGGTCCGCTCCAGCAACCGGATCGTAGTAGTCGTTCAAGAATTCGACGGACACGACCTGCGTTCCGCCACTTACCTTCGCCACGGCCGAAACCACTTCGGGGTTTGCCGAAGTAGATGCGACATCGAATGTCCCCGCAATTGCGCCGCCGACGACGAGGTTCATTTTCACGGCCTCGGGACCCGCCTGCTGACCATATACTCGAGCAGAAACTCGATATTCGCCCGTCGACGGGAACTCGTGCGTCATCGGCAATTCCCCGCCGCTCCACAAGTTCCAAATCTCGCCGCTCGCCGCACCGACTTGCCCCGCTAGCGTCTCCGCCTCCACACGAGTCTTTACCGACGGCGACGGAACATTCATTGCCTCACGTGCCAAATCCTCGGCCGCTCGCGAATAAAGCTCGACCTGAAGTGGCGACAGAGACAATACGTCGGAAATGTTATCGAAACCATAACCACGATCGTCCGCTGGAAAGTCTTTTGCAGGCTGCAAAGCCGTCCCAAGCAGATCTCGCACAGTGTTGTTGTATTCGACTCGGTTGAGCCGATGCATGGTTACGCGCCCCGGATCGGTGGCGGGAGCAGCAGCATCTCCCGAACAACCCAGAGCGTTTTGAGCAAACACGGCGCACAGGCCGAGCAGGGGAATCAACGAACGATTTTTGCTCGTTCGTTTACTTTGAAAATGTCTTTGGGGCATCCGTTCCTCCCGGTGGAGTCTCGATGATGCCTGAATTCTCGGATTCGAAGGTGGAAAATCAATCCGGTCCGCGTACGCAGAGTGGAAAGAGGTAAGTCAATCCTCCGTTGCTGCGCCGCATCCCTGCTCCCGCGGTCAGGAATGTGAAGAATTGCCCATCGGGTTTGGATGGCGTCGAGGACCACAGCTCGATATTGAATTCGACGTCGAAAGGTGTTTGAACGGACGACACCATCGGTCCTTTTTTCGTATCGTCGACGATGGTGGCGATCTCTTTGACGTTGGGCAATCGGAAGTCACCGTAAGCGCCTTGTTGTGATTTGTGGCAAGCATCGAGCGCGCCGAGCCAAGTGGTGGGCTCGAGGGGTTTCTGCATCCACATGAGCCCCGTTCGTTCGTCGCGGATGAATCGATTCTTTTCGCCCGTGAGGACGAATGGTCCGGGCTCGAATGACGGCCGGTCGTTCTTGACGCACAGAACACGCGCTTTGTTGCCCACGTAGCGACCAAGCATTTCGCCGCCTTCTTGACACGAGCAGAAATTGATCGCCCAGAAATCGCTATTGCCTCCAGCGTACTGCGTCGCGCTCCAGTATTCGTTTCCAGAAACTTCCGGGAACATGTCCGGATCAATGAGCGCCGGCGTTCCACCTCGAAAGTCGAGCAGAGACGCAAGCTCTACGCGGGTTGGCAATCGATACTCCCCGGGTAAAAATTCGCAATGCTCGATCGCCTTGGCGTGATCCAGAAGATCGCTCGGTTTCCGGTACCAGGACAACCCCGTGACATTGTCGATGACGTCGCTACCAGACAATTCATATTCAGGGCGCGCGGTGGCATAGTGACCGTCCTGTGGCGCAGTCTCTCGAACGCCGTCGCAATCGACGGTGGCCGTTCCATTCGAACATGGAACGGAGAGCGAGTCGGGGAAACCTC
The DNA here is from genome assembly GCA_964514885.1 of uncultured Polyangium sp. Taxonomy (GTDB): domain Bacteria; phylum Myxococcota_A; class Polyangia; order Polyangiales; family Polyangiaceae; genus Polyangium. The sequence goes on along the minus strand of CAZETM010000526.1, from coordinate 2,330 downwards.
GGTAGGGTTGGTGTTCTTCAAGGCCAGCGACGGGCGCGCAAGCCGCAAAAGCGAGCAAGACGAGGGGCGCGAGAAACGACAGACGATGAAGCTGCAACCAGGGTCGTGTCGGAGCATCTGTGCGGATAAGGGCGAGCATGATCCTCAAGGTAGGCAGATTCCGATGGGTCATGTCAAGCAGGAATGAGAAACATTTCCAAACTCGAGGGACATCGGTTATCCTGCCGCCGAAGCGTTGGAGAAGCTCGATTCATGACGAACACCGCCAAGCCGGAGGGCGCGCTCCAAGTCGCCGTGGGCGATATTGTTGCGGGCAAATACCGCGTCGAGCGTATGCTCGGTCAAGGAGCGATGGGGGTCGTCGTCGCTGCGAAGCACGAGGAGCTCGGACAGAAAGTCGCCATCAAGCTGCTCCGGCCTGAAGTCAATGCGAACGATGGCGCGCTCGAACGATTCTTGCGCGAAGCCCGCGCCGCCGCGAAGCTTGAAAGCGATCACGTTGCGCGTGTGTTCGACGTTGGAACGTTCGGTGACAACTGCGCCTTCATGGTCATGGAGCACCTCGAAGGATCGGACCTCGAACGGTATCTCGCTTCGTGCGGGCGTCTCGATGTACCTGAAGCCGTCGATTACGTGCTCGAAGCGCTCGAAGCGCTTGCGCATGCACATGCGCACGGAATGGTTCATCGCGATATCAAACCGTCCAATCTTTTCCTCACCCAAAGAGTCGATGGCACTCGGCGCATCAAGATGCTCGATTTTGGCATTTCCAAAACCGAATCAGGGCTCGGTGCATCTTCCCCCGGTAGCTCGACACTCACTTCACCCCACGCAGTCCTCGGTTCGCCAGCGTATATGGCGCCCGAGCAAATTCGCAGCTCGAAAAATGTCGATCAACGGGCCGACATCTGGTCTGTCGGCGTATTGCTTTACGAGCTTGTTTCGGGCAATTGTCCTTTCATGGGCGATACCATTGGAGATACGCTCAGTCGAGTTCTTTTGGGCGCATTCGATCCATTGACGAAGGTTCGTCCCGACGTCCCCCAAGACTTCGAAGCGATTGTCAGACGTTGTCTCGAAAGCGACGAAAAGAAACGTTATCAGAACGTTTCTGAATTAGCTGCGGCGCTCGGGCCATTTGGCTCTGCACGTACGAAAGAATTACCAGCTCGTATTGCACGCGTGTTGGGTATGGACCCGGTCCCTGTTCATGAGCGCGCGATCATCCCGCTCGATGTAAATGTAGTGGTGAATGCGGCAGCGGAAACGCTTGCAGCTCCTGCCAATTCGGTTTCTGGTGGTACGCAAATCACGTCCACGTCGAGTGGGCTCGCCGCGGAAACAACGCGCTCGTCACGTATGTCGATCGCGATTGGCGTGGCCATTGTCGGTGTTGCTGCAGCGATTTTTCTCGTCATGCGACCGGGTGGCGATTCTCCCGCGTTACCTACGGGCGAACATACATCCGCAAGGGCGTCCGGCACTTCAATGCCTGCAGCGCCTGCCGCGTCGCCCGAAATCATTCCAATGGGTACTGCCGAGCCGAGTATGCCGCAAGCGCTCACTTCGTCTGCGGCATTGGCTGTGCCGGCATTGGCTGTGCCGGCATTGGCTGTGCCGGCATTGGCCGCGCCTACGCCTTCAGCCTCATCGCCGGCTCCAACGAATACCACCAAAAAAACTTCCACCACGACTACATCAAAACCTTCGTATCCCTCCGGCCTGCTCGATGGCCGGGATTGATGGCCAATGTTGAGTTTCTCGTTCCATTCTAGTTCTACGCGTCGCATGCTTCTTGGCAACATCTCGATTGCATTCGTTGCTTTTTTGCCCGGGACCAGCCTGGCTGAAGAGCCTACTGCCGAAAAACGAGCGCTGGCCGAAGTGCTTTTTCGCGATGCCAAGTCCTTTGCCGACAAAGACGACTTTGACAAAGCGTGTCCGAAGTTTCAAGAAAGCCATCGGCTCGATCCGAAACCCGGTACAATCTTGAATTTGGCTGTTTGCCATGAAAAACAGGGTAAAACAGCTTCGGCCTGGCTCGATTACTTGGAAGCCGCAACGCTCACCGGTCGACTCGGGCAAAAGGATCGCGAAGCATTTGCGAAAGAGCGTGCTGGGGTGCTAGAAAAGCAACTGGCGCGGCTCGAGGTTCAGGTTCCGGAGGCTATGCCGGGCCTTGTGGTCAAACTGGACGGGACTGAGCTGAGCAATGCCGCGTGGGGTATCGCGTCGCCGATCAATCCGGGACCGCATTCGGTCGAGGCGATTGCGCCCGGGTATCAGACGTGGTCGAAACCTATTAGGGTGGAAAATGGACCGGCCACCAT
>CAZETM010000525.1:0-6849 GCA_964514885.1 uncultured Polyangium sp. | reverse complement strand
CCGGAGTTGGAGAGGGGGCCAGGGGGTGAGGAGCAAACAGCACATCCAGCAGTATTTACGAGCGCGGCGGTCCTTTGCGACGTGCCAAGAGGATCTCGGCGGCCGTGAGCTGACGCGGAGGAGGCACGGCAGGGTTTGTCGGGGCTACTGACGTCGAAGCCGCGTGCGTGGTGGTCGAGTGAGCACCCGGAAGACGTGCGGCGGGCGCAGGGACGCGAGAAACGCCGGCTCCTGGAGAAGCCACGGGCGGAGGCGTGATCGGTCGCGCATCGGTGGCTCGATCGCGTGTGGCGCGTTCCTTGGCCTGGAGAAGCGCGCCGACAACGGCGTCGGGGGAACGAGGATCAGGACCGGCAACGGCTTCGGTTTGTCGAGGCTTCAACGCGTCGCGGGTTCGTCGGATGAAATCCACCACGGGCTCAGGAAGAGCAAACCGTCGCGCGGCCACGGCAAACAACAGCGAAAACGCGGCGCAGATGATCAACAGCGCGGTGATGTCTTGGTACGCGAATCGTCGTGACGCTCGATCAGCAAAGATGCCCGCGAGCGTGTCGCGTCGCTTGCCACCCGTCATGTCGGAGATGCGCCCGAGCAGCGCGCGATCACTTCCCGTCGGTCGCAACTCTTCGCCTGCAGTGAGTGCCGCGCCTGCCGTTCCAACGACATCGCCAGACTGTTCGTCCTTCGCGATCGCGATGTACGTGCCCGGACGCGAGAGCGGAATCGATGCGGCATACGCACCCGCGCCCGTCGCTTCGAGCGCGGTTTCACGAGAAAAACCTTCCGGTCCCGCCACGCGGACCATGAGCCGGCGGAATGACTGCGCTCGACCATCATCACCGACGACGGTCGCGCGGACGTGCAGCTCGCCACCCGAGGCATCGGCTTCCACACGCACTCGGCCGTCTTCACCTTTGCGCGTGAGGTCGCGACCAAGCTGTCCGACGAGCCGCGCCGCGCCAGGCCACTCGGTCCAACGCACGCCCCAACGATCCTTCAGATCACTCGTGAACGCTGCTGTGCGACCCACGCCTGCCGACCACACCGAAAGAATGGGATCGCCATCGGGACCCGTGAGCAATGTTGTCGCTCGACCTTTGGGGATGGTCACGACGTACCCGAGAAGCGCCGGAGCTTCATCGAGCTTGACGCCGCCCATGATCGACGACGGTGCACTTCGGCTGACGCGGAACTCCTTTTCCACGACGGAGCTGCGTGCAGCGAGGATCGTTTCCTGCGTGAAAACAGCGGGCAAACGAGTCGCATCCTCGATCAGGTAAAACCTTCCGCCACCCAGCCGCGAGAGCACTTCGAGCTCGGGAACGTCACTGCCGTTGCCCAACGCAACGACGCTCGTCGTGATGCCTCCACGAAGCGCATCGGACACCATCGTGCGACATGGGCCCATCTGCTCGGCGTCCGATCCGTCGGCGAAGAGCAGCATGTGCTTCAGGTTCACGGTTTCTTTGGCGAGTGCCGCGTAACCAGCCGCGAGCGTGATGTCGACGTAGATGCCGCCACCGCCCACTCCCACTGCGCGAATGGCGCGATCGATCGCGAGTTTGTCTACGACGGGCGCAAGCGGAACGCTCCACTTCACTGCCGTGTCGACGTGCTCCACGCCGAGCCTGTCTCCAGGCCCGAGAAGCGCCGCGCTACGTGCCGACGCTTCGTTCGCGAGTTCGAGCTTCGTGTTCGATCCAGCCATCGCGCCCATCGATCCGGATATGTCGATGCCGATGACTTCGGCCAAACTTCCGCGACGGCGATCTTGTTTGAGGTCAAACGAAACAGGAGAAATCTCTTCGATGGGCGTCTTGGCGTAACCACCCGGGCCCATGCTGCGATCACCGCCCGTGAGCAAAAGACCGCCGCCGAGATCACGCACGTAGCTCGCGATGGCCTCCATCTGACCGGGCGAAATATCCGACGCGCGGACGTCGCCAAGGACGAGCACGTCGTATCCGATGAGTCCTGCAAGGTCTGTAGGAACGGCACTCGTGGAGCCTTCCGTGACGCGGAACGCAGCAGCTTCGAGAGCCTTGGCGATGAACTTGGTTTTGCCCGGTTGGCCGTCGATGACCAACGCCGCAGCTTGTCCACGCACGCGCATGAACGAGGTGCCGGAGTTGTCTTCCGGCGACTGATCGAGAGCTGGATCGGCCGCCGTTATTTCGACGTCGTACCGATGAAACCCAGGGCCTGGAGCCTTTTCACGAATGCGCAGAACGTCTTCGCCAGCCGCGATCTTCGCGCCTGCTTTGGCAATCAGCTCGCCATCCCGCGACAGGCGAATCTCGATCGCTGCTGCACTTGAGGACGACGTCACGAGACGCAGATCGATCGGCTCACCTTCGTCGGCTCGTGTGGGCGCGCGAAGAGCAACGACCCTTATGTCGGGAATTGTTTTCTGCTCCAACGAAACGACATCGACCGGGATTTCTGCGGCGACGGCGGCTGCTGCGGCAGACATCGTGTCGCCTCGAGTCGCGACACCGTCGGACAACAAAACGATGCGCGCTGCGCTGTCCGCAGGCACTTCGGCAAGGCCACGACGAATGGCAGAACTCAGGTCCGTTCCATCACGACCAACGGAGACACGTTGAGGTGCGGGCAAGTCGGATTTCGGACGAGGAGGATCTTCGGTTGCCGCGTCCGAGCCGAAGATGATCGTGCCGATCCGGTCTTCGTCACGCATCGCGAGCTCGGCAACTTGCAGCTCTTGCTTGATGCGTTGTTCAGCGTTGGGAACCAGATCGATCGAACGACTGCGATCGATGGCAACGAGCACGGTGAGCCGATCGAGCGGCCGACCGATCTCGGGTCCTGCAGCAGCCATCGTGGCGACGAACGCGGCAAGCTGGGCGAGCGTATCGACGAGACGCGTGCGCCATGGGCCTTGGTTTGAAAATCCAGACCCGAGCCGCAAAGCGATGAACGACATTGCGGCGATGCCGACGAGCGTCATCCACGGCCGCGCAAGACGGAGGAAACCGCCAGGGACGAGGCCCGTCCACACGAGGCCGATATAGAGCGCAGGGAGCGCGCCGAGAATCATCGCGACGAGCAAGATGGGCCGGCGTCGAAGGTTCGCGGTTTGGAAGACCCAGCGGAAAAGAAGACCGACCGCGAGGAGACCAAGAGCGACCGCGACAAACGGTACGTAAGGACGAACTTCCGAGGGGATCAGGCCGCCCTCCTCTCGGGTACGGGAGGTTTACGAGTTGTGGCTGGCTCGGCGCTGGTCATCCGCGGCTTGCGCGTTACGTACCAAACGTCAGCCAAGACAAACCCGAGCGCGAGCAGCGCAAGAACCCATGTCCATTCGTTGTGTGCATCCGGCTCGGCTCCTGCAGCGCGAACTTCGACGCCACCGTTCGCAGCCGGATCGCCTTTGGTCATCGTCGTCGTGACGTTGCTTTCCGGAGCGCTCGTCAAATTTGCTGGGACCACCAACGATCCTGCTTCCGGTCCTTGCCACGAGAACTTGTACAAGCCGACCTTCGATGTTTCCGGCACGACCGCGAGGCCAGTGCGAATCGAAACGTCGAGTTTGTCCCCGGTCGGACCGATGACCACGACGTCTTTTGCCGAGGCGGGAAGACGAACGCGCAACGGTTCTCCTGCACGAGCCGGACCGGTCACGCCAAACGCGCGATGAATGCGCGCCTGTTCGAGCAAGTTGCGCATGAACAAAACGAAGCTGGCCTTGAGCGGCCAATCGCTGTCGCCAACGTCGAATCCGAGCAGCGTCGCTGTTCGCGAGGTCGACGAGATATCCGTGGCGATCGTGCCTTCTTGCGTGCGAATCAGCTCTTGCGTGGGGCCTTCGGCTGCGAGCGCAGCAGCACGCGCGATGGTGACGCCATCGAGCGACAAGAAGCGCATACGGGCGTCTCCGCTTTCCCACGAGGTGATGGTGGGATGCTCGATCGTTCGACCGACGAGCGTGCCGTAACAGGGTCCCGAAGGTGGTGCGACGATGAGCAAATCGCCTCCAGGAATCGGGGAAGGACAAGCGCCTTCGACCACGACAAACGCATCCATTTCGACGGTGCCGGGCGTGGTCAGCTCGGACAGCGCGACCGTCTTGAGCGTCGTTGCAGGATCACTGATGATCGCTCGTTCGATCCACGGTGACGTCTTGGAAGGATCTGGCGCGGCGTACACGACGGGGAGTTTGTCCCCAGCGGGCACGCGCGCATACGCCATGTCGTCGACTTCCATTTTGTCGTGTGGGGCGATGTCGAAAATGAGTCCTCGGCGGTAGTCTCCAGCGGCGGGCAAGAAGTCGAGGACCACGGGCAAACGTTCGCCCGGACCAACCAAGATCTTGCGTGACGCGAGCACGTCGGAGGCGTTGTCTTCGCGCATCGTCACGTAGAGTTCACGCGGTGCGGAACCGAAATTGGCGACGACGAGAAACGCTTGGACCTGTTCACGTTTGAGCTGCGGCTCGATGCCCGAACGCACGTCGACTCGTACGATGGCTGCGTTTTCGATCGGTGTTCCGACGGTGATCACTTCGAGCGGAAGTGACACGGCGTTGAGCGCTGCGGGAGAAGCGAGATTGCCATCGGTGATGATCACGATGCGTCGCGATCCACCAAGTTGACGAAGGCGATCGACGGCCAAGGCAACAGCTGCGCCGAGGTCTCCTTCGACGTCGTAGGCACGAACGGTATCGAGCGCGCCTTTGAGACGAACCATGTCGCGATCGAGCGGCGAAACGACACGAGCTTCACGTCCAGCTTCGAGCAACATGGCGTCGCTGCCGGGTGAAAGAGCGGAAAGCACATCGCGAGCGACTCGACGCGCGAGGTCGATTCGCGGGGCGGGTTTGTCATCCAAAACGTTTTCCGCGGACATCGACGCGCTGGCATCGATGATGATCGCCACGTGATCGCCCATGATGGCGCGCCCACGCGTCGCGGGACGAGCGAGCGCCAATCCAAGCAGGAGCAGCGCCAATGCTTGGAGGATGAGCGGCACTTGAGCGATGAGCTTTTTCCACGGCGAACGAGCAATCAGATCGCGTTTGGCGGACGCCCAAAGCCACGTCGATGCAACGCGCAGTCGTTTGCGACGAACCTTGAGGATGTAGAGCACGACGAGCGGGACGAGCAGCCCGAGCAGAGCGAGACCTTTGGGCGAAAGGAATTCGAGCGGCGACGCGGAGCCCGCGGCAAAAAGCGGATTGGCGGCGAGGTTCGTCATACCGAACGGGAGCAGATCGAAAACCATTCAGTCGATGCTCCTCGAAACGATGCGACGCACGACGCCTTCGAGAGGTTCGTCCGTACGAGCGCGCACGTAGGTGGCGCGATGTCGGCGCGCGATCTGTCGCAGTTCTTCGCACAGACCCGCGAATCGCAAGGCGTAGGCTTCGAGGGCTGCGGCATCCATCGTCACTTCCACGACTGCACCTGTTTCGGCATCCTCGAGCGCCCAATCGCCATCGTAGCTGGGTTCGATTTCTTCGGGTGCGACGACTTGTACGAGCGCCAGATCGTGGCCTGCCGCGGCTGCGCGACTGATCGAGGTCGTCAAAGGCCCGCTATCGAAAAAGTCGGAAACGACGAACAGCATACCCGGACGCTTGCATTTTCTGACGATCGTATCGAGCGCGCGAGAGAGATCAGTTCCACCGCGAGGCGTGATGTTCGCGAGCGATCGAAGCAGTCCAACAAGGCCATTTCGACCACGCACCGGCGTCTCTTCACGCACGATGCCTTCGCCTGCGGTGACGACTTGCGCGCGTTCTGAAGATGCGAGGGCCATGTATCCAAACGCAGCCGCGAGGCGACTGGCCGCTTCGAACTTCGGAGGCGAGCCGAAATCGAGCGACGCGGAGGCATCGACGACGAGGCGGACAATGATGTCTTCTTCGGCGCGAAAGAGTTTGAGGACGGGTTCGTCCGTACGCGCGTATGCGGCCCAATCGATGCGACGCAAATCATCGCCGGGGCTGTAGGGCCGATGCTCTTGAAACTCGGCCGATCCACCTCGACGACGTGCAGCGTGTTCGCCCGAGGCCCCGGACCGAGCGCGGATTTCGAGCCGTCGGCGGAGCACTTCGAGCTCGCGGACAAACGTCGGATCGAGGAGCTTGGAGGCGACCTCCGAGCGTGACTGCTGCATCGAACGTACTAGTGGCCCAGCGGTGACCCGGCGTCGAGACCGCTTGCACGGACTTGTTCAAGATAGACGCATGGAGCGTCGAAATCGGGCGGCGGGTGATGCTCATTAACGACGGCAAGGGAGCGCGTGGGTTTTACTGCGTGGAAATGCCCCGGACGCATTATGCGTATTTTGGCACATTTTAGACCATTACGGTAGATTTTTCGCGGATCTCGAATTTTCGGGTTGCCGCAACGGGCGCATTTTTGAGATATTGCCTCAAACGGCGAGCTTCCCCTTCCCGCACGGAGACACGGTTATGAATGTATTGCGACGGCGAGCGATTTGGTTAGCGGCGATGGGTTTAGCCCTCGTCGCTGGTTGTGACGATACTTCAACCAACGGCACAACGGGAAGCGGCAGTGGTGGCCGTGGCGGCATCGGCGGCACCGGCGGCGAAATGAGCAGCTCGAGCGGCGCTGGCGGGACCATGAGCGGCTCGTCGGGAACGGGCGCGTCGGGTGGCTCGGGCGGAATGGCCGCGGGCGGCTCAGGCGGAATGGCCGCGGGTGGCTCAGGCGGAATGGCCGCGGGCGGCTCGGGCGGAATGGCCGCGGGTGGCTCGGGCGGAGCGGGTGGCTCAGGTGCTGCGGGTGGCGCAGGCGGCGCTGGGGGCAGCCCGGGATTTTGCGCCGACAACAGTCAATGCAATGACGGTTTCCTTTGCAC
>CAZETM010000524.1:0-6864 GCA_964514885.1 uncultured Polyangium sp. | reverse complement strand
GCACGCCGATGAGCCCTGCGGTGACAGGTTGGTCGTTGAGCTTCACGGTGACCTTGGGATCTGCAGCGCCTGGTCCCTTGAGGATGATGCGCAACGAAGCGATGCGCGGCTCGATGGCGTCGAGCTCCGTCTTGGCGTCCTGCTGGGCCTTCTTGAACGCATTGGGCGCAGTCGCGGGGAGCTGTTCGCGGATGACCTTGAGGTAACTTTCGCGCGCGGCAACCAAGCGACCGAGACCAACTTGCGCGCGGCCGATCATGAGCAGGTGCGGTGGCGCGTGAATGACGGATTCGGCACGCGTTACCAGGTCGAGAGCCTCGGCGTACTTGTTCTCTTGCAGCGCCTGTGCGCCTTGAGTGGCAAGCGCTCGAGCCGCGGACTTTTCTTCGTCCGTCTGCGCGTTCGATGGCAGAGCGACGGCAGAAAGCGATAGCGCGACGGTGGCGATCGTAACGAAGCGATTAAGCCGCACAGCAGGAATTCTCCTCGGATTTTCGACGCTAACACACGAGCGGGCTGATCGAACAAATCCCCAGCGGAAGTACGCGGATCTTTTGCTGAAGGATCGCCCGCCCCTGACGGCACCACTTTCGCATGGACGGTGCCGTCATGGCAAAGCAAGCGGATCGGCTCGTGATCGTGAGCGCTCGGGCGCCTTTCGTAACTTGCGAAAGTGGCGTTTCTCGCGCGCCCGGAGGCCTCGTGTCCGCACTTCTTCCACTCATGCGATGCGCTCGAGGCGCTTGGATCGCCGCGGGAAATGATCTCGACGCACCAGCTGTGAGCGATGCGGAATTTCGAGTGATCCCCGTGTCGGTTCCGGCAGAGACGCGATCGCTCTGGTATTCGGGCGCAGCGAACGGAGGGCTTTGGCCGCTCGCGCATGGGTTCTTGGAGCGTTGTCGCTTTCGTCAGGATGAAACCCGCGCGTATCGCGACGTCAATCAACGCGTGGCCGATGCGATCTTTGCGATGGCTCCGCTCCGCAGCGTCGTGTGGATACACGACTATCAACTCGCGCTTGTTCCTGCGCTCGTACGTGCACGAAGACCCGATCTGACGATTGGATTTTTCTGGCACATCCCTTGGCCTGGAGCGGAGATTTTTCGCGCCCTGCCCTGGCGCAAGGAGTTCGTGCAAGGACTGCTCGGCGCAGATGTCGTCGGTCTGCACGTGCCGCGTTACGTCGATGCGTTTGCGAATGCGCTACGCGAGATGAACATCGCCTACGACGTAGATCGCGAAGGGTTGATCGTTGCGAATGGTGGTCGGCGCTCTCGTGTCGTTGCGTGTCCGATCGGGATCGATACGGACACGTGGTCGGCGCTGGGACGGGATCCGAAGGTGAAAGCCGACGCTGCAAAATTGCGTGCTGATCTCGGTGGATCGCGACTGCTTCTGTCGGTCGATCGTATCGATTACGCCAAAGGGATCGTCGAGCGGCTCGAAGCATTCGAACGAGTGCTGGAGCGAAGTGCAGAGGCGCGTGAACAGGTCACGCTCGTGCAGATCGCCGTCCCGAGTCGTGAATCAGTTGCCGCGTATCGTGAATTGCGCGAGCGCGTGGAGTCCGTGGTGGGAAGGATCTTGGGAAGGTTTGGCAGTCCAACCCGAAGGCCGGTGCACTTCTTCGCGAGAAGTTACGAAGCTGAAGAATTGGCAGCGTTTTACGTGGCAGCCGATGCCGCGCTCGTGACGCCTTTGCGCGATGGCATGAACCTCGTGGCGTTCGAGTACGTCGCGACGCGTCCCACTGCGAGTGGACGTCTCGTGCTGAGTGAATTGACGGGTGCAGCCGATGTGCTCAGAGGCGCATGGCGAGTCAATCCATACGACGAAGATGGTCTCGAGGCAGCCATTGCCGACGCAGCCTTGTCACCGGAAACGGCGAACGATGCCGAACGAATGGGATCGCTCAAGCAGGTGGTCACCGATCTGTCGCTTGATCGTTGGACCTCAAACTTCATGGCGCAACTCCAGCGAACGACAGTGCCTTCGCCTCGTTCCAACGCGGCGTGAAAATCCGGATGGTTTAGAGAGCCGGGAGTGACCACGGAGCTGCCGTGCACACTCTGCCCGGCACGTCCCGTGCAACGCGAACGTGCGGACGGGACAGCGTCGCAGCGTCTCGACCTGCAAGGCGTCGCGCCAGATCAGCGACGCGCTGCACGAATGTGCGAGAGCGGGAGGGGTCTAAACATGATGGCAGTGGCTCTGTGGGTTCTGTTCGGTCTCGTGGTCGGTGTGATTGCCAAGTTGGTAACGCCTGGACGCGATCCGGGTGGCTTTGCAGTCACCGTTCTGCTCGGCATCGGCGGCGCACTGATTGGTGGCTTCTTGAGCCGCCTCTTGGGCATCGCGACGACGAGCGAGTCACCTGGCGGATTTCTCATGTCCGTTCTCGGTGCCGTCGTGTTGCTCGCGATCTACAACATTGCCATCGGACGCAGCACTGACGCGTGAGTGGATGAGTGCAGTCAATGCTTCGACTCTGGCTCCGCAGCGACCACTTCACCATCCGCAGGCGGGGTGACGTGCGCCGCGGAGCCGGACGTCGCTTTGTTCGACGCTGAAGCTCCTCTTCGCGTCACTTCTGCGACCGACATCGCCACGAGTACGCCAATCGCAAACGCAACCGCGACCGGGACGACGCGTACTTGCCATGGATCTGGCTTGGGCACCGGAGCAGTGCACGCTGCCGTTTTTTCGGAAATCGTTGGTGGTGCAACGAATTCAGCTACCGCTTTGACAGGAGGCGATGCCGGCTCGATCGGAGGCAAGATCGTGCGGCGCAAGAGGCCTTCGGGACGCGTTTCTGGTTCTAGAGCATTCGGTAACGCAGGCGCATCGACGATGCAGGACGTCATCAACTGATGCTTTGGCAAACGCGCCATGGAGTCCGGCATGCATCGATCGTCGTGCATGGCATACACGTCGCGTGCGAGCTCGATTAACGTTGGTGTTCCAACTTCTTCCGGAACGCTTGCCTCGATCTCGCAAAGCGCACGTGCCATCGCAGTAGCGTTTTCAAAGCGATCGCTCGGATCTCGAGCCAACGCACGGCGCACGACCGCATCGAGCGACGCAGGACAATCCGGTCGCAACGTCGTGAGCATCGGAACCTCGATGAGCAGAGCCGCGCGGATCATCTCGATGTCGGCACTGCGACGAAGCAGCGGTCGGCCCGTGAGCATCTCGAACAGGACGACACCAAGACCGTACAGATCGGCACGTGCATCGAGCGCTTGGCCTCGCAAATGCTCTGGGGCGATGTACCCCATTTTCCCTTTGACCAGCGTCGGTTCGGTGTCTCGCGGAACGTGCGGGCTCGTCGTTTTCGCCACGCCGAAATCGATGAGCTTGATTTGACCATCGATGGACACGAGGAGGTTTTGAGGGCTCACATCGCGGTGCACGAGACCGACACAACGCCCATCGTCGTCGACGAGCGCATGCGCGTGTGCGAGTGCGCGGGCTCCGGCAATTCCTACCTCGAGAACAGCACGAATCGGGAAAGCACGTCCTGCTGCAACGAGCGCCTTGGACATCGTGGCGATGTCCGGGCCACGCACGTGTTCGAGCACGAGATGATCACGGCCTCGATACGAAACGAAGTCGTGGAACGTCACGATGTTCGGGTGACACATGCGCGACGAGATCCACGCTTCCCACGTGAACATCTTGCTGATCGTCGGGAGAGATCGAACATCGTCACGCAATCGTTTGACCACCACCGTGTGCTCGATCCCGTGCAAACCTCGGCGATGCGCGAGGAACACTTCGGCCATGCCTCCGCTACCAAGACGCGTGACGAGTTCGTAACCACCGGCGCCCATCGGAAGCCGCTCGGGGCCATCGTCTCGACTGCGACCAACATCTCGCGCGGGCGTAAGCGTAGGATTAGGCCATCGCGCAGATAGGGCGGACGCCGTACGCGATCGTCTTTCGACGGCTCGTACTGGCCCCGAACTACGATCGCGCCGTCTCCGGCGCACCTTGCACGTTCCCCCTTCTGGCACCGCTCAATCTTGATGCATGCGCGCTCGCTCGTCAGCTAATCATGTGCGATTGATCGCAGTTTCTTCAAAGGGTTCGTCCGGACGAAACGGAGCGATGGCTGGTCGGATCAGCGCACGCGCTTCGTCCAGAGTGATGACGCGAAACACGAACAGCATCACGGCATGAGTCAATGCGCCCACGACGATCGCTGCCCACATGCCGAACGATTGGCGCACGAGATACGCTGCAAGAGCCATCAAGCCTGTTGCGATGATGGCTGAGCGAACTCGTCCAAGAGGGATAACCCGGACAAACTCTGGCGTGATGGCCATCGATGCAGCGAGCACTGCGGCGGCGACGACCAGCGCCGTTACGGCTGCACCAAGCGCGCCGTGACGCGGAACGAGCCACATATCGAGCGCGACGATGCTGATGAGTGCAGGCAAGAGAACTGCGCCCAAATGCGCCTCGCGTTTTCCAGCCACGAGCGGCAGCGCGACGACGTGAAACGCAAACGTCACGGGCACGTGCCACGCGAGCACTCGCAGCGTGGTCGATGCGCCTGCGAATTCTCGACCTCCGTACACGAGCTGAATGATGTCCGGTGACAACAGACAAACGCCGGCAGCCATCGGAAAACCAACCACTACGGCCACGATGATCGCCGTTCGATACAGCTCGGCGAATCGTTGTGGCTCACGTGCGTAAAGGCGCATGCCGACTGCAAACGCTGCACCAAAGACGAGATCCGACACGACTTCGAGCTGCTCGACGAGCACCCAAGCAGCACTGTAAATCCCGACAGCTTGTTCATCGCCGAACCATCGCAAGAGCACGCGATCGGACTGACGAACCATTCCCAAGAGTGCCCCGACAAACCCAAAGGGCAAACTCTTCTTGGCGATCGAAACAAGCTCGTCGAAGCTCGCGGACAGACGCGGACGGTACAGACGGCTGGTCAGGAAGTAGTACGTCAGGACCAACTCGATCACGTTGCCGACAGCAAAAGCGACGGCCGCTGCGACGATGCCCAAACCTGAAGCCACGACGATCGTGGCCAACACGAGCACGAACAGACGCGCTCCAAGCTCGACGTACAAGATGTACTGAAAGCGCTCGTGAGCCTCGAAGCTCAGCCACATCGTCGTGTACAAAAGCGTCGCGAGTTGTGACGCAACGGCGATGAGCACCAGCCACTTGCCTTCTCCCGTGCGCGTCGCCCACGTGCCGATCGCTACGAGCGACAAGATCAGCACTCCGCTTGCGCCACGAACGGTGAGAGCTGCACCCAGATGGTCTGGTCCAAGCTCTGGACGCACGGCGATTTCACGCGCCAGATAACCGCGCACGCCAAGACCTGCGATCACCGAGGCCATCGCGGCGATGGCGAGTGAGGCTTGAAATTCGCCCCAGGCGGCGACACCGACCTTTCGTGCGAGAAAGCCGATGAACACGACGCTCGCGACCGCCATGAGGCCTTGCTTGGCGATCATCAGAGCGGCGTTCCACGCCACCCGCTGGCCCTCTTGCATCCTGTTCGTCCCCCCGGAACGAAAACCGAACCGCGCAGATCACGCGTTCAGCCGATTGGATGCAGAAAACCGGCCAGCGTCGCGTGAAGGCGACGCTGAAGGATGTTCATGCTGAGAGGAAATACGTACGCAGCAAAAACGGGCGTACGACTAAAGATTGGAGCGGGACACGAGATTCGAACTCGCGACCCTCAGCTTGGGAAGCTGATGCTCTACCAACTGAGCTAGTCCCGCAACTCCGACGCCATGACTAGCGGACTCGAAACCGTTTGGCAAGCCCCGCGCGCTGCACGTTCCACCCCGTCCTGTCGAGAGCTGTCATATCCTCGGTTCGTGGCTGTCACTCGCTCGTTTTTCCTTCGAACTTGGACACTGATCACACTCGCTGCTTGCGGTGGCCCGCAAGGCGGAGCGCGAACTGCAACGAGCTCGGATACCGAAGTCTCGTGCCCTGCACCGATCGGGACGATTGCCCGAGAGAACTGTGCAGACATCGCCGAAGACTTCGGTGCGCTCAACGTCGATGGCGCTTTGAAGCTCGCCAGCTCCAGCAAAGGAGCCGAGGAGCGGATCGAAGCGATTCGTGCCGCCGGCGATCTCGCAACGACGCTCAAGGAACGTCGCGTCGATCTGTGCGGTCAGTACAACTCGTGCAAGATGACGCTGGCCGAGCACAACGCCGAAGACGAGCGTTTGGCAGCGCTCATGGCCTCGCTCATCAAGTTCTGGGACGAGCGCAAGTTCCTCGATAGCGATGGCGCTCAACAACTTCGTGATCGAGTCGCAACTCTGTCTGCTCAGCTCGACGGCAAACCAGTCGATGGGCAACCGGCAGACGTCGATCAAAAGCCCGCTTCGGTTCGAGTTCTAGGGGACAAACTCGTCAAGGTCGAAGGTGCAGGGCTCAAATTTTCTGCTGCATCGGGAGCCATCACGTTTTCGGCAACGGGCGAAGGCAAGCGCGATGCGTTGTCGGCGGGATTGTCCGAGCTGCAGGCAAAGTCGGGCAGTCGATACCTCGTGCAAGTGACGGGCAGTTACACGCCGTCTGTACCGGCACTGATCAAGCCAGGTGACGAGATCACGGTGCGCTTGAAGTATCGAGCAACCACGTCGGGTGAAGTCATCGTTGCGCTTCGATCGCTCGAGGATCCTGACGCGTCCGAAAGCACATCGACATTGGCGATCGCGAAGGCCGGTGCGGGTGAACAACAGGCGACGTTCACGGCGGTGCCGAGCGCGAGTGGTTTCTACGTGGGCATAGGAATTCGTGGCAACGCAGCGATCGATCTCGATGACGTGGAACTCGTGCGTGCAGGATCGGTGCTTGCGT
>CAZETM010000523.1:0-6864 GCA_964514885.1 uncultured Polyangium sp. | reverse complement strand
CCGGCGCCACGTCGATGACGATCCGCACGCGATCGCCTCGCGCTAGATCTTCCGGTCCGCCGTGCAGCCGTGCGCGGAGAGGCTCGACGAGAGGCCCTCGTTCGCACGAGCCGTGGATCATTTCGATCTCGATTCGTGCGTCGCCTGCGGAGCTTTTGTCGGATTTGTCTTCGCCTCGTTGCACGACTGGCGAACGGATCACGATCGCTTCGCCTTCGCATCGGCCTGGGGCTCCAAGCGTTTCGACGACGCGAGCGTGCAGTTGGCTTGCGTCATCGATCGCCAAACGGCAACGCAGTGCGCCCATGCCGAACGCGATGGCGAGCAACACGAGCGCCCAAGTCTCCAGGTGACGACGCAGCAGAAAGAGTGCGAAAATTGCAGCGATCGAAGCGGGCATCGGCGCTCGTGCCAATGCTGATCCCGCAGCGAGAGCAAGCGCGGTGAGAAGCACCTTGTCGGTCATGTCGTCTGGTCTTGGCAAAGGTCGAGCCATGCCCAAACACGCGGGTTTGTCCGTGACTTTTGCAGTGCGTCACCTGGCGGCCGCCATGGCGGAGGGTGGCGGCCGCCAGGTTCGAAGCACTGCCGCGAGCCGGCCCACGTTGCGTTGAAACAATACGGTCCGATCAAACCTTTCCGCGCTTCGCACAACTCCGTGCGCAAGAAGGATCGCGTTCGTACAATGCGCCCTTCACGTCCCAGCCTTGGTTAGCGCACCACGCGCGAATGTTTGTCCTGAAGAACCGTCGGAGGTTTGTCGATGTCGCCGTTTGCCCCCCGTTCTTGCTTGCCTGTCCTGTTCGGCGTCCTCTCGCTTGCCGCATTGGGTTGCGGCGGCCCCGAACCATCCGACAGTTCCGAATGGTCACTTGGCGAGGCTGAACAAGGCATCGCTGGCGGCTACACAGACGACACCGACAAGAACGTCGTCGGCATCTTCTGGCAGACCCTTGGTGGCATCTGCACCGGCTCGTTGCTCGCGCCGAACATGGTGCTCACTGCGCGTCACTGCGTGTCGGAGACGAGCACGGGCGAGACCGTCGATTGCAACTCGACGACGTTCGCTCCGCCTGGCGCACCCGGCGACTTCTTGGTCACGGTCGAAACGCAAATGCCCATGGGCCAGGTTGGGTACTTGGCGGTGCAGGAAGTCGTCACGCTTTCCGCAGGCAACAAGTTCTGCGGCAACGATCAAGCGATCCTGATCCTCAAGGACAACATCGATCCGTCGATCGCCAAGCCGCTGAATCCACGCATCGACGACCCGCTCTTGAAGGATGAGATTTATTCTGCCGTGGGGTATGGCGCGACAAACGGTCAAGGCTCGGGGGCTGGCACCCGTCGCAGGCGCGACAACCTGGCGATCGCGTGTGTCAGTGATCAGTGCCAATCATTCGTCGCCACACCTGAGGAATGGGTCGGCTACGAAGGGGTTTGTCAAGGCGACTCGGGCGGTCCAGCGCTCGATGCACAAGGACGCGTCATCGGTGTGACGTCGCGCGGCGTGCCTCCGTGCTCGGATCCCGTTTACGGATATGTCTTCGCGTGGGGGGATTGGATCAAAGAAACGGCGACGAAGGCTGCTGGAATGGGCGGTTACGAAGTTCCTGCGTGGGTAAACGGTTGGCCCACCGATCCGGCGTACTCGATGCCCATTGGCGACACGTGCAGCATCGATGATCCCTACACGTGCGAGTCGGACCGCTGCATCGACGATGGAAACAGCTCGTACTGCACGCGCGTGTGTAGCGACAAGGCGCCCTGCCCGACGGGTTGGCGCTGCGGTCCTGACGCTGCAGGCACCAACATTTGCATCAAGGATGCTCCGGTCGGCGGCGGGTTCGGCGAGGATGATCCTCCCAACAACGACACATCGTCCGACACCTCGTGTAGCGTGTCGTCTGGCGGGACAAACTCCACACCTTGGTCCGCGGCAGCTCTTGCGCTGGGCCTCGCCGCGCTGGGTTTCCGTCGCCGCACGCGTTGATGTAGGCGCGTGATTCATCACGCCCTCTTCGAAACGCCTTCGCAGGGCGCGATGAATCGCGCCCCTACATTTGGCGTTTTCAACGTTTCAACACGCTGCTAAGCGCATCCTCATTGCATCACTTCACGATCACCCGTCGAACGAGTTTGCTCGCGCTGATCGCAGCAGGGCTCTCGGCGTGTTCACGAGCGCCTGCGAAGAACAAACCTTTGCGGGTCGTATCGATTTCTCCGAACACGACCGAAACCATGTTCGCCATCGGCGCGGGTGATCTGCTCGTAGGTCGCTCGCGTTATTGCGACATCCCAGAAGACGCCAAGAAGCTCCCTGTCGTCGGTGGCTTTTCCGATCCGAACCTCGAAGCCATCATCGCGCTCGCACCGTCGCTCGTGATCGGCGGTCGAGGTCCTGCCGGGCCGACACTCGAGGACAACCTGCGCGCGCATGGCATCGACACGTTTTTGCCCGAGACCGAAACGATCGCGGCGATCAAAACGATGATCACGGATCTCGGGCGACGCGTCGATCGTTTGGCGGGCGCGGAAAAAGTCGTTCAGTCCATCGAAGACAAACACAAAGCTTTGAGCACCAAGCTTTCGGGAAAACCTCGCGTCAAGACGCTGTTTGCGTTCGACATCACGCCGATCATCGCGGCAGGTCCGGGAAGCTTCACGGATGAAGTTCTTCGTGAGGCTGGTGCAGAAAACGTCGTGACCAAAGGTGGCGCGTACCCGACGATCAGCCTCGAGCATCTGCTTACCCTCGACCCTGACTTGCTCCTCGACGGGGCATCCGACATGCAGGCTACGAAGTCGATGCGCGAGCGTGTTGAAAATGCTCCGGGTTGGAAAGAGCTTCGAGCCGTCAAGCTCGGGCGAATTCGCGGCGTAGGATCCGATGCGTTACGCCCGGGACCACGTATTGGCGATGGACTCTGGACTGTCGCTCGTGCCGTTCACGGTGACGATTTCGGCCCATGACTCGATCGACTGCTCGCGTTCGTGCGGATGCACTCCTGGTGACTCGGGGTTTGGTGGAGACTCGAGCCAAAGCGCAGGCGCTCATCATGGCGGGCAAAGTGACGAGCGGCCCGGTTCGTGTGGACAAACCAGGGATGCTCTTCGCGCCAGATGCAGCGTTCGATGTCGCGGCGTCGCCAAAGTTTGTCTCACGCGGTGGAGACAAACTCGATCAATCGCTCCAAGTGTTCACGGCTCAGGGGCTCGATGTCGCGGCGAAACAATGTCTGGATGTTGGTGCATCCACGGGAGGCTTTACCGACTGCTTGTTGCAACGTGGAGCGGCACATGTCGTGGCTGTCGATGTTGGTCACGGACAGCTCGCGGAAAAGCTTCGACAGGACGCGCGCGTTACGAATCGAGAGCGAACGAATGCGCGCGACATGTTGCGTAGCGACTTTGCACACGCGATCGATCTGGTCGTCGTGGATGCATCGTTCATTGGCATCGGCAAGTTGATCGGTCCGATCGCGGCGCTGCTGGATCCCGGCAAAGATTTGGTGGCATTGGTCAAGCCGCAATTCGAGGCGGGACGTGAGGCGGCATCACGTGGGCGGGGCGTCATTCGGGATTCGGCGACGCGTAACGAAGCGATCGATGCAGCGCGCCAAGCCATAGAAAAAGCTGGTTTCAACGTCGTGAACGAGGTCGACAGTGCGGTGGCTGGCCCGAAGGGCAACGTCGAAAGGTTCGTCTGGGCGCGTCGTCGTCACGAACCGTGATGGCTCGTTGTCCAGAAAGCTGACGTCTTGCTGCGATGATGGTAGTCAACTTCGACGCGACCTCGAAGCGGGGCAAACGCGTGTAAGGACGACGAGGAGCAGTCGATGGTCGACCGACCGGGTTGGAAACGAAGGCGGATCTTGGCGTTCGCTGTTGTTGCGACGAGCGCGATCATTGTCGCCGGGTGCGACAACAAGAAACCTGATCCGACGGCTGATCCTGCGGGCGGTGCATCGAATCCCACTCAGGAACCGTGGAAGGTCGGCTCTTACTTGAGTTTGTCCGGTGCCGAGACGCAATTCGGCATCGAGACCAAGGAAGGCATCGAGCTAGCGGTCGATGAAGTGAACCAGGCCGGCGGCATCAAGAACCGTCAGGTCAAGATGCTGTACGAGGACAACAAGTCCACGCCGCAAGAGACCAACAACAAGGTCCTGCAGCTCATCACTCGAGACAAAGTCGTCGCGCTTCTTGGCGAAGTTGCATCATCGCGATCGATGGTCGGCGGGCTCGTCGCGAACAAGCACAAGATCCCAATGATCACGTCCTCGGCCACAGCGCCTGAGGTGACGCAGATCGGACCGTTCATCTTCCGTGTCTGCTTCACGGATGACGTTCAGGGCAAGATGGGCGCCGAGTTTGTCGTGAAGACGATGGGCAAAAAACGCGTCGCGATCCTCTTTGCATCCGATGACGTTTATTCGTCTGGTCTCGCGCAACAGTTCCGTGACGAAGCAAAAAAGCTTGGGGCTGAAGTCGTCATGGAGAAGAGCTTTCTCAAGACCGAGACAAACTTCACGACGTACATCAACGAGATCCGCGATGCGAAGCCCGACCTGATCTACGCACCGATTTACTACAACGCGATGGTGCCGATCGCGCGGCAAGCGAAGGCTGCGGGCGTGCCTGGCAGCAAGTTTGTCGGGGGCGATGGTTGGGATGCCGAGACGCTTTTGACGGACGCGGGTGAGGAAATGGACGGCGCGTTTTTCACCAACCACTACGCGCCCGACGTGCCTTGGAAAAACTCGCAGGTCTTTCTCAAGACGTACAAGGAACGCTTCAAGCGCGATCCTTCGAGCCTCGCGGCCTTGGGCTACGACTCGGCCAAGCTCTTGTTCGACGCGATGGGACGCGCGAAAGCGGACACACCGGAAGGCATTCGAGACGCCATCGCGGATACGAAAGGGTTTGCCGGAGCCACCGGTACGATCAACATCGATTCGGCTCGAAATGCCGACAAATCCATCGTCATCGTGCAGATCAAAAACAAGAAATTCACTTACTACTCGGCAGTGAACGAAAAGCCCTGAGAGCTTCCCGCTCGTCGTCTGTTTCGGGTACCCTCTACGCCCGGATTCGCGGCTCGAGGTTTTGGTAGCTCCATGCTCATCACGAAGATCGTCAATGCCCTGATCACAGGGCTCGCCCAAGGGTCGATGATTGCCCTCGTCGCTCTTGGTTACACGATGGTCTACGGCATCCTGAAGCTCATCAACTTCGCGCACAGCGAGGTCTTCATGATGGGCGCGTTCGTGGGGCTTTTTGCCATCACGGGCCTCGGCGGCAAAGAGTCTCCGATCGTCGCGGGCATCGGTGGAACGCTCATCGCGATGGCGTTTGCCGGCGTGCTCGGCATGGTCGTCGAGCGCATCGCGTACGAGCCGCTCCGCAAGCGTGGCAAAGGCAAAGCCAACACGCGCATCACGCCGCTCGTGACGGCGCTTGGCATGAGCGTGCTTCTGCAGAACCTCGCGCAGCTTTTGTTCACCGCGCAATATCGAGGCTACCCGCAGCTATTGCCGATCGAGCACACGCGTAAGGTCATTTTCGTCACGGCCTTCTCCACGATGCTCGCGTTGCAATTCCTCGTGCACAAGACGTGGATGGGCAAAGCGATGCGCGCGCTCAGTGTGAACATCGAAGCTGCGAGGCTGATGGGCATTCGGACGTCGCGCGTCATTGGCATCACGTTCGTTGCGGGCTCGGTGTTGGCGGCTCTTGGCGCGGTCCTTTATTGCCTCGATCAATCGCAGGCGTACCCGACGATGGGCGTAGTGATCGGCACCCGAGCGTTCGTGGCGGCGGTCATTGGCGGCATTGGCAGCATCCCTGGCGCGATGCTGGGTGGACTGCTCATTGGCGTCATCGGCGAACTCACCAAGCTCACGTCGTACTCGGGTTTGCAGGACGTTTTGGTCTTTGCGGTGCTCATCGTGGTGCTCTTGGTCAAGCCCACCGGGCTCTTGGGCAAACAGTCGATCGAGAAGGTTTAATGGTTGGGAAGTTGCCCTCGGGCGTTGAGAAGCGTTGAAACGCGTTGAAAAGCGCTCAAACGCGTGCCGGGTGCGGCTTTCGCGCTTTGGTTGCGCTATCCTGCCGACTGATGCTTCGCCGATTCATCATCGTTTCGGTTTGTCTTTCCGGACTCGTTGGTTGCGCTCGCACTGCTCCAGCGAATTGGGCGCGAGGCGGAGCGATGCTCGAGATTCCGCGAGCACGCTGGGTCGTAGCGACATCGGTCGTCGAGGTTTTTCCTGACGGACGCGTGGTGCTCAATCAGAACCAAGAGATGTCGGTCGACCGCGGCGGACGTATCTGGGACACCAACAATGATCCCGTCGCGTTGCTCGAGCCGACGGGTCAGGTGATGGGTCCTGGGGACAAACTTTTGGGCAATGTCGGGCTTCTTCATGCATCGCGAGGAGACGAGCCGAACGCGTGGCTGAGCGTGTTGCCAACGGGCGAGGTCGTGCAATACGGGGACGATGGCTCTCGCAGCTCGCTAGGCGTGTGGGTGGGCTGCTCGCAGACGTATCGGTCGCACCAGACGTGCACGTACTTGAGCCACATCTTGGCGCCGCGGATTCTGACGGCATTGCAGAATAACCAGGGAATGTGGAATCGCGGCATGGGAATGGGACCGAATCGTTTCGGCCCTGGAGCTGGATTCTGGCCGATGTTTCCGTGAAGAGCGCGGCTCACGGGGAATCCGTTTTTCCTTCCAATTTTTAACGGCACAGCTTGCTGATCCGTCCGGCGGTTCAGTCAAATTGCTGCGCGACCGCAGAACCATTCAGGCATCCAACTCGCCGCACGGATTCGATTCGGGCCCTTCCGACGAATCCGTAA
>CAZETM010000522.1:2574-6866 GCA_964514885.1 uncultured Polyangium sp. | reverse complement strand
TGGTGAAGCACGACGGGAAGGATGACGGGCAGGTATTTCGCGCCATTGTTATCGTGGTCTTCGAGGTATCCCCGCCAAATGCGTGCCTGGTATTCGAGCAATTGCAGAAGCGTCCACCTGTCGGCTGCACTCTTGTGCTCGAACAGGATAAAGATGAGCACTTCCTTGCCCGCGATTTCGACAGAAAACAAGACGTCGGCATATTTGCTGGTCAGCTTTGCATCGGTAAACCTGAGCGATCGAAGCCGGAGCGTATTCCAAACAATCGCGGCAACGAGCGCCGGCTTGAAGATGCATTTGAGTTCCGCCGCGGCGTGTTCCGGCTTGGAAAACGTTTTGTAGAAGAGCGCATCATGCGGTGAGGCCGCAATTTCAGATTCCGTCGGAGCCTCGGGTTCGTCCGCGGGAACGTCGGGGTTGGTCATGACCGGACGGGGTTTGACGCGGACGAGCGATGTCGTCAAGGGGCGTTTGTACCGCTGGCCTTGTGGCCTTGCAACAGGGGCCAGCGGATGGCCTGGGTGGATGTCGAACCTGGGTGAAGTCAACGTGAATCACCCAAAACGCGGGATCGGATGCGTGTGGAATCGGATTTCCGAGCGCGTCGAGCGATTCACGAAGATGTGGATCGGCGCCGGGCATCTCGAACGAGGTTTCACGAAGCTACGAGATGGCGTCCGAGGTGTCCCAGGTTGGTTTCACGACGTCGTGGATCGTGAACCGCGCTGGTCGAGGAGCGTTTCACGAAGATGCGGAATGGCGAGCGGGGCGTCGAGGAGCGGTTCACGAAGGTGCGGGATGGCCGGCGAGGCGCGGAATGGCGATTCGGAGGGATGGGAGTGCGCAAGTGGGGTGAGCGAGGAGTGGATCGGGAGGGTGTGGGGAGGGGGTCTTAATCCAATTGAACGATCCGGGCCCACGATGGATCAGAGCAATGCCACCTAAAGTTGCCCCTTGCGCACCATTCCAAGGCCAATACGGTAGAGGTCGGGCACAGCGTAACGACTCGGCTCGGTTTCGGTCCCCTCGTAGATGGAGAGAAGACCAACTTCTCGCGCCAAGGCGACCTCGCCATCGAGGCCTTCGAGGGCACCGGCCGGCAAAGGCGATCGGCCCAAGCTCTGGAGTTTTTCTTGCAATGGTGTCAGTTCGGGAAACTCCTCCATCAGCGCGCTCAGCGATTCTCCGGAAACGGTGTCGAGCGATTCCATCAGGGCGCGCGGACGCAGGATCGTCTTTTCATACGGGCTGCGTTGATGCGTGTTTTTCTCCCACTCCGTTGCTGCGCTGAAGAGTTGCAGCAGCGCGCGTGGTACGCGGTTGTCGTTCGCATCCGCCAGTCGGTTCCAGACCCAATTGGCCGTGTAGGTCGTGTTGCCGCCCTTCATGCGTTCGCCGACGAGAATGTTCCACACGCGAAAGACGAGCTCCTCGTCCGTGTCGCCATCGACGATTCTCTTTGCGTCACTCTTGTCGATCAACTTCGCAAAGTTCTGGGAGCCGAGCGCCTGCCGGACAACGACGCGCAAGTAATCGTGCTTCTTGTCCCAAGCAAGGGAAACCGAACGACCAAACAAATGGCTCTTGTTCTCGAAACGCAGCTTTTTCCAGATGTCCTCTCGCAAAAGAATCTTGAAACGTAGATTTTTGAGTCCTTCCCCGCGATCGGTATACAACGTAAAGAGGCCTTCGAGCGCTCGCGTACGACGCTCACGATCCGCCGCCGCCGCACTTCCAAACCCGGTATCGAGACCATCAAAAAGAAGAAAGCGCTGCGCACTCATGACATCCATTTTTTTGAGCCAGTCGTTGGCAAGGAGTGCACAGCGTGGGACGGATAATATCGCATCGAGTCGATTCAGGAATTCCGATTCGCTCGTGACATCCTTGTGGAAAGGAAGCCCGAGGCTTTGGGCCGTCAATTCTTGGAATTCGGATGAAGCAGGAATCTGCAAAAAGTAAGAATAGGCCGTATAAACCGACCAGAGCTCTCGCCATTCGAGCTTCTTCTCGATGAGCCGTTCTTCGATGTATTTGAACCCGTCGGCGGTAAGGTGCCAGTCTTTGCGGAGTTTTGCCGGTGCCAAGACGACGACGGGTTGGTTTGCATCACGATTTTCCGCCAATCGGCGAAAAAGAGCCGTCTTGCCTGCACCCTTGCGACCAATGACGAGCGGAATCTCGGGCCGCAATGCCTTTCGCACGTGGGTGGTCTCGACGAACGTTTCCAAAATGTTTTCTTGTTGCTCGGCGGTGCCGGTCGAGAACGTCAGTTCTTTCAGCACGTCATTTTTGAGGTCCGCAACTTTAGCGGGAATCCGCTTTTCCGAAGCCATCGGAATGAGTTTCGAGATCCAGTCGGCAAGCAAGCGATATGTTTTCCACACGTCGCGGTCTTCGAAGATGCTGTCCGAAGTCGCCAAGACTTCCTGATACGGGATGAACTCGGTCACTTCTTTGATGGCAGATTCTGTCCAGCGGGCAGGGACGACGCCGTCTTCGCCCGACAACCAATCGTCAATCCATTCGGCTGCGCGGTGCTTATAACGCTGCACCACCTCGGGCACTTTGGTGGCGGGAATGGGCGAAACGACGAATCTCGGCTCGGGCGCGAGAGGTCGCTCGGGCGTGCTTCGACGTGTGCGCGCAGCAAGTAGCGCGCGCACCAGGGCGCCGGTGCCCGTCTTCGTTTGCGGATGGGGGAAAAACACGATGAATGCCAGATCTGCCAAATCAAAAAGCAACGGACCACTGAGGTGGGTGATGCCGGTGCGCGAATCGAGCAGAATGACATCGGGCTTGAAGGGGAGATCCTCGCCGAGCAAGGTAATCAATTCTCGCAACGGGTTTTTGTCTTCGCGGTACCATGTTGCGGGATCGAGCAGACTGAGTTTTCGTGCGTAGTCGGCACTCGGAATTCCGGCCGGTAGGCAATACAGATCGTCATTGTCGGAGACCCGAATTAGATGTTTGCTTGCATCGGGTTTGACCCCTTGCTCAAGCGCAAGGAGCAAATCGACGACACCGTGGTTTTCACGAACCTCGTTTTCTTTTCCAAACAAGGCGGCAAGTCCCGGTGCTTCCAGGTCGAGATCGACGCAAACGACTTTTTTGCCGTGTTCAGCGGCGAGAATTCGGCCGGTGTACGCAAGCGCGGTCGAACGACCGACACCGCCTCGCAACGAGTAAAACGTCGCCACGATAGGCAGCGGCAGATCTTCGTCGAGGTCCGATGGGAACTGTGCTTCGTCGGTAGCGGTTTTGGCGCGGGCCAATGACTCGGGCCAGAGAGGAAGGTGGTCAGGCTCGATGTCACCAGGCAATGGTCCAGCCCAGGGGCGTTCGGCCGAAGTGAGCAAATCGATCCAGGCGATTTCGATATCGAAAAGTCCATCGAGCACGATTTGTTTACGTTCGTCGCGGCGCATTCCCTCGAATCCATCCGAGACGACCGCGATGCGCATTCCCGAATAGGGATCGGGCATGACCCGGATCTCGTCGGCAACAAGTCCTTTGCGTTCCAAATTGCCGCGAATCGCCTCCCGGATGTCGTCCCTGTTCATCGATGTCCTCGCGTGTGTTTGGTCTTGTATTGAATGTAATTCACGAGCGCAAGGGCTCCAGTCAGCAATTCCGACGCTTCCAAGCTCGTATCCATCAAATCCAAATCATAACGAAGATCCGTGCACCAATTTTCAATGAAATAAGTTTTGGCGCCATTGGTATCATGTAGATCTCTCAAAGGAAATCCGCTAGCTTTCCACAAGGCACGAAGGTTGTGTCCAGCGCCGCCGCTCGTGGGAAACTGCTCCCCTCGTCCGCGCAACAGTGCCTTCAAGCTGCACTCGATCGCATAACCGGCCATGTAGACACTTCCGAGTATCCGCTTTTCCTTCAGCATGGCTTGAGCATCACTGGCGCGATCATTGGCCACGGCCTTCCAATCTTCTACGGACTTGGGGCCTCGTGATTGGCGTGGCGGTTCCGTCGTCTCCTTTTTCGCAGGAGACGTTTGTCGGAAAAAGGTTGGCGGCCAGTTGGCAGCGCGCCCCTCGACGCAACCAATGACCGTCAGTGCACCGAGAAGCTCGCAACGCAGGTGGTTGATGTCGTCGATGAGCCCACGCACGTCGCCTTCGAGCACGGTGGACGATGCCGCCTGGGCTTTCAGTTGAACGATGCGGGTGTGTGGAGCATCGAGCTGCAAGGCGAGCGCAGCGCAACTCTCCACGCCGCTGAGCTTGCGCAGCGTGAACGAAATCTCGTCATCCAGCGCATTCAAGGTTTCTGCG
>CAZETM010000522.1:0-2474 GCA_964514885.1 uncultured Polyangium sp. | reverse complement strand
GAGCTTGCGCAGCGTGAACGAAATCTCGTCATCCAGCGCATTCAAGGTTTCTGCGGCATCGATGGATTTATCTGCGTTCTGATGTGGATGTAGCTTTCGGATCACCAAACTACCTCGAAATACGCACGGCTCGACGCGCTCGTGTCCAGTACTCGCTTTGCCATCGAGCAGTCAAGTTTTTCGTGGGTGACAATCCTGTTTGGCGGTCGTTCCTTGGCTGTTGCCGATGAACGGCAGTGCGACACTGCTCGACGTAGAACTGGCGGGCATCGTGGTACCGAGCGCAACGCAAGAAAGACGCCGACGACCTTGGGACCGCTCGCTAGGTCAGCTCCGCGCCGCCGAACAGGTCGGTCAGATGGCCGAAAGAGCCGCGGCGAAATTGCGGATTTGCGCTTTCAATGCAGCAATCGCTTCGGATAAACTGTCGCAACCTCCGGTATTCAGCAAGTATGCGTCTCCAGCATCCGCGTCCGACCAAAAATACGAATGTTGTCCAATCGTGAGCGTCCCGCGCCAGCGCCCCGGAGCTTCCTCGCCGAAAATGTCGAACGTGACGTAAAAACTCCGCTCGGACACTGGCCTCTCGTCCTTGTCCTCGAGAGTTAGGCACCCCCACGCGGTAAAACCTGCATGGGAATCGTCGTCCTCGTTGCAATATTCCCATTCGGATAATTGATGGAACGCAGTTTTTAGCTCGCTCATGACCGGTTCGATGTCTTTCTCGGGCAGAAACATCTCTTGCTCCTTCCTACGGTAGGTTGACGCCGCAAGGGTCGACATCCAGTCGATACCACCAACTTGGTCACGCGAGAAGCGGAGATTGAATGCCAATCCCAAGGCATCGCAATTTTAGGCGAATACGTGTGGACGGACAGACGTTCGCGCGCGACAATCGGCGCCCGATGAAGACCAGACCCCTGTTCGCGCTGTTGGCTCTTGCCGCGTTGATCGCTCCCTTGGCTTCCTGTCAGTGCTCGCGCACGGAACAAAAACGCACCGAAACTCCGCCAGAGCCGACCCTCGCGGAACAATCCTTCAAATTAGCGAACGGGCTCGATGTCGACATGATCACCGGACCGTGTGGCGAGTCGACTGCACTGGTCGTTCTGTTGAAGGTGGGCATCGATCACGATCCTGCAGGACGTTCGGGGATGGCGCAGCTCGCGGGGAGGATCTTGGCGACGTCGACTGCGCCCGGGCGTGCCGAGCGTACGGTCGAAACGGGCGGCGATTACATCCTGTATTCGGTGGTCGTCCCCGGGGACCAGCTACTCGACGAGCTGAATGAAGTAGCGACATGGATGTCAGAACGATCGCCGACGGAAGCGGACCTCGGGCGCGAACGAACGCGATTGCTCGAGGACCTGGCAAAACTTCAAGGCAACGATGCAACGCTGACGGCCATGAGCCTCGCCGAAGAAGCAGTGCGACCCACGCGTGGTAATGGAAAGCGGCGCGGCATCGCGGCCGAAGTGGAAGCGATTACCTTGGGCGAACTGCAAACGTATTGGCAAGGGTACATCAAAACTGGAAATGCACGCCTGGCGATCGCTGGCAAATTCGATTCGGAGAAAACTCGAGCTCGTGTCGAAGCGGGTTTTTCTTCGCTCGTGGCAGGAGCACCTCCCGTTTTGCGAGAACCCGGGGACGCGACGGTCAAAGGCACCTTGGTCATGGGCGACAAACCCACGGCGGTGGCAATTGCCATTCCCGCGCCAGCATGGACGGATACGGACTACGCGCCATTTTTGGTGCTCGCGTCGCGGCTCGTGGAAAAACCGGCCCAGCCGCGAACATGGGAAGTGCAATTCGATCCGATTCGGCGCCCCGACGTATTGGTGGTGACGGGGCCCGTGGGACAAGCTGAGCAGCCTGAGCCTGCCGCAGGGCGCATGCGTGACGAAATGGCGAAGATCGTCGCCGCGCCGCTGTCATCGACGGACATGACGACGACGAAGGAAAGGTTTCGGTCGTTTCTGCAACCGCGCGAGCTGCATCCGGAAACCTGTGCAAAGGACGCTCGGGCATTTGCGATATCGCGAGCACGAGGGGCGCAATTGAAGGTGGATACCGCGGCGCTGAACGCAGCAATCGAAGGGACGACGAAAGTGGAGCTGGAAGAAGCTGCGAAACTCTTTTCGGCCAAGCAAAGCGCAGCGGTGATTGCAGGAGGCGCGTTTCAGTAAGAGGGTATTGAAGAGCGTTTCGCTGGGGTTTCACCCCAAACCCGACCAGGGGTTATCCACCCCTGGACCCGGACCAGCTAGCGCTGGACCAGCTTCGGTTTGCCCGCTTCGCGGTCAAACCGACCCCGGAATTTCTGTTCAACACGCTCTCATGCCGCGCGACGACGACGACGGAGGGCGAGCAGCATAATGGCTGCAATGGCCGCGGCCGCCGAGCCCTTCTCGTTTCCTACCACACGGCAGCCGCCATCCGAGGGCGGCCGCCGCGGGGGCGGTTCGGAACGT
>CAZETM010000521.1:0-6896 GCA_964514885.1 uncultured Polyangium sp. | reverse complement strand
GCTCGAAGAGATCGAGCCTGGGCACTTCGTCCTTGCTGATCAGTTCATCGATCTCACCAAGCGACGTGTGACGACGTTCTTCGATCGAGCGATTGCCGCGCACGTTGCGTTTGCCGATCCGGTTTGTCCGCTCATGCGCTCGGCGCTCAACGATGCCGCGCACGAGGTTCTTGGACAAACCACGCAGGTACACAACGGAGGAACGTACGTGTGCATCGAGGGACCGCAGTTTTCGACGCGAGCCGAGAGCCTCGTGTACCGAAGCTGGGGCGTATCGGTCATCGGCATGACGGGCATGCCGGAAGCGAAGCTCGCGCGCGAAGCCGAGTTGCCGTACGCGATCTTGGCGATGTCCACGGATTACGATTGTTGGCATGCGACCGAGGAGGCAGTCACGGTGGATGCCGTCATTGCCGTGTTGAAAAAGAACGTCGCGAATGCGCGCAAGGTTCTGCACGCGCTTGCTCGTCGCTTGCCTGATCCCACGCAAAGTAACGCCCACGGAGCGCTCAGGGGTGCCGTGATGACGCGTCCCGATTTGATTCCTGTCGACGTACGAACGCAGCTCCAGTGGCTTTTGCCCGAACTGTGATACGAGGCTCCGCGTGACCGCTTCTTCCTCCATGTTGATCGTTGGTTCCATGGCCTATGACGATCTCGATTTGCCCTCGGGCAACTTTCGAAACGTCATTGGCGGTTCCGCCACGTACGCGGCCATGGCTGCATCTGCGTTTGCTCCGGTGCGTATCGTCGCGATCGTCGGTGACGACTTCTCGGGCCAAACGCTCGATGAGATGCGTCATCGCGGTATCGACACGACGGGCGTCGAGCGTGCGTCAGGAAAAACCTTTCGTTGGGCCGGACGTTACTCGCATGATCTGTCGAGTCGCGAGTCGCTCGATACGCAACTGAATGTCTTTGCGGACTTCCGTCCCAAGCTCCCCGAAGCGTGGCGACAAACCCCGCTCGTACTTTTGGGCAACATTCATCCGAAGCTGCAGATCGACGTGCTCGATCAGATGCAGTCGCCGAAGCTTGTCATTGCCGACACGATGAACTTCTGGATCAAGGGCGAGCCTGTTTGGCTTGCGGCGTTGCTCAAGCGTATCGACGTGCTGATCATCAACGACGAAGAAGCTCGGATGCTCTCGGGCGTGCACAACATTCGCAAAGCGGCTCGCGACATTCTCGCGCGTGGTCCGAAGCGTTTGGTCATCAAGCGTGGCGAGCATGGATCGCTGCTCTTCGACGAACAGGGCGTGTTTGCAGCGCACGGTTATCCGCTCGAGGACGAAGTGGATCCGACCGGAGCTGGTGATTCGTTTGCAGGTGGCTTCCTTGGTTATCTCGCGGCCACGCCCGAGATCACGCCGATCGCGCTGCGTCGAGCGATCGTGCACGGCACTGCGACTGCTTCGTACTGCGTGGAGTCCGTGGGCACGACGAAGATTTCGACGCTCACGCGCTCGCAGGTAGCCACGCGAGTGGCAGCGATTCGCGAGCTCTACGAGTTCGGCGCGCACAGCATGTGACCCCTTCCCCCTGCACCTCCGCGCAAGAACAGTCGTGGTAGCCTCTACGCTTCCTTTTGGCGTGGAGGACATCGATGCGATTTTCGACAGTAGCTACGGCGCTTGCGCTTGGTGCGGTTGGTGCGCTTGGGTTTGTCGTCGGATGTGATGGCGGCGAAACAGCCGGCCCGACTGGAAACACCACGGCCACGTGCGAACTCACAGCGGCCTGCGTCACGTCTGATCCCACCTGCGTGGCGATCGCTGACAACAAGGATCAGAAGCAGATCGGTCTACGCATGTCGCAGATCTTGATCAGCAAGCCTGCGACGCTTGGACCGGCGAATTTCGTGGGCAAGACGGTTGCCAGCGGCGTGGCGTTGAAGCGTCCTGATTGTTATTTGACGGGCGATGCCGAAGCCGGCACGTTCTCGTGGCTTCTGCACTTGGACCTCGACACGAACACCGTCTGCACGGGCGGTGCCACGCCTCCGCTCAAGCCCGAAGATGGCTACAGCTTCGTGAACGAGATGGTGCTTGGTCGCATGGTCTCGCCGATCAAGGTCACGACGGATTTGTCGACGGGCACGTTTGGCATCGCTACGGGACTGGATGTCGTCGTCCCGATCTACACGGCCGAGGGAGATCCCATCCTGTTGCCGCTGCGTAAGGCGCGCATTTTCGACGCGAAGTTGTCGTCGAACAACAACTGCATCGGGTCGTTCAACGGTGCGGGGCTTGATCCCTACAACAACTGCGGACCGAATCCGGCCGAGAACCAGTTCTCGTACATCAACGGCGGCAAGTTGGAGGGATACATCACGCTCGAGGATGCCGATGGCATCGTCGTCGACTTGGCGAACGCGTCGCTCTGTGCGCTGCTCACGGGCAACGGCGACAAAGGCATGCCGATCGAGAAGTGCGCGCGCGATGCGATGGCGAAGATCGACTACAAAGGCGACTGGTGCGACGCCACGAATGTTGCTGCAGACGCAACTTGTTTTGACTCGGTGCAGTTGACGGCTGAGTTTGCGGCGAGCGCGGTAAAGATCAACGGCGGCTGTCCGATCCCGTAGCGCTTGCGAGCCGATCCAAGGCACGCGTACGATCGCGGGGATTCGTCGATGAATTAGGCCTCTCCGACTTCGAAGAGGCCACATCGGCGACTTGTCCTCGGAGGTCTTCGCCATGCCTCGCTTCTTCAAACATATAATTGGGATCATGCTCGTGATCCTCATCGCTGGATGTGCCGGCGGTGGGTGCTCGAGCGGCTGTTCGGGCTGTGGAATTACGCCCTTGCCCGGAGGCTTCGAGCCGACGGCTCGTATCGAAAACGCTGCCTCGGTTCGTCTTACCGACTCGGGCATCACCTTCCTCGAGCAGAACCTCGGACCGCTTGCGAAAGCTGCGCTTGGTAGCAGCGGCGGTGCCGGCGGGGTCATCAAGTTTCCCATTCCCGAGTCGGAGATCGATCTGACCATCGTGAAGGGCCAAGTTTGTCCCGGCGGAGCTGACGAGAATGCGAATCCGCCGAAGTGCGTCGCGGAGATCGACATCGGCAACGCCAATCTGAACATCGATACGGCGACGCCGCACAACATCAAGATCACCGGACCACTGCCGCTCCGACTGGCAAATTTGCCCATTTCACTCGGCTTCCTCGGCTCGACCGCCGCCCGCCTGACGGGTAACGGCTGCTCCAATCCGTCGAGTTACGCGAACGTCAATCTCGACGTGGACATCTCGATCGAGGTCGACACCGATCAGTCGCACTCGCGCTACGGCTACTCGCGCATCAAGGTCAACAAGCTCGACGTCGACAAAGGCCAGCTCGAGAACGCGCTCAATTTTTGCGGAGGTTTCAGCGGAACGCTGCTCAACGTGCTCAAGCCTCTGCTGTTCGACCTTTTGTACGACCAGCTCATCGGCACGCTCGGCACTACGCTGACCCAGCAGCTTTGCCAGCAAGCCGATCCGATGGCGAATCCCCCCTGCCCGGCCGGCTCGAACGACATCGAAGGCGTTTGTCGTTATGGAACCGACGCCGCTGCTGAATGCGTCGGCATTCTTCTCGGCACCGAGGGACGTCTCGATCTCAGCGGCGCGCTTGCCAGCATTTCTCCTGGCACCACGGGCGGCCTCGACATCCTGTTTGCCGTGGGTGGACCCAGCAAACGACCTGACAACAGCGGCTTTGCTTGGGGCGATCTCAACCCCATCGCCAATGGCGCAACGCTCGGCATGTACGGTGGTGGTGAAGCTTCGCCGATCTCTGGGTGCGTGAAGCTCTCCGAGATGGCGCTTCCGACAGGCATCACCATTCCGCTCGAGCTCGAGGGCAACACCGTCGATGGCTGGCCGGCTGGTCTCGCAGGCCCGCACGTCGGCATCGGGCTGAGTGAGCGTTACGCGAACTATGCGTTGAACAGCGTCTACAACAGCGGATTCCTCTGCCTCGGCATCTCCACCGAGACGGTTCCTCAGTTGGCGTCGGGCACGCT
This sequence comes from uncultured Polyangium sp., assembly GCA_964514885.1. Classification (GTDB taxonomy): domain Bacteria; phylum Myxococcota_A; class Polyangia; order Polyangiales; family Polyangiaceae; genus Polyangium. Next base: position 2,884 of record CAZETM010000521.1, on the reverse strand, counting down.
CTCGTTGCTCGCCAGCTCGCTCAAGGACCTCGGTCTGCAACGTGAAGCGCAACAAGTCGCGCTCGTGATTCGTCCTGGCAAACCGCCGACGGCCACGTTCGGAAACGGCACGGACATCAACACCGATCCGGTCATCCGAGTGCAGCTTCCGCAAGCTTCGTTCGACTTCTACATCTGGTCGACCGATCGCTTCATCCGCTTCATGACCGCAACGTTCGATCTCGACGTGCCGGTCAATCTCGTCGTCACGCCAGACGGGCTCCTCCCGGTGCTCGAGAAGATTGGCGTGTCGAACGGCAAGGTCACGAACTCGGAGCTGTTGCGTGAAGATCCCGTCGTCATCGCGGCATCGCTGCAAGGTCTGCTCGGCGGGCTTGCTGGACAGTTCTTGGGTGGCATCAGCGCGATCGATCTGTCGAGCGCGCTCAGCTCGCTTGGCCTCACGCTCACGATTCCCGAATCGGTCGATGGCAAGGGCTCGCCTGGTCTGCGCAAGCTGACGCGGGACGCCGACAACTACCTCGGCATTTTCGCAACGCTCGGCACGGCACCTCCGGTACCGTTTGCACCGAACAAGACCACGGTGACGCTGCTGAAGAAGGACCTCGATCGCGAAGGCTTCCGTCTCGCATCGGCGGTCGAGAGCAACGTTCCGGCGGTGGACATTCAACTGTCCTCGCCGCTCGACAACGGCGCGCAAGCCGTCGAGTACTCGTACCGCGTTGATCAAGGCGCGTGGAAACCGTTCACTCGTGAACGAATGGTCACTGTTCGTGACGAGTGGTTGAGGCTTCAGGGCAAACACACGATCAGTGCGCGTTCGCGCGTCGTGGGTCACCCGGAGACGATGGACGAGACGCCGGTCACGATGGACGTCGTCATTGATGCAGAGCCGCCGGTGATCACGATTGGCGAGCCTGTGGAAGCCAAGGCAGTGATCGAAGTTCGCGATGTCGTCACGGGTGGTGGTGAAACGCGCATGCGTTACCGCCTCGATGTTGGCGAATGGTCTGCGTGGACGAACGCAGCGGACATCAAGACCGTCGACTTGGGTGATGCTGCTGAAATCACCGTCGAAGCGGAAGATGCAGAAGGCAACGTTGCGCAGGCTTCGCAAGCGCTCATTCGAGGTCGTGCGATCGCGACGGGCGCGGGTTGTGGTTGTTCCTTCGCTGGCGAAGATCAATCGCAGACCAATGCCGCGTGGGTCTTCGCTCTCGGCATGATCGGAACGATGCTCAGGATTGCCCGACGCCGCTCGGACAAACCTTCTGAGGTCAAACAATCCTCGGGCCCTAAGGTGCGCGCGACGACTGCCAACACGAGCCGTCGCGCGCTCCGTACGCTCACGAGCTTGGCGGTCATCGGTGCAACCGGATCGTTTTGCGTTCTTGGCTGTTCGGACGATTCGAAAATCGTCGTGGCCGGTTATCAATGCAAAGATCCGTGTGTCGATTTGGTTCCTGGTCTCATCGGCGCATACACGTCGGTGGCAACGGCGGACCGAACGATCTGGGTCGCGGGTTACGCCGAAGCTGACTGGTCGAACGACTACTCGTGGGGCGATCTCGTCGTCGGCAAGTGGGATGCCACCAAGGCCAAGGTTGCTTGGTCGGCGATCGATGGCGTCCCTGCAGACCCGCCACCTGACCCGCTTCTCTTCAACAAGAACGGGTTCCGCGGCGGCCAAGTCGAATCCGGTGACGATGTTGGTTTGTGGACCAGCATCGCAGTCGGCAGCGAAGGTCAGGCTGCAGTCGCCTACTACGACCGGACGAACAAGGCCCTCAAGTTTGCCCAGCAAGAGGGTTCGTCTTGGAACATCATGACGGTCGAAGGCAAACCGCAAGCGGACATCGGCCGTTACGCCAAGCTGCTCGTGGTTGGTGGCAAACCGACCATCGCGTACTTGTCGATCGAGCCGGGCAGTGACGGAGCTGTCTCGTCGAAGGTTCGTCTCGCCACGGCCACGTCAGCCAAGCCTGCGGGCGCTGCTGACTGGACGTTCGAAGACGTTGCAGTCGACCCGGCCACGCCTTGCCGCGCGTTCTACTGTGCAGGGGACACGGCATGCGTCGTCGAAACCAACAAGTGCGAAAAGAAGCAGACCTCGTGCGATCCCAAATGCGGATCGGGATCAGCTTGCGTCGACACGGGTGGTGGCGTCGGATGTGCCGAGATTCGTGACGCATCGAAGATCGACACGTATCCCGAAGCAGCGGGAGCCTACATCGCGCTCGCAACCGATCCTGCGGGTGCTCTTGGCGTCGCGTTTTACGACCGCATCAAGGGCAACCTCATCATCGCATCGAAAGCGACTGGCTCGTGGGTATCGACGATCATCGATGGTCAAGCGGACGACGGCACCGACAACGGTGACGTTGGCATCGGCGCATCGCTCTTCATCGACGACAAGGGTGACTGGCACATTTCATACGCCGACGGTTTGTCCGAAGGCCTCAAGTATGCGCAGGTCACCAAAGGCACGACGGTCAAACTGCGTGCGGTCGTGGACGACGGTCTTTCGCTCGGCGGCGTGAAGTTCGATGACGGACAACACATCGTCGGTGACGACTCGAGCATCTACGTCGGTCCGAGCGGCGAGATCCACATCTCGTACCAGGACGCGTCATCGGGCACGCTTCGTCATGCCGTTGGAACACCAACGGGTGATCAGATCACGTGGAAGACCTCGGCCATAAGCCAGGAAAACTTTGCCGGCGCGTTCTCACGCGTGTTCATCGCGGACGGCAAGCTCATGATCGCCAATTGGTGGCGCATGGGCGGCGACGAAGTGCAGGGCGACGTGAACATCGTCTCACCCTGAAATGCTCTCACCACCTCCCCCCTCTCCACGTAGCGGCGAAGCCGCGAAGTTGGAGAG
>CAZETM010000520.1:0-6919 GCA_964514885.1 uncultured Polyangium sp. | reverse complement strand
CGCGGTTTTTGGCGGCGCGATGGCAGGGCGCTCCTTCTGCGGACAAACGCTTGTGGACGGCTTTGGCGTTGCATTCGTTTGCGCACCAAGAGTCTCGCGCGGCAGCTTCGGTGCGTCTCGGGGCGCTCGAGAAAGCACTTTCCTTGTCGCTCGAACGGCTCAACGAAGCCGTGACCGTTCCGCGGCTGCTCACCGTCGTGCGTCTCGCTGCGGAGACGGGCGCTCGAGGTTTGGCAGTGCGAACCGTACGTGATGCGCTGACCATGTTGCGCGCGGGCGCGGACGATCTTTTGGACGAGCCTTTCTTGCTCCCCGATCGTTCGTTCGAATCTGTACGACCGACCGGTCCGGTCGCGGGTCTCGTTCTGTATGCCACGATTGCCGCCCATGAACGACTTCGCGCTTATTCCGCGGCTTTCACGGGTTTGGAGGGACTTTCCGAGCTTCGTTTCGCCGACCTGCTTGGTTATGCCGACGACGAAATGTCCCGACGTCTTCGTTTGCTCGAGCTTCGAGCGACAAGTCTTGCACGTTGAGTCTTGACGCGCGCCTTGCGCTGCGGTTTGACAGTCTTCGTGCGCCTCCAACGATTTCTTGGGCCTGTCGTCGTTTCCCTTTTCGCTGCGGCTTGTACGCCTACGCTCCAGGACAAACCCTGTCCGCCGGTTGCTGTCGCGCCTCTCCCGATTGCGACTCCGACTCAACCACCGAAGGATCCACTCGTGCAACAGGCGAACACTTCTACGAAGGTCGATCTGCCGGCGCTCGAGACGGAGCTGGTGGCCACCCATGGCGAAGGCCAGCGAGCGCGGATCAAGCAGGGTTTGGCGCAGGTCTCCGCGCGTTGGCGAGCGGAAGATGGCGACCTCCGAGCGTTTGTCTGGGCACATTTTCTGGCGGATCAATCGGCCATCGATGCCATGTTCGCGCGTATCGAGCGTATCATGGAGCAGCTCGAGGGACACTTGCACGAAATGGGCATGGAGCTGCGTTGGGCGACGGATATCGATAGTGGCTCGCTGCTCGGCGTCGATCCAATGCTAGCCGCGTATGAGCCCGCGGCAAACCTTTATGATGATTTGTTCCGCAACAAGATCGCGTTCGTCGCCTTATTGAACTTTCCCCTTTCGGACTTGGCGAAGAAGAACGCTGAAGGTCAAAGCTTTAGTCGTCGTCGTTGGGCCGAAGAGCGTTTGACGGGTCGATTTGCATTGCGGATTCCGGCGGAAGTGCAGCAAGCCGTGGCAAAATCGCAAGCCGAGGGGGATTTGTACATTGCTGAATACAACATCTGGATGCATCACCTCGTCAATGACAAGGGCGAGCGATTGTTCCCATCGGGAATGCGGCTTATCAGTCATTGGAACTTGCGTGACGAGCTGAAGGCGAATTATGCCGATCCGCGGGGCGAGGCCAAACAGCGAATGATTGTGCAGGTCATGGAGCGCATCGTCACGCAGACGATTCCGTCGGTGGTCATCGATTATCCGCTTGTCGATTGGAATCCATTCACGAATGAAGTGAGTGCGTGTCCGGACGCGGAAATCGAGTCTTCAGCTTCGAAGCGTCAATTGAGGCCAATGGAGAACAAGCCCAAGCCCGAGCCGGATGTTCGTTATACAAAGCTATTGGCGTCGTTTCATGCGGCGCAGCGGGCGGATGTTTATGCCGCGGGGTTTGATACGGCTATCAAGCGTCGTTTTGAATTGGCCCGGGAGTTATCGGAAGATCGCGTGCGGGGCCTTTTGCTGGAGGTGCTCGAATCGAAAGCGGTGCCCAAGGTCGCGGCGGAGATCGAAAAGCGTTTGGGTCGCAAGCTTGGCCCGCAGGATCTTTGGTATGCCGGATTCAAGTCGCGAGCGGGTCAAAAAGAAGAGGACCTCGACAAGATCACGCGCAAAAAATATCCCGATGCGCAGGCGTTTTCCAAGGATATCCCGCGTATTTTGCAGGACCTGGGTTTCCCCAAGGATCGGTCGGCGCACGTTGCGCAGCATATCGCGGTTGATCCGTCACGTGGAGCGGGTCATGCGATGGAGCCGCGGCGACGAGGAAGCAAGGCTCGTTTGCGCACGCGAATCGAAAAAGACGGCATGAATTACAAGGGGTACAACATTGCCGTCCATGAATTGGGGCATAACGTCGAGCAGGTGTTTTCGCTGTACGACGTGGATCATACGTTGCTCGCGGGTGTGCCGAACAATGCGTTCACGGAAGCTTTGGCATTTACGTTTCAGCACAAGGACATGGAATTGCTAAAGCTTGGCAAGCCATCGCCTGATGCGGAGCGAATGCATACGCTCGATACGTTTTGGTCCACGTGGGAAATCGCTGGCGTTGCGCTGGTCGAGACGGACGTGTGGCATTGGTTGTACGAGCATCCCCAGGCGACGGCGAAGGAGCTTCGTGAGGCGACGGTATCGATTGCGAAGAAGTATTGGAACCAGTATTATGCGCCGGTGCTGGGTGCTCCCGATTCGGCGATATTGGGCATATATTCGCACATGATTGGCGTGCCGCTTTATTTGCCCGACTACCCCATTGGGCATTTGATTGCGTTCCAAATCGAGGAGCACGTGCGCAAGAGTGGCAAATTGGGTCCGGAGTTCGAACGTATGACCAAGCTGGGGTGCGTCTTGCCGGACTTGTGGATGAAGCACGCGACGGGTCAACCGATCACGGCTGCGCCGCTCTTGCAGGCGGTGGAGCGAGCGTTGGCCGTGCCGAAGCCTTGATGGTTGGTTGAGACAACTTGGACGGGCGAAACCGCGGCGGTTGCTCATGGCCGACCGTGGGTGCGACGTACTTTGTCATCGACTTGTAAAAACTTGTAGCGTTTCCGAAAAAGCCAGCGTATAGTCGAGGCTCCCAGCTTTATTACCTCGATGTTGGTTCGTTATCGAGGCTGGGGTGGCGTCTGTTCGGGCGTGCGGCTGAGATCTGCCAGCGCGGCGGGAGGTTTTTCCATGAGCTATCCCTTCTCCGATTACGTTGTTCTGAGTGCTGTTACGACCGCGATTTCGGCTGGATTGGCCGCGTGGTGGTGGCTTACGCGGAGCAGGTACGATGTTCGACTCGCGCTCGAGCCGATCACGCAGCTCACGAAGATCGCGCCGAAGCCGGCCAACGTGAACTACGAAGATGCCGCTCCCGACAGCAGCGTGCGGATTCGAGTTGGCGCGCGGCTCCGCGCCGTTGATTCGAATTAGCTCTCTCGCGCGACCCGAATCACCTGCTTGAACACCTCGACTGCCCAGTCGAGATCGCTCTTCGTCACGAATTCATCCGGCGCATGCGCTTGCGCGATGTCGCCTGGGCCAATCACCACTGCATCGACACCTGCTCGCGAAAACGCCGCCGCTTCGGTCCAAAATGGCAGCGTCGTTTCAGGCCCCGCGAGCCCTCCGAGCAACTTCCGAAACGGCTCGGGATCCCGATTCGCAAACGGCGGCAACGACAACACCGCGCGCATCTGCGCACGCTCATGAGCGCGACGAGCGTGCACGAGCACCTCTGCTTCGAACCCGTCCGCATCGAACCCTGGCGCGGGTCGCACGGAGAACGTCAACGATGCGCGATTCGGAACCACGTTGAACGCCACGCCGCCTTCGATCGACGCGACATTCATGCACAAACCTTTCATGTCGTCAGGGCCGCTATCCAAGTACTTCGTGCCGAGTTCGTCCAGTGAAACCGCAAGCTTCGCCATCGTCACGATGGGACGAGGCATCCGATCTGCGCCTGACGAGTGACCGCCGCGTCCTTCGACTTCGGCCAAATAAGCGCTGACTCCACGATGTTTTACGCCGACCTTGCGACTCGTTGGTTCACAAACGATCGCTTGCTTGATCACCTTCGCCCACTCGCTCGCCAAGAAGTGTTTGATGCACGTTCCCGTGCGTTCTTCGTCGCCTGAAAACAGCACGCCCACGTTGTGCGGTTTCGCTACGTCGAGCGCTGCGAGCGTTGCGGCGATGGCACCTTTCGTATCTGCTGCTCCGAGCCCGATCACGCGATCTTCCGTGACGATCCCGGCCCACGGATCCACGGTCCAACCGCTATTTGCAGGCACCGTGTCGATGTGCGCGTTGATCACTGTGCGCGGCTCGCCCCATCGCGCGAGCACGTATGCGCCCGTTTCGGGGCCAGGTTCGTCGCGTGGAACGTGCACGACCAGCACTTCGTCGGCCCCTCGATCGCGCAGCGCTCGTTCGAGCATGCGACAAATCGCTGGTTCGTCTCCGCCGGGGTTGTGGGTTCGATGGCGAATCAGCTCGGCGAGCAGCGAGGCCACGTCCATGCGGCGCATGCTATCTCAGCAACGTTCGAATTGCTTGCCTTTGACGCGTCCGCCTGTCGGTGATACGCGCTGCCCGATGGAGGCTGTTTCGTGCATCTTCTGCGGTGACGTTGGTACCAAGCCGTATCACGCTGAGAACAACCATCAGGCCGTCTCGTGTGTCGGGTGTGGCTTGGTGTTCGTCACGCCTAGGCCAACCGAAGCGGACATGAAGCAGCTTTACGAGGGGCAGGAAACGAAGGTTGATCTTTCGTACCAGATCCGCAGCATCGAACGCGCGACGCTCGAAGCGCGGCGGGCCTTGGAGCTGATCGGGCGGTTTGTCCCGCAGGGCGATTTGCTCGAAATTGGTTGCGCGGCGGGATATTTTCTGCGTGAGGCGCAATCGTTTGGGTATCGCCCGGTCGGTATCGACATTACCGGGCCGTTTGTCCGGTTCGCTCGGGATGTCGTTGGCGTGGACGCACGTGAAGGCACGATGGCGAGCGTTCACTTCGAGCCGAAAAGCTTCGACGTCATTTATCACCGCAATGTATTGTCCCACCTCGCCTACCCGCTCGATGCGTTTCGCAAAATGCGCGAGCTGCTTCGACCTGGGGGCATCATGGTATTTCAGACGGGCAATGTCGCGGAATTGCCTGGGGAGCATTGGGCGGGGACGAGCGAGCTGGATTTGCCGGACCATTTGTATCACTTCGGCGAAAAGCAGATTCGGCTCTTGAATGAGCGATCCGGCTTCGAGACGCTCGACATGCGACGTTATGCTTTGCTGCTCCACGAGCCGTGGATTCGCGCGGCGCTTTTGGCATTACGTGGGCTGGGCAAGAAAAACAGTGGCGCGCCAAATGCCCCAAAGAAGAAGCCCGAGCCGTTTGTCGTGCCAACCGAGATGCCGCAAAAGCAATTCTTGTCGACGCTCGAGTTTTTAGCGGACGGTTTTATTACGTACGATGTGGGTGCGGTGCTGCCGAAGGAGAATCGCAGGGCGTCGCTGATAGTGGTAGCGAAGGTGAAAGGTTAATCAGCCGCTCACGGCTTCTCGATACACTTCCACGGTCGTTTTTGCCGTAGCATCCCACGAAAATGCTTTTGCACGCAGGGGAGGAGTGACAAGGGTTTGACCGCCTTGCCCATCGGAATCCCGCGCTTGCGACCTTCATAAACTTGGCCCGTGCCGATGTGAAAGCCGACCGAGAAAAGAAACCCTCCTCGGAATGAGTCGTCCACCTTCCACATGCCTCTTGTTCGTCACCCAGCCCATCTTTCCAGCCAAATCACTCAGTCTTTCCCGCCCGAGATCACATTTCCCATTCGCCAAAACCCTTCCGCCCTGCCCTAAACGCACCGTGCAAGGCGCGATACCGTCGTGGCGTAAGCTGAAACTCTTACCCAAAACGAAAACGTCGATCCGAGCTGGCCAAAACCGTCTCGTGCCCGTCCCAACGTCGGTCTGTCTTCGTCAGAACGACATTTTTGATCAAAAAAGTGGTCCTGCCCTCGCCTAATCGTGTACTGTGGTCGCCGTAAAGAGGAGTTCTCTCATGTCGGACGTTTCCAAGGCTGCTGCGAATCGAATGGCAATCACCAGGACGCTCACCTCGGCCATCGAGGTGCATGGATCGGAGATGATCTCGGCTTTGGAGGTGACGCTGTTTCCAGACGGAGTGCCCGAAAACTGTGACATTCGCGTCTTTCTTGCGGCATTGATCGCGCAAGCGCAACGCTCCATTGATGACGTCGTGGCCAAGGATCGCGCCCATGCCGTGGAATTGGCCGATGATGCAGCTCCGCGTTATGAGCGGGACTCGGCCAAACAGGCATTGCGTGAGAGTATCATGGGGATTCGTAGCACGCTCGAAGGTATTTTCGGCAGCAGCATTCTCCCTACGTACGGATTGTCCGGAGGCATGCCCGACGATGCGGATTTGCTGCTAAACATGGCATCGACCGCGACGGGATTGCTTCGCCATCGCGCCGTGACGGAGAAGCCGCTGCGCGTGGGCATTTCGGTCGATATGAAAGCGATCGCAAACGAATTGCAGACGCATATCGACGCATTGAACAAAGCGCTCGGGGATGTGCGCCGTGAAGAGCGCGAGGCGCAAGTGACGCGGGAAGCGCGGAATTTGTCCCTTGCTGCGTGGAGTTCGTCCTACCAGGGCGTGGCCGATGTATTGACCGGGTTGCTCGAATTGGCCGGCAAGCCATCACTTGCAGAGCGCGTGCGCCCAACGGCTCGGCGTCGTGCAGGAATGGAAGACCCGGCTCAGCCGACGGACCCGGAAAACCCCGCCTCGCCCTAACCTTCGAGCAAAGTACAAAAGAGCTTCGTTCCAGAAATTCCATCTAGCGCTCGCCGGCCGACTGAGCTAAGCGCATCGGCCGATGACGTTGAAAGAGAATTTCGAGGGCGACCACCTGCGTTTTGACGCTGCGGCGGGTCTCGTCGTGTTCCTGGTAGCGTTGCCGCTATGTTTGGGCATTGCGCTCGCGTCGGGCGCGCCGCTTTTGTCGGGTCTGGTCGCAGGCGTCGTCGGTGGCGTCGTCGTGGGCTTTCTTTCCGGTTCGGACGTGAGCGTCAGTGGCCCGGCCGCGGGGCTTACGGTCATTGTCGCCACG
>CAZETM010000519.1:0-6930 GCA_964514885.1 uncultured Polyangium sp. | reverse complement strand
GATGGGGGGGAGAGCAGTCGCTCCCCCTCTCCACGTAGCGAAGCGGAGTTGGAGAGGGGGTTGGGGGGTGAGGCGCGAAATCACACGAAAGTTCAAATAACAAAAAAGGACACCCCGACACGCGGGCCAAAACCAGCGTGTCGGGGTGTAAGTGGTTTCACTTCGGAGCTGCGGGAGCGGCAGCGGCGTCGGCCGGCTTCGCGCCGTCAGCGGGAGCGGCAGCGGCGTCGGCCGGCTTCGCGCCGTCAGCCGGCTTCGCGTCCGCCGGAGCCATTTCCTTCTTCTCGCCCTCGGGCGCAGCAGCCTCGGGCGTGCTGCCGCCACAAGCGACCGCGACGAGCGAGATGGAAACGGCAAGGATGATGTTCTTGAGCATGATGGTAATCCTCCGAACTTTAGGGTAACTCCCGCAGACGTCCGGGCTGCGGCTGTCCCCTTGACGCCTAACCGTCCAAAAACGGCTCACGACCTCTGCACAATTTTTTTCTGGCTGCTGTGAGCCGCAACGTGCAGCCTGAGCGTCCTAGAGTTCGAAGGTAATCGCACATAATGACGCCTAAGGTTCAGCGAGGTCGCTTACGGCTCATCGAGTCGCCCGCGACACGTGTGTCCGAAGGCGATGCCGCGGTCTCTGCGACCGCTTCTTCGTCGGACCGAGTGGAGCCGCCCGAGTCGCTCCGCATTGCAAAAGGCAGTCGCGCGGCGCTGGCCGACTTGCCCGACGCGCAACTCGTCACGCTCGCAGGCGAAGGCAACACGCAGGCCTTCGAGGTGCTTTATCGGCGGCACGCGGCGTTTGCGATTCACTTGGCGACTCGAATCGAAGGTTCGCCCCGGGACGTCGAAGACATCGCGCACGATGCCTTCTTGCGTGCATTCGAACGATTGCGCGACCTCACGGACAAGTCGGCTTTTCGAGGCTGGTTGGGATCGATCGTCGTTCACGCGGTACGCTCACGCATGCGCCGAGCGCGCCTTCTCAATGTCCTGGGCCTCGGGCGTTCGGCCGAGCCGGTTGATCTCGATTCCATCGCCAGCCCCGATGCTTCCCCTCACGTACGCGCTCAACTTGCCCAGATCTACGCTCTCTTGCGAACATTACCGGCCGATGATCGAATCGCGTGGACCCTTCGCAACATCGAAGGCCACGAACTCGAAGCGGTCGCCAACTTGACTCGATGCTCACTGGCCACCGTGAAAAGACGCATTACTCGCGCTCAACAGTTTTTGGATGAACATTTCGTCGATCCGACTAGCAAGGAGGCCACGGTGAATAACGAGGTGCCTTCATGATGCGCCGAGCCGTGCCTGCAATTCGCTCGAGCGACCTACGTGATCACGCGGATTCAGACCGCATCGATCGCGTCTGGGATCGCCTCGAGCATGACTTGGCCGTTCGATCTCCCAACAAATCGCGCAGCGCGACCAGCGTGTTTGCTCTCGCCGCAGCCGCGATGGCGGTCTTTGCAGCCGGCGTCTGCGTCGGTTGGATCATGCAGCCCGAGCGCGACGAAACTCCCATTCACGCCACGTCCATTGATCATCGCGGCACGCCCAACGTGCTCGCGGCGGGTCGTCAACGCGCCAGTTACGACCTTCCCGGTGGCGGAACGATCACGTTATCGCCAGGTGCTACGGTCGAAATCGATCGCGACGAGCAAAAAACGCTCACCCTGCGTCTGCTTCGCGGCGAAGCCTCCACGCTCACCACCACCGCCGGCCGATCATCCGAGATCGAGCTCATCGTCGAAGAAGCTCGCGTGTTCGCCAGGCCCGGCAGCGAGGTGTTTGTCCGGAGAAACAGCGCGGACATTTACGTGCGCGTCGCGAGTGGTTCGGCAGAGCTGTCATGGCCTTCGGGCTCGCGTGAATTGTCCAGTGGCGAGCAGCTCGATGCGGTGCCCATTCGCGTGCTTGCTCCGGTTTCGCAGGTGGAAGACGACGACGAAGACGACCCTCGTCCGTCGCGAATTTCCGTACCTCAACCGCGTGATTTGACGTCGCATCCTCACCGGATCGAAGCGCCGATGGCGGCCATCGCCCCGCCTGATTGGCGCAGCAAATACAACGCTGGCGAGCTTGCTCCAGCGCTCGAAATGCTGCGGCAACAACCAGGTGGCATCGATGGAGCGATCGTCACCGCTCGAAGCGCTGCAGAGCTTGCAGCCATCAGTGACATCGCTCGTGCAAAGGGTGGAGATCCCGCCGCAGCGTTGAATGCTCTCACGCAGCTCGTCGAACGATTCCCAAGCGATCCGTACGCTGAAATCGCCGCTTACACGCTCGGTGGCTTGTACGAAAGAATGGGCCAAGCGGATCAAGCGCAAAAATACTTCGAACGCGCACGAAGTCTCAAAGGCGTGCTCGCTGAAGATGCGCTCTGCAAACAGATCCGTGCCGAGCATCGAGCGGGGCGGAAGGATGAGGCAAAGCGGATGGCCAAGGAGTATGTGAACAAGTACCCCGATGGTCGATGCAAGGAGGACGTCGAGCGCACGTTGTCCGGCGAGGATCTTCCACGCGAAGAGCCTGAAGCCGTGCTCGACGGTGGCGCAGACGCATCTCCCGCTGCTCCTTGAGCGTCCCTTCCATCGTTTCGTTTGTTGCTGCTTCACGCTCGCCTTGCTGCTCTGCGTGACGTCATCTCGTGCAGACGAGCACGCTCCACCTGCGACGACCGCTGCGCCGCTCGCTCCTTCGCGCCGCATCGAAGTGCGTTTGTCGATGTCTCGCGCCGCAGCCGAAGCTCTTGGCGAAGCGCGTATTCGGCGGCTGCTCGAGATCGAACTCGATGATGTCGGAACACTCGCGCAAGCACCGGGTGGGCCGCTCGGAGACCTCGTCGCGCATGTGTGGCTCGATGTTTTGAGTCCTCCACAAGTGCTCATCGAAGCGCGTTTTGCGGAGCGTCCAGTGACGCGTCGATTCATCGCCATCGAAGGACTCACCTCGGACGTGTCTGCACGTCTGGTGGCGATTGCGGCCAACGAGCTCGTGCGTGCTCAAGCTCGTCCGATACGTCCGCGCAAAGAAGCCAAACCGCGTCCTCCAACCGCACAAGAAATCGAGCTGGCCAAGCGACTTGCGCCCGCGATTGTCTGGTCGGTTGGTCCGAGTGTCGCGTTCCAACCGATGAGTTCTGGATTTATTTGGGGCCCAAACGTTTCTCTCGGCTTTCGCGCCATGGGCGCTACCGAGCGTATTTTCGCCAGGTGGCTCACGGGCACGACGGCTGCCGGCTCGACGCGTTGGTTGGAAGTGGGGATGGCTGCGGACTACCGAGTTTGGCTTGGCAAATCAGTGCGTTTGTCCTTCGGTGCCGATGCTGCGTTCGGTTTTCTGCGTCTCGGTGACGTACGCGCAACCGATGGCATCGCGGGAAGTCGTGACACGTGGTCGGGCCGAGCTGGAGGCATCTTCGGGATCGACGTACGCGCGTTTCGCTTGGGCTGGGTCGGCCTTCAAGCGACCCCTGGCGTGATTCTTCGTCCCGCACCTTTCGAGGATGCTGCCGGGCAGCGTGGAGCGCTTGGTGGCTTCTGGGTTGGTCTGGATGCAACGCTTCAGATCGAGCATCTGTTGACCGGGTTCGGTTCGACGAACCAGCACTGAAAAAAACCACTCCTCGCAGCGCTTGTGTCTTGGGTTTGTGTCGCCATGGATCGGCATGGGAAAACGCATGTCAGAAGACTTCGTGGCTATCGGCCCGGCTCGAGCGACGCGTGAGCTTCATGATCAGTTCGGCACGCTCGTCGATGACGATTACGTGCCCGGAAAAACCGTGATGCGTGACGCGCTCTGCGAAACGTTTGGTTTGTCTCTGCTCGCATCGGAAGAAATCTGCGACGCGCTCGAAGCTGCCGGTGCTCTGCGCTTTGTGGAAACTCCCGAAGGTCGGGGTTGGCACATCCACGTCGACCTCGAAGAAACCTGAACCGGCACGCGTGTTGCCCGGACGAATGGCAGGCGAGAAGAACTAGGCAAACCTGCCACCTGAGGGAGCACCATGTTCGACACAGGCTGGACGATTTTTCGCATTCGCGGGATCCCCGTGAAGCTGCACATCACGCTCGTCGTGTTTCTTCCGTACGTTGCGTATATCGCGTCGAGTCAGTTCCGTTTCTTGGCTACCGCAGTGGGTTTGCCCCTGGAAGAAATGCGTCTGCCGTATCTCGTCTGGGGCGCCATCCTGGCCGTGGGTCTGTTCGTGTCGATTCTTCTGCACGAGCTCGCTCATTCGCTCGTTGCGCTCCAAAGCGGCACGCCCGTCCGATCGATCACGCTCATGATGCTCGGAGGCGTTTCGCGAATGGAACGCGACGTGCGGCCCGAGCGTGAAGCGTGGATGGCGTTCGTCGGACCGCTCTCGAGCTTCGGGATCGCAGTGGTGTGCGGCTTGATGTACCTCGTGCCATTTCCCAGCGAAGTGCGCGTCGGGTGGCTCGTGCTCGCGATGGTCAACACGACGCTCGCCGTGTTCAACCTGCTGCCAGCGTTTCCGATGGACGGCGGTCGAGTGCTGCGTGGTTTGCTCACTCCGCGTCTAGGTATTCATCGCGCAACGAAAGTGGCCGTGACGATCGGAAAGTTCATGGCCGTACTATTCGCGTTCTACGGTCTGATCTCGTTCAACGTGCTGCTCGTGCTGATCGCTGCGTTCGTGTACATGGGCGCGTCGGGCGAACAAGCTCGTGCAGACCTGAAACACGTGCTTGAAGGCATGCTCGTTGCCGACGTGATGACGCATCGTTTGGGCGAAGCGCGTGCGGATGAGCCGGCCAGCGATGTCGCGCGCAGGCTGTTTCGCGAGCATCAAGAAGGCGCTGTCGTCGTCGATGGACTTCACAATGGTTTTGCTGAACATGACGGCGATGATCACGTGCTCGGGATCGTGATCACGACCGATCTTGCCAAGCCCGAGATGCTCCAAACGCTCGTGCCCATAGGCTCGGCGATGCGTAAAGAGCTGCCTCGTGTGCATACGATCGACGATGCCTCCACGACGCTCGAGACGCTGATGAACGGAGAAGCCGATGCCGTCGTCGTACTCGACGAGCGCGAGCACATCGTCGGGCTCGTGACGCATGCCGAGATTCAACGCGCGATGACGTTTATGGGGATGGCGACGCGTGATCAGCGTCCGTCGCAGCGTTGATTGAGTCGCGCCTCACCCCGGCCCTCTCCAACGTCGCTTCGCGACGTGGAGAGGGAGAAAGAGTTCAGCCGGTCATTTTGGGGATGATGAGACGAACGCGTGCGCCACCTGAAGGAGCATCGTCGATCTCCATTTGCACGCGGATATGAGCCGCAATCGAGATGGCCGCGATGAGCGAAATCCCCGCCGGTCGTCCCGCTGCAAGCGCCTCGAAGTCACGACTGAGCACACCACGCCGAGCTGCTGGCGGGACGGTTTGTCCTGCATCGTCGAACGTGAGCGTCCACGGGCTTTCCTCGTTCTCCGCCGACAACGTCACGACGACTTCCGAGCCTGGCGGCGATGCGTTGATGGCATGACCGAGCAGCGCTTGCATGAGCACGGAAAGCGCTCCTATCGGTACGACGTCATAAGCTCGATCGGGTGCATTCACCGTCACGCGTACGTCGTGTCGGGCTGCACGTCCCATGCTCTCTTTGACGATCTCACGCAGCGAATCCGCCATGTCCGCATGACGAGGCAACTCGGCGATCGGGCATGAGCCGAGACGCGCCAAATCACCCAACGTTTCCGATGCTGCCGTCACATGACGCATGGCGCTCGAGACGACTTCACCAACTTCGTCTTTGCGATCGCGAAGCGGCAGAAGGTCACGCGTGATGGCCGAGAAAATTCCTCGCAGCTCCGACCCGAGAACACGCGTACCGGCCACGAGCCCCACGAGCCCTTCACTGCTCACCGGCTCGATCGACGGGCTCGCCGGCATCGATCTCGATGTCGCGCTCGCGAACATCGCTGCCAACTCGCGCGCGTACTCTTCACCTTGTTGTTGAGCCGCAGCGAGCTCGCGCTTCAAGTCCTCGAGCTCTTGGCGCTGACGATCGACATCGGCGGGCAGCACGAGCGTTTGGTTCGATCCGTCGAGTTCGAGATGGCCGCCATAACGGATGGCCATTCGCGAGAGCCACTGTCGTTCGGTTTCGTATGTGGCCGACTGATCTGGCCCGAGAACCGCGCTCACACGCACCGTGTCCTTGTCACGCCTGACGTGGACTTCAGCCGTTCCTTTTGCGTTCGTAGGATCGCCGGCTTGGCCGACGAGCAGCAGCAGCATCCTGCGAAGCTCGCCTTCGTCGCCGAACACGACCGTGCCTTCGCCCATTTCGATTTGCACCCGCGCTTCAGGAGCAAGCTCCCAAAGCAGCGCGGCAACGTCGATTTTTCCGCGACGGCCACGCGGCGAAGCTGGATGCCCGTGGAGCGACGCGAGCAAGTCGACAGCTTCGTCGAGCTTGTTGAGCGTCGTCTCTACGGCGGCGTGATGCTCGTCGCCCGGAGTTCGCACCGATTCGGGCGGTCCAGGCTGGATGATCACCCCTTGCCGAAGCTTCTGCGCTGCCGTGCGGGCTTCCTGAGCAAGGAGCCAAGTAAGCTCGTTGCGCGTCAATCGATCGCTGGTCACCCGAACTCCGTCCTCTGCGCTCTCGTGTGAGGCATTGCGCGCCCGCATGATGCCAGAAGCTCATCTCGCCTGCTACGCTCTCGATCATCCGCTCCGCTTTTCGGTGCGCATCCCGCTCGATTTGCCCATGAAAACATCGGAAGTCACGCGCGCGCGGACCGAAGTGACAAACCTCGTGCGAGCATTCGTCCGACTCGCCCGCCTCGCCCCCGTTTTTGTCATCTCTTTCGTCGTCGCGTGCGGACCTTCGACCGCACCAAGCCCCTTCGTCTTCGATGCAGGTCCCGATGCATCGACGCCTGACGGCGGCATG
>CAZETM010000518.1:0-6940 GCA_964514885.1 uncultured Polyangium sp. | reverse complement strand
GTACAAACGATATCCAGCCGTTGCAATTCGATGCGCGACAAGTCGGCCAAGTCCTCAATGCGTCGAAGCACTCGCCGAGCATGCCCGTTCACCCGATCCACCTTCGTTTTCGCACTCGAGTCGGTCACCAAAGTTGCGAGTAACGTGGAGCCAAGCACAATGGCCGTGACGGGCTGGCGCAGCTCGTGGGTCACGATGCCCATCCACTCGTTGCGTAGCCGCTCCAGCTCCTTCAGCGCCGTAATGTCCGCAAATGTCGCCACGACACCTTGAACGTTGTCCCGTGTGTCTGTCACCGGACAAGCATTCATCAGCAAGTGTGAGGTTTTTCCGTCGGTTCTTCGAAGCTCGAGCTCGCGATCGGAAACGTGCTCTCCACGCAACGCTCGCTCGATCGCTGTCTCCTCGAACGAGATCCGCGTACCATCCGGACGCTGCAGTCGCTCCCGCAACGCTTCGAGATCCTCCGGCTTGGCAAGCGTGGCGCCAATCAACTCTTCTCCCGCGCGGTTCATTGTGAAGTGAAGCGTGTCGTTTGCTTTGCAAAACAAAATACCAGTGGGTGAACAATCGAAAACGGTCTGCAACCAACGCTTCTCTTGCGCGAGTTTGTCAATCGAAACATCACGCTCCCTCTCGATCTGGCGGCGAACCGTCACGTCCTGCATCGTGCCACTGAGCCGCTTTGGCTTTCCCGCACTGGTTCGTTCGAGGTCGGCTTCTTGGTGCACGATGATCTCGCGGCCGTCTGCGCAGACCATGCGGAAGTCGAGATCGAAAGGCACGTCATGCTCAATCGTGTCCATGACCGCGCGATCGACCTTCGCGAGATCTTCAGGGTGCACGAGCGCGCGAACGATCTCGAGCATCGGTTTGCCTTGGACACCCGTGATGCGCGCCCATTCGTTTGACCACCAAACTTCGTTGGTCTCGAGGTCCCATTCCCAACTGCCCATGTGGCCGATCCGCTGCGCGCGCGTGAGGCTTTCGGAAACCGCTCGCAGCCTCTCTGCGTCCAGCGCACGTGTGCTCGCATCGTGTAGGAAGGAAACGTGACAGCCTGGGATTACGTTCGTGATCGCGTAATAGTCGACATCGATCGTGGATCCATCGTGTCGTCGCAACGCATACGCGCCCGACTGATTCCCTTGTGCGATGAAGCTTCGCCAAAGTTTCTCGGTGTCCGCGCGTTGCACATCCGCCGTGATCTCGAAAATACCTCGCCCGATGATCGCTTCGACAGGCATGTTGAGCATCACGCTGGCGGCGGGATTTACGTCGATGATGATGCCCTCATCGTTTGCGAGCAGAACCGTCAACGGGCACGCATCGAAGATTCGACGCAGGAGCAGGTGCGAAGTGCTCCGCGCGCGATCGACTTCCACATCGTCACGTCGTCGCGCCAATTGCGCGAAACTCGCGCCAACCAGCTTCGAGATCGCTTCGAGTGTGGCGATGGCGTGAGCCTCGGTTCGGGATGACAAACCAACCACGATCACGCCGAATACCTCACCTTCATGAGTGATCGGTGCAGCCATCACGGTGGACTCGCCGTGCTCGCTCTTGAGCCACCCGACGAGGGTCTGTCCGGGATCACCTACACACGTCTTCTGTTCGCGTGCGGCAACAGCGATGAAACTTTGATCTTCCGTCGCAACTCGTGGGATCGGCTTCAGCACATCTGCCGAAATGTTTTGACCACCAACGAGTTCGAGCGCTTCGCGATCCGCGCTCCACATGTAAACGAGTCCTGTTTGTATGCTGAGCGCTCGCTCCAACACGTCGAGCAGGTTGCGGACAACGTCTCGCACCGCATCATCCGAAGCCAATTCAGCCGTTGCGTTCAACAGATCGTGTGCGGCCAGAGTGATCGGCCTTTGCAGACTGCTGCGTAATGAGTCTACGAACATGTAGCCTCCCACAGGAATAAGTAGCTCAGTCTAAGCCATGTTCGAAATAGAAGTAAAGGTATTGCGGAGACCTTTCGCCGCACGCAATGAGCCTGGCTGCATGCATTTTTTGCGCGCCAATACGCAAAAGCTGCGCCGGTCGCAGGACGGGGCACGCATGGCGCAACATGATAACTTTTCACGCATACTTTAATCGCGATTGTTCCCAGCACTCCTCGAACAGGATGCTCGCTAGACGTCATCGACAGCGCGTGGTAGGGCATTGCCAAGATCGTGGACGACGCCGAGAAAAACCTAAAAACTGAACCGGTGAGCTGGGTCGAGACCTTTCATTCGGTTGTCGACGAGGTCGCGGCTCCCATTGAGCGAGCGAACGCGGCTCGCCTTCAGTGTCGCGTAGGCTGCGCCGATTGCTGTGTCGACAACCTCACGGTTTTCACCGTCGAGGCTGCTGTCATTCGCAAACACTACGCCGAGCTGCTCGCGACGACGGAGCCACATCCTCCCGGAGCTTGCGCGTTTCTCGACGGCGATCGCCGATGCCGCATTTACGCACATCGCCCGTATGTCTGCCGCACGCAAGGGCTACCTTTGCGTTGGCTGGAAGAGGACGAAAACGAAATCTTCGAGTCCCGTGATATTTGTCCCAAAAACATCGCCAATGGCCCTCCGCTCGATGAAATCGATGCCGAATCGTGCTGGACCATTGGTCCTTTCGAGACGCGTCTTGCCAAATGGCAGGCCAAAGTCGACAGCGGTCGTGGAGAACGAATCGCATTACGTAGTTTATTTGCGAGCGACTTTCGCCATTTGCCGATCGTCCGGTAGAACGCAAGAATCTTGACTCGTAGCGCTTGTTGTTGTTGAGTGTCCCCATGGATCTTCAAAATTCGTGTCGGATCGCCTTGGGATTGGGAATCGTCTTGGGAGCCATAACGCCGATCGCCTGTAACGACGGGGCCACCTCGAATGGCTCGACCGCAGCGCAATCCGCATCAAGCAGCGCAGCCGCCGGCGGAAGTGGTGGCGCAGGTGGCAACGCGGGCGCTGGAGGCACGACGAGCGGCAGTACAGGCGCGGGCGGGTCGAGTGTGGGAATGGAGATCCTTCACGCGGACTTCGAGAAACGCACCGCGGGGCCCTATACCGAGCCAATGGTCGAGGGCGATTTTGGCTATGCGACACCCTTCAACAATGGCCTCGACGAAAACCGCGCAACGATCGTCGAAGAATCCGACAACCGCTTTTTGCGCGTCACGTATCCTGCGAACGAGTATGGTCCCAATAACGGCGGCGTGCAATTCAAGGTTCCATTCGGAAAAACTTTCGACGAGCTGTACCTCTCCTACCGCGTGCGTTTTGCTGACGGGTTTCAATTCGTCAAGGGCGGCAAGATCCCGGGGCTCGTCGGCGGCACCGCGCCCACCGGCTGCGTGAATGATACCACCGGGTTTTCAGCTCGTATGATGTGGCGCACGGGCGGCGAGGTCGTACAGTATATGTATTTCCCGGAAAAACTAAATGCCTGCGGCGACGATTATCCGTACGACTTGGGCAATGGCCCCATCACGTTCCAGCCTGGAAAGTGGCATACCGTCGAGCACCGAATCGTGATGAATACGCCCGGCGAACTCGATGGTATCGTCGAAGCGTGGTTCGATGGCGTGCCCGCGCTGTCCAATAAAGCATTCCTATTTAGGCTGGCCGGCGCCACATTCGGAATCGATACGCTTTATTTCTCCACGTTTTTCGGCGGAGGAGACGCGAGCTGGGCCCCATCCACTGCGCAAATTACTGATTTCGACGACTTCGTCGTGTCGACCGGCCCGATCTCGCACTGAGACACACTGAGACGACGAACTCCGTTTCGTAGCTGCGTGGTTCGTCCAATGAGCAAATCGCGGCTGTTGCTCCTTCGATCGCGGTACAAATTACTTTGTACTCAAAATTTCTTCTCGCGGACGCATAAACACATTGGATATCCAAACATCGTGCGCTACGATGGGAGCATGCCTCGACTCGCTAGGTTCATGCTCCTGCTGCTCACGGGACTCGCGCTGCTCACGGCTCTGGCCTGGGTTGGCCTGACCCGCACGACGCATCGGTGGTTCGAGTCTGATTTGCGGCTCAGGACGAACCTTGCCGTCGCCGCGGCCGAAAACAGTCTTCTCACGCACTGGGAACGAGGGGGCGCTGAGCTTGGACAAACGCTCGCAGACATCACGCGTGACGAGCGCATCATGGGTGCAGCAGCGTGTTCGATCGATGGAAAGCGAATTGCGGCGACACCTGACTTTCCCGAGCAATTCGGATGCCGTTCGGTGCTCGCGCGTATGAACCCACAAAACGGCAATGCAGATACGCCTTGGACGATGACTTCGGATCTTCCCCGAGGCCATGTTCACCTGAGCGCGGTTCCTCTGCTCAAAGAAGGTGAGCGGCTTGGGTTTGTCTTTCTGCTCCATGATTTGAGCTACCTCGAACGACGCGAAGTGACGACGCGAAACTTGGTCCTCAGTGCATTCGTCATTCTCGCGCTTGGAGCTTCGTTCATCACGATATTGGCGGCTCGATTTGCATTTCGTGCCTGGACACGCGAATTGCGTCGCGCTTTGTCGGGACAACCAACGCACGAATTCGCGCCGCTCGTGGGTGATGTGCGGGCGCTCGTCGAGCGGCTCGTCAGCGAGCGTGATCGTGAAGCGCGAGGCGGAATGTGGAGCCCGGAGCGATTGCGGCGCACACTCATGACGCATCTCGAAGGCGAGCGGGTCATCATTCTGGCCAATCGTGAACCGTACATTCATGAGAAAACCAATGAAGGCGTGCGGGTGGTTCATCCCGCCAGCGGCCTCGTCACGGCGCTCGAACCCGTCATGCGCGCCTGTTCTGGCGTTTGGGTCGCCCATGGAAGTGGCACTGCGGATCGCGAAACCGCGGACGCCAAAGGGCACGTGAAAGTGCCGCCGGGCGAAGAGTCGTACATGATTCGTCGCGTGTGGCTCAGCGAGGTCGAGGAAAACGGCTACTATTATGGATTATCGAATGAAGGGCTTTGGCCATTGTGTCACCTTGCCCATACACGCCCCGTGTTTCGTGCCGAGGATTGGGAGCATTACGTGCGCGTCAATCGCAAGTTTGCCGATGCCGTGTGCGAGGAAGTCGACACGGACGATCCTATCGTGTTGGTGCAGGATTACCATTTCGCTCTCGCACCGAAAATGATTCGCGAGAAGCTCCCGAGGGCGACGATTATTACATTTTGGCACATTCCCTGGCCAAACGCTGAAAGGATCGGTATATGTCCCTGGCGTGAGGAGCTCATCAAGGGGCTTCTCGGGTCGAGCATCATCGGATTTCACACGCAGCAACATTGCAACAACTTTCTCGACGCGGTCGATACGTTCATGGAAAGCAGGATCGATAGAGAAACGAACGCCGTGATCCAGGGCAAGCGTCGCAGCGTGGTTCGCCCCTACCCTATCTCGATCGAATGGCCAGTGCATTGGCTCGACGGGATAGCTTCGGTGGAAGAATGTCGCGCGCAGGTGCGCAAGGAGCTGGGGTTGCGCGAGGATGCGCTGTTGGGAATCGGAATCGACCGAATCGATTATACGAAAGGCATCGAAGAGCGCTTGCAGGCGGTCGACGAGCTTTTGACGCGACATCCGCAGTTTCGTGGTCGATTCACGTTCGCGCAGCTTGGGGCACCGAGCCGCACGAAGATCGCTCAATATCGGGAGCTCAACGATCGGGTCGAAGCGCTTGCCGCGAAAATCAACGCGAAATGGGGCGACGGTGATTATCGACCGATTGCGCTTCTGCGGGCGCATCATGAGCCTGCCACGGTGTTCCGCCACTATCGAGCGGCAGATCTTTGTTATGTGAGCAGTCTGCACGACGGGATGAACTTGGTCGCCAAAGAGTTTGTCGCGGCTCGTGACGATGAACAAGGCGTGTTGGTGCTGAGCGAGTTCACGGGAGCGGCGCGAGATCTCACCGAGGCGCTGGTGGTGAATCCTTACGATTTGCGACAAGCCGGCGATGCTCTTGCCGCCGCGCTGCTCATGCCCAAAGCCGAGCAGCGTGATCGAATGGTTTCCATGCGGCGGTTGGTAAGCGAATTCAACGTGTATCGTTGGGCCGGACGAATGTTGGTCGACGCGGCCGAGTTGCGCCGTCGCGAGCGTTTGTCCGACAGACTTTCGGGGACGACTCTTCTGCTTGGACTTGAAAACACGGGCTCGACATGAAATCGATTTGCTTGCTGAAATAATAATTGAGCTACGCTCGAAGGATCGCTAGCTGTGATTCGAGACAAAAAAGACGAACGACTTCCGCTAGGCTCGGCGCTCGAGTTCTTGCAGGGCTTGTGGAAGGTCAATCACGCGCTCGAACGCGCATCGATGCGCATGGAAGCGACTTTAGGCATTACAGCGCAACAACGGCTCATCATTCGTTGCGTGGGCAAATATCCCGGAATGACGTCGGGTCAGCTCGCTACCTTGTTGCATCTCGATCCGGGAACGATTTCCACCTCCATTGGGCGCCTCGAACGAAAAGGATTGCTGGAGCGAACACAGGATCACCGGGACAAACGCCGGGTCACGTTGGGTTTGACGGCGGAGGGGCGCAACCTGGACAAACCCATGCCAGGCACGATCGAGCACGCAGTGGAACGGCTGCTCGAATCCGCGGATGCGCAGGAAATCGATGCGATGCGGCGAATGTTGGATCGACTTGCGACGCTTTTGGCGGACGAAGTGCAGCCCGATCCATAACGATCTCCGAACCGTCAGGATCCGCGAATGACCTTCTTCGCGCCGCGCTTTTCCAGCCACGAGCACGCTCGATCAGCGATATCACCTTGAAGCACGATCGAATCCCCCTCGACGCGCGCGCCGCAACCGAATGCCTTTTTCATCTCCCCCGCAAGCACCTCCCGCTGCGTCGCCACAATGCCCTCCACGAGCGTCGCGACGTTGCCCCCTTGCCCTTTGCGCCCGCGTCGCACGCCGCCTCTCGGGCCC
>CAZETM010000517.1:0-6941 GCA_964514885.1 uncultured Polyangium sp. | reverse complement strand
CCAGTCCGGTTCGGAGGGAGGGGCGGCCGGGTGATATCCGGTCGTCCCTACCCCTATTCAGAATAATTCAACGGACTGCTAAAGCCCCGCCACTGGACTCCGTTTGGCATGACGGACGATGATTGAGCAGCGATTTGGGGTGAAGTCGTCAGAAACAGATAGGACAATCTGGGGGAAACGCCGCCATGCTACACGGCTTTTCAGCGCCCCGGTCTACCGGCAGCACTTGGTCGAGGTGCTGTAAATGCAGTCGGACGGCATCTGCTTCGGCAGGCACGACAGCCCCGCGTCACACGTATCGTCCTGATTGCACGGCTCTCCAAGGCTCCCCGATGCACGACAGCAATCGTTCGCGTAACTGGGTGTGCAGATGGTCTGATCGTTGACCACACAGGCATGGTTGGCATTGCACGTCTTATCGAGATAACACCGCTCCGTGTCCCCTCCGGCTGGAACACAGCACGGTGACCCATTGAAACCGATGGGGCACGCTGTGGCGTAGCACGCGAGCCCCGGGTCACACGTGCCGTCGGCATTGCAATACTCATTGAGGCTCCCGGCCAGGCGGCATTGCGTGTAACCCCCATTGACGACGCAGGCGAGGCCCGAATCGCACGACAGGTCGTTATCATTGCAGGGCTCATTGAAGCCCCCTGTAGGGACGCAGCATTGCACGTACGCAAATTTCTGGTCCAGAAAATAGCAGCCAAGCCCGAAGCACGTGCTGTCGGGCGCACACTTGTCGTTGCCGCCACACGGTTCGTCGAGGCCCCGCGGCGGTAGCCTGCAGAAGGTGCCCACTTCGCGCATTTGCGAATTCTCGTCCGCAATGAGGAACGGCTCGCACGACTCGGCACCGCAGAAGCCGGCGACCGCCGGATCGCAAGGCTTCCTGCAAAGGCCTGGCACCGCATAACGCGGATCGCCCAGACACACGAGCCCCTGTTCACAGAACCCCCCCGGCAAACCGCATGCTTCCCCTTCGCCGGCCATGAAGCCTGGGTTGACTGGAACGCACCCGAATTGAACCGTCATGTCCGGGCTCCCCATGAAACGCTCGAGCCCGCCCGAACATACCTCGTCCGCACCGCATGTCGACGCGAGCGGATCGCATGCCTTGCTGCACGCTTGCGCGTGATTGAGGTCCAAGCAAAGCTCATTGACCCCACACGGGTTGAGCGCCTCTTGAACGCATGCCTTGCCCGTGCAAACAGTCTGCGATGGCGTAATGGGAATGCTACCTAGCGCCCCTTCCGTGATGCAGTTCCCGCCGCACGCAAACGAGGGGCACGTGTCACACGCGTCACCCACGCCGTCGCTATCGCTGTCGCTCTGCGAGGGATGGGCAAAGCGCGGGCAGTTGTCCATTGCATTGACGAGTCCGTCGCCGTCCTGATCAAGGACCCGGTTCATGTCGGGCGCAGCGACGTTCGACCCGATGCTCTTCAAATACCTGTCAAAACGCCCGACCACTTTCGTTGCGTCGAACCCGTTCCGCGCGGCCTGGATCTTTGCCTTGTTCGATTCGGAGAGCGTTCCATCCGCCATATCGGTCGACATCACGTTGAGGATCTGTTGAATGACGGCTTCGAGGGGTCCGCCGTCGTCGATGGCCGCTTGAACGAGCGTCGTGCTCGCGCCAAAGAGGTACGCATTGGCGTCCGTGTCGCCGGTGATCAGGTTCATTTCAATCGCAGCAGCATTCGGATCGAAGCTTGGCAACGTGATCCCAAGCTCGCCTCGAAGCTCGGTCTCTGCCTGGGCGACGGCCGCGTCGAAAGCCATTGACGTGGACAGGGCCTTCACGCGCTTCTGCGTGAGGTGCGTGATGATGTTGACGTAGGCTGATTGCGTCCCCGAAGTGGTCGGCTGGTAATACGCCCGCAGCGCCAGGACGCTCGCGCTCAATTCCGCGACGATTTCGTTGTAGTAATAGCCGTCGGCTACGATCTCGAGCGGCGACAGCGGGAGGTTGACGACGGCAAACTCTCCCACGTCGCTCGTCGTGACCGTGTTGAACGATTGCCCCGTGGGATTGAGGTCGCTGTCGAGCACGCCGACGGTGATCGTCGATCCGAGGAGGTACGGGCCTTTCGCGACGGCCCCGTCGAGCTTGAACGATGTCGGTGCGCTGCCGCCCCCTCCACCTTCGCCCGCGCTGCCGCCCCCTCCGCCGCTCGCGGAAGCTCCAGCTCCGCTCGGCGTGGCAGGGTTCGGTTGGCTGTCACAGCCAGTGGTCATGACCATCGAAATGACCGGAAGCGCCACCAGAGCCACGGCCAGGCGGCTTACGACGCTGCTGGTCGCATGTTGCATTCGAGTACGCATAGATTGATTCGTCCTTGATGTGAGTGTTGCGGCCGAAAAAGATCGCGCGGCGTGCGTTGGAGAGCCCGGGGCGGTGCAGACCGTGCGTCTTCTCGACATGTATTGATACCATGCCACTTCGCGAGTTTGTCAAATCGTTGTTCTCGCAAGCATCGAGCAACGCTCATCGCTCGATGGTGTTTGTCGGATCGAAACGGTCGTTCTCGGCGAAAGCATCGCCGTTGGGGCGCTTGCCCGAGCAAAACGTCTCTGGTGTTTGCGTCAACATGCCCAATCGGTCTTGCAAAATTCCCCCCGTCTGACGCATTCTACATTGTATGCACAAAGGTGAGGTCGTGGATGATCGCTTTGAGATCGACGCACGAGCTGGGGAAGGTGGCATGGGCACCGTGTACCGAGCAATCGATCGCTCGAATCGCACGACCGTCGCATTCAAGATCCTCCACGACCCACAAGGCGATGCCATCACGCGGTTCGCTCATGAGGCCCGGGCACTCGCCGATCTCGACGATCCTCATATCGTGCGATACATCGCGCACGGAACCTTGAACTCGGGCGAACCGTATCTCGTCGTCGAGTGGGTCGAGGGAGAAAGCCTTTCCGAACATCTTGCACGTGGGCACATCAGCGTTGCGGAGAGCTTGGAGATCGCTTGGCAACTCGCCTCGGCTCTCGGAGCAGCACATGCACGCGGGATCGTTCATCGCGACGTGAAGCCGAGCAACGTGATGCTCGAGGGAGGTTCGAGCAAACACGTCAAGCTACTCGATTTTGGCATCGCGCGACTTGCGGAAGCCACGGCAGGTTTGACGGGCACGCGCGATGTCATCGGGACACCCGGGTACATGGCACCCGAGCAAGCACGCGGAGAGCGTGCGCCCATCGATGCCCGAACAGACGTATTTTCGCTCGGTTGCGTTCTTTATGAGTGCTTGGCCGGCCGGCCAACCTTCGTAGGAAACCACCCAATGGCATTGCTTGCCAAGCTGCTGTTCGAAGAACCGCCGCCTTTACGTGAGCTTGCGCCCGACGTGCCGGAGGGACTCGCAAACCTGGTCATGCGCATGCTTTCGAAGGACCAAGATGCCCGCCCCCAAGACGGACACGCCATTACAAGATTACTCGACTCGTTATCGGGTCGTGCATCGCAGCATCCGACCATGCCCGCCAAAAATATTACGGCGGCCGAATTGTTTTCGTGTCGGTCGTCGCCGTAAGTCCTTCCGATGAAGCTTATGCAGCCGTGCGTCGAGCCGCCATTCCCTTGGGTGCACGGGTCGAAAGGCTGCTCGATGGGACCGTCATCGGATTGCTTGCAGGAAGCGGCAGTGCGACGGATCAGAGTGCGCTTGCCGCCCGATGCGCTTTGCGTGTGAATCAGCTTTTGCCATCGACCCCGGTCGTATTGATCACAGGCCGTGTGGAAGACACGGGCAGGCTTCCCGTCGGCGAGGTCCTCGAGCGCGCGGCCGGATTGCTCGAACGGGCTCGTGCTTCAGCAGGTAGCGAGAACAGCGGGCAGGATATTCATGTCGACGAGATCACGGCGACGTTGCTCGATGCGCGATTTCTTTTGGTCAAGAATGACCGCGGTTATTCTTTGCGCGGGCAACGACCGGTCGGCGACGTGGCGAGGACGTTCTTGGGCAAACCGAGCACGTTTGTGGGACGAGATCGGGAGCTGCGCAACGTGGTCGATCTGCTCGAGGAGGGATTCGGGGAGAGGCAAGCCAATGCGGTGTTGATCACGGGCGTTGCCGGACTCGGGAAATCGCGTCTCGGTCACGAGGTGTTGCGAAAACTTCGCGAACGGCGTCCCGAGCTGGGAATGGGAATTGGACGTGGTGAGATCGTCGGTGCAGGGTCCGCCTTTGCGCTGCTTGGCGGTGCGATTCGCAGCTCGTTTGGAATCGAGGTGGGTGAGCCCATCGATGTCCAGCGCGACAAACTAAGCTTCACCGTGCAGCTTTTTTTCAAGGGTGATGAGGTGCAACGTATTGCCGAGTTCCTGGGCGAACTGATTGGAGCTCACTTTCCTGAAGAAAAGAGCCCACGCCTCGTGGCCGCACGTCAAAACCCACAAATCATGGCGGAGCGCATCCAGCAGGCGTTTGTCGACTTCACGCGCGCCATCGTACAGACACAACCCATTCTCGTAATGCTGGAGGACCTCCACTGGGGCGACTTGCCGTCCGTGAAAATCCTGGACGCGGCTTTGCGAGAACTCCGTGAGTACCCGTTCGCGGTGATTGCGCTCGCACGACCGGAAGTGCACGAACGCTTCCCGAAACTTTGGGTCGACCGTCAATTGACGGAAATACGTCTCGCACCCCTTTCGAGGCGTATTGCGGAAACATTGATCCGCGACGCTATCGGAAATCACGTTGCCGCAACGAACATTGCAGCTCTTGTCGATCGCGCCGCGGGCAATGCATTTTTCCTGGAGGAGCTGGCAAGGGCCCTTGCCGACGGCCGCGGAGATTCCATGCCGGAGACGATCCTCGGCATGGTGGAAGCCAGGTTATCGGCGCTAGAACCGGAAGCCAGGCGTCTGCTCCGTGCGGCGAGCATTTTCGGTGAGACGTTCTGGCAGGATGGCGTGCGGACCCTGTTGGGAGCGACCGTACCGCTGGGAAACAAAGACCTTTTCGCTGATTTGTGTGAGCGGGAAATTCTCGTGCAACGTGTGGATCGGCGCTTCGTCGGCGAGCAAGAGTATGGGTTTCAGCATGCACTCGTTCGCGAGGGTGCGTATGCAATGCTTACGGAGCGCGACAGGGAGGTCGGACATCGGCTTGCGGCGGAGTGGCTGGAGAAGGATGGGGAGCAGGACAATGCGGTACTCGCGGAGCATTACGAGCGCGGTGGGGATTCGAGTCGCGCCGTTGCTTTTTACATTGCCGCTGCGGAGAATGCATTGCGAGGTGGAGATTTTGGCGCGGCGGAACGCCTTTGCGAACGAGGCATAACATGTGGTGCGGACAAGGAGGCCCATGCGTTTCTTCTTGCGTTGACGTCTGATGTTCACTTTTGGAATGGCCGATATACAACGGCCCGTGAACACGCGCTTGGAGCCTTGGCCATTGCGACTGCCGGCAGCAATGGGCATTCACGGGCGCTGGCAAATGCGGCGTTGTCGGCTGCAATATTGAACGATAGCGCCGGTATCGCCAGTTTGCTTGGCGACCTGCTTTCCGTCGAGCCCACGCGTGACGGTATGACTGCCATTGCAAGTGCGCTGCACGCGGTCATCATGGGACTATGCTTGTTCGATCGCGCGGATATGGCTCGTGCCTATGCCGACCGCTTGGAACACCTCATGAGTTCGGTGATCGGGGAGAACCCATCGGCGACGGCTTGGTTGGAGATGGTCCGCAGGCTCATGCGTGGATTGATGGTGGGCGACCCGTGGCTCGCAGTTCGACACGGTCGCGAAGCGATCCGACAATTCGAAATCGCAGGCGACCAAAACTATTTACCTTATGCGTACGCATCGGCCGTACTGGATTTGGCATTTACCGGCGCCTTTGACGAGGCCGACACCACATATCGCAAGGCGCTCGCGATCCCGACGATATCAGAAGTAAACTCGGTGCTTGCTCGATACCATTACGCACAGCGGTTGATGATTCAGAACCGAGTTGAAGAAGCACAAACCATCATACACGAGCTGCAAGCCCTTGGCACCGATCGCAACGACATGTTCGCGCTGGGCCTCCGTCTGTCCAGCGTCGAGTGTCGTTTGTTGCTGGATCAATTTGACGGAGCGGAACAAAGCTTGCGGCTATCCGTCGAGACTTGGTCAATGAATCGTCCTCTATTAGCGGCGTTCCTTTCGCGCGTATACGTGCGACAATCGCGATTCGAAGAAGCGATTTCGTGGGCCCGAGAAGCGCACGACAAGTGGCGGACCACGTTTTGGGGCGTCGCAACGACGCAACCGCTCGTCCTCGTCGATGCATTGGCTGCGTCGGGTAACATGGATGAAGCACGTTCCGCGTTGCGCGAGGTGTACGATACGCTTCGCACGCGGGGCGAAAGAATTGAAGATGCGTCCTATAGACGGGGGTTTTTCGAGGACATTCCGGCGCACGCACGAATCGTGGCGCTTGCAAAAGAATGGCTTGGTGACGAATTCACTGTCCCGATTACATAGTCGGCCGGGTCTTCAATGGAGACGAGCGGTCGTTCGATTGTAAATCGAATCAGATAGTCATCGTGAATTGAATCGAGTTCGTCGTCTGCGTCGTCGTTGGCTTCATAGATATGGGGACCAAATGATCACGTCTGGAGATACGGGTGTGCGTGCTTTTAATCCTCAACCCAAATCGGAGTGAATCGGCAACCTTGGTGTTTCTGTTCTTTCTTCGTCTTGCCCCGCAGCAGATTCATGACCTTGGGCGTCACCAGCACCCACGGGTGCTTCGGTCCCTGCATCATCGTGCCTGCTCCTTCCGAATACCACTCAGGTTCGCCAAACCATTCCCACGTCACGTTGAAGTCTTGGATGTTGGCCAAGTCTTCCCGACGGTACACAAAACGGGTCGGATAGTTCATGACGCCTGTGTACCAGCCGCGCCCGCAATCGGGACAGACCTTCGTTCGGTTCAGCA
>CAZETM010000516.1:0-6947 GCA_964514885.1 uncultured Polyangium sp. | reverse complement strand
GGCGCAACCGGCGCAATAGGTCCGCAAGGCATTCAGGGACCGATTGGCATTACAGGCACCACCGGGCAAGCCGGGACGTTCGTTTGGGGCACCAGTTCATTGACCGTCACCGCCTTCACGTTCGCGGATGTTCCAGGCCTCACTACGACATTCACCGTCCCTTCCGCGCCGAACGGCAGCTTCGTCTATATCGAAACCGACGGCGGGGTCGCCCCAGCCTTGACCTGTAGCGTGACGAGCTGCAGCGTCATCGTCGACGTCCAGATTATCGTTGATGGCGCGCCGCTCGCGCACGGCGGCTTCCAGCGCATTTCTTGCTTCAACAATGCTGCCAACTGGCAGACGCCCACTGAATTCTGGGGCATGGGACAGGTCTTGAACCTTGCGCCAGGGACACACACCGTCAAAGTGCAATCGAGGCTGGCTGGTTCCTCCAATGCGTCTGGCGGGGCCCTCGTTAGCGCAGGTGACGGCACCTTCCTCCAAGGCTCGCTCAACGTGCTCGTTCTCAATCGATGACCTGGAAGGATTCGCGCCTAAAGTGGCTGGCGGGCATTCTGCTCATTTCGGCGCTCGGGCTGGGGTTCGCCATTGAACACGCGACCTCGCGCTCCGTTACGGAGGACGTTGGAACGGGCGTCGAGGCCTCGCCGGCCGTCGAAATCAGCGCGTCGGCATCCGTGCCGCCTCTCGTCTTGCTCCTCAATAACCGCCGACGTCAGCGCGGCTCCCCGGACCAAGGGCCGCCAAAAACGCAGCTAGACCGCAATGAGCCTGCACAAGCGGCGGAAACACCGTCCGATACGGCGGCGCCTAGTTCGCCAATCGACCCGACGCGTTCCGTGCCAAAGAGCCAGGCAACCGAAGAGGGTCCGCCGGGAATACCAATCTCGCCAGAAAATCTAGGTCGCGACACGGAAGCTCTCCGCGCCAATCCAACAGGGCCGACGTCGCCACGTTGAGGGCCCCCACAGCGAATTGAACAGATAGCATCATCGCACCTTCCTCGCTTGACCGCGGCAACCGACTGAGTGAGAAACGGCTCATGTCACTTCCTGCCCACGCCACCGCTCGAATCGGTGCCTGTCTCTCCCTGATTATGCTCGGCGTCTCGTGCAGTGACACGACGACGCCATTGGACGACCACTCCTCTGGCAATGGCGGCAGCACCACTTCCGCTGGAATAGGCGGTGCCGGTGGCTCTGGTGGGGCGGTTGGCGGTAATGGAGGCAATGGCGGGTCCACACCGCACGTCTCTCTTGCGGGCTCGCCTTGTCCTCCGCGCTTCGTGGCCGACATCGTGGCGTGTGCCGACGACCAGCTCGCGGATCCCGGCTCGGGATTCACTTTCTTCGTCGAAGCGGTGGTTGCGTGCGCTGATGCCGAGCCGCTCGCCGACGTTTACGACGCCTCTTGTGCCGAGGACCTGCCCACGCCGGTCTATTGCGGAGCCGATTACTCTGCCGTATGGAACGACCTTTACGAGCGCTGTAGCAGCGACGCGATTACCGCCTTTGCCGAACGCACGTGCGTCTTTGGTGCCAACTATCGCGATGCGCTCGATTCCAAGCGGCTCCTCGTGCTTTTCACCCAGGTTCTCGACGCCAGCTCACCGCTCACCAACATCGAGGCCTCCCAGCTCGTCTCAGCGATCGAACCATCGAGCTACATGGCCACGACCCCCGAGGAGGTATTCGCCGCCGTCGATAACGGCACGGTGAACCGAACCGAGCTTGCTGACCGCTGGAACGGGCGGCGTTATACGGTCATCGAATATGGCGCAGGGGACAATTCCTACGGCCGGTTCTTCATGAAAAACACCGATACCGGCATTGCTGACATTCAAGACGGCAGCCTCTATCAATGCACCGCCGACCCGGGCCCAGGCGGCGAGAGCTGCGATGGTTATTTCGTCCCCGCCAACTGCACTTCGCCGCTCGTCTGCGCGGGCCCATCCGCGGGAAACACTGGCATCTGTTCGCTCATTACTCCGGTCGCCAAAGAGGGCGACTTTTGCACGGCGCCAATCGATTGCAGTCCCGACGCGTATTGTTCGGGGTTTGGATCCTGCATCTCCCCTTGGAAAACCGGCGTTTTTCGCGACGTAGCGTATGCGCCGCTCGTCGACGGGGCAGCGCTCGAGCGCACGATCACCGTCAAGGGACTTGCCACCGTTCCCATTGACGGCACAATGGATCTGGTCATTCGTCATCCTGACACCAGCGAGCTGACCATTACGATCATCAACCCCGGCGGCACGGAGCTTCCGATCTTCAGCGGCAATCCCGCGGGTCAGGATCTCGTGCTCAATGCAGTGGCGTTCCCCTTGCTTGGTGACGAGTCCGGCAATGGCGACTGGACGTTGCGCATCCAGGACGCGAATGGTGGAGGCACCGGTTGGCTCTCGCATTGGCGAATTTCCCTCGCGAGCCGTTGGGATTGAGGCGAAGAGGCGGGGATTGGTGGAGTTGACCGTTGCCTTCTCGCGTCGGTCATGAGACATATGTTTCATGTTCCGCCTGGCCTTCGATGCAACGAACATGATTGCGGTCGGCGTATTCTGCGGCCGAGAGAACTCGGACGCTGACTTCCAAGCGTATGTCGCCTCGTTCGACGACCTCGATACGCTGGGCTTACGGCGCGCTCCTTTGCGCGGGGTCTACATAGTGATCGTCGATCCGGAAAACCCGCGGCCCGATGCCTTATGGCGCAAACGAATCGCCGACGCGTCGTCGAACATTCGCTCCAATCCGCTGGTCTCGCTCGTAACGGCTTCGGCGGCCATTCGCAGTGTGGTAACGGCAATCAATTGGATCAGGCCGCCACGTTACGACATCAAATGCCACGAAACCGCGGAGCTTGCGGCAGCATGGATTGGCTCGCACCGCAGTGGCGATATCGTCGGCATCGTGCGCAAACTCGAACGTGAATGCAGAGGAACGGCGACGGGCCGCCTGACGAAGACGGCGTGAGGACAAACTTTTGATGTAGTGAGGTTCAGGAACGCGGCGAAAAGCTATTTCGCCTGCATTTGCACGAATGCCGCCAACAATTTACGGTCAGCATCGCTGAGTTTGTCCGCAAATGCCGGCATGTGCCCCTCGAGCTTCGAATCCTTCGCGCCCTTGGGATACGTCTTGCCACTGCCAGGATCGTCGATCTGCGCCAATATCCACGGCGTCGATCCCCATCCACGCAGCTCGGGAGCCAGCGATTCTTCGTCGTCGGTTTTTCCGTCAAAACGATGACAACTCGTGCACCGCTGTCGCACGAGTTTTTCGCCAGGCATTCCCTCGGATTTTTGGCCCAATGCTTGCGCCGCCAAAAACTCCGTAATGGCATTCAAGTCCTCCGCCTTCATCGGCTGAAACTCTTTGGCCATTTCCGGATCCGCCGAAGGTTTCGTCATGCTCGGCATCATTCCCTTGAAGGGCGTCTTGCCAAACATCGTGTCGTGATCAGGCTCCTCGAGAACCTTTTTCACCCACGCCTTCGAGCCAAACCCGGTCAAGTCCGGCGCCGTATCTTTGCCCGCCTCAGGCCCAATGTCGCCCATTCGATGACAACTCGCGCAATGTTGCTCGAATAGCCACACCCGGCGCGTCTCCGGATGATTACGAATCATCGAAAGCGCTCCCTCGGGAGGAACACCCGCCGCCGCAATGACGAGCGACTTCACTCCTTGCATTTCGGCTTTTGCTACGGCCTTGACAAACTCGGCATCACCCGCATCGTGCCTCAGCGAAGCGCCCGTGAGCACACCCGCGCCTGCTCCGAACAGCGCCACCGGCACGAGCACCGGCAAACGCTTCATCACGCCGCGATCCGCCCTCTTGTCGAGCAGCGGCAAGATGAACATGTACCCCAAGACGAAGAACGGGAGCACCACCGTCGCGATGAGCTCGAGCCTTCCTGGGAAGGGTTTGCGCATCTCGTACAGGGCCAGGAAGTACCATTCGGGACGCGCAGGGTAATCGCTCGTCGGATCAGCCGGAGCATCGAGCGGCGCGCCATGATGCTGCCACGTGAGCGCGAAGATGATGGCAAAGACGGCGAGCGCCACGACGAGATCTCGCGCGGCTTGCGATGGGAAATATCGATCGACTTTCACCGCGTCCGCGGGCGTTTCCAGCGCCGGACCATGCTTGCGCGAAAGCATCGTAAACACGGCGAACACCAGGCCCGCCAAAAGCGGCAGCACCATCGTGTGTAGCGTGTGCATACGCGTGAGCGTCAAGTTCCCGGGCAAACTTCCCCCGAGCATCGCCTCTTGCATGATGCTGCCCACGACAGGCACGCTGCCCATGATCCCCGTCTCGACACGCAGCGCCCAGAAGCCTCGTTGATCCCAACGCAGCGGGTTGCCCGTCAACGAAAACACCACGATGAGCCCGAACAGAATCAGCCCCAGCCAGTAGGTGAATTCTCGCGGTCGTCGATACGCCCCACGCACGATCGCATGCACCAGATGCACCGCGCCCAGCACGATCAACGCTTGCGCACCGAACTGATGAATGCCACGCACGATCCATCCCGCAGGCACTTTCTGCTGGATGTACGCAACACTGGCCCACGCCGTCGTCGAGCTTGGCGCATACACCGTCGACAGCAGCACACCCGTCACAGCCACCAGCACGAGCGTCAAACCGAGCGCAGATCCCCACGCATAAGCGAATCGCGCTCCGCCCGGCACCGTGGCTTCGACAAGACTCTTCACGAGCGCTCTGTGGCCCGTGCGTTCGTCAATCCAATCGCCGAGTTTCACCCGACCTCCTCTTTCGTGGGAATGCCTTGCCGATAGCGACGAAAGTCCACTTCGACAAACCCATCCACGACGCGTGTTGCGAGCGGATCCATCGCCCTCGGAGAAGGCCCCGAGACAGCATCTCCACCAATCGAGAACTTCGACACGTGACACGGACAGAAGTAGCTCTGTTTGTCGGCGTGCAGATCGATCGAGCAGCCAAGATGCGGACAAACCGCGGACAATGCCGTGATTTGATCACCCTTGCGCACGAGCCACAAGGACCCGAGAAGCTGATCTTTCGTGACGGTGTACCCATCGCGCTCGTCGGCAATCACGACGACGCGTCGAGGCTCGTTGGGCTTGACATCAGACAGGCGTCCAACACGGATCCAGCGTGCTTTGCCGGTTCCCTCGCTCGCGGAGGGCGCGAGCATTTGCGCTGCGGGCACGATGAGCGCGCCAGCGTAAATCGCGCCGGATGCAGCAGCGAGCATCTTCAAAGCGCCGCGACGGTTTGTCGTGGTCGAACTACGTTCCGCCGGTGGCTCCGCTCTCGGAGGCTCTTCAGCCGGCACCTCGTGTTCCATCTGTCCCGCCATCTCGTACGATCTCCTCCCGGGCAGGATAGCGAGAAGTCGAGCGGGACGGATGCGTGACGGACGAAACAAGAGCGCATATCTGCCAAGTGCAAAAGGACGCGTATCCCAGCAACCCATGCAGTTGCAGAGGCACGCCCGAGCTTATTTCGGCATGGTGTTTGTCTTGAAATTTTTTGCGATGCGATCTAGCCGGACGGTGCTTTGTGTTCCAACTAAACGCCGACGATGGCCGTTTGACCATGGAACTACTGCGAAAGAGGAACTCTGTTGCACTTCACCTCGCACGAGCACGCGAGAGTGTGGGTCATACACTTGACATGCACCGTCGACTCACGTACGAATGGGGAGATCGCCATGCTGCTAAACGCAGCGCGCGGGGTCCGGTGAAGATGGTTTCCATCAACAGCCGGAGTCGTTGCGAAGCAACGTCATTCCAGAGCCGCATACAAGAATTTTTGAACGGTCGAGTTGCGAAGTTTGCAACTCGACCCAGTTCTTTGTCATAGGTGGAGTCGATTCATGCCTGCAGAAGATGTTGCTTCAGCGCGCGAGGCCATCGTCAAAATTTTGCGTGAGCACCCTGGTCACAAGATGTCCGGTGCGCTCCTGGGTAACCGGTTTCGTGACCGGATGAGTGGCCGGGCTTTCAAGGATTTCGGTGTTGAGTCACTCAGCGATTTTGTCAAAACACACTTAGCTGAAGTGGTAGTCCCACATGGGCGCGGTCCAGAGACTTCATTTGCCCTAAATACGCCGATCGATTCGCAAGGACCATTGAATGAAGTCGAGCAGTCGACCGTGAACACTATTGCCGCTGTGATTTCGGCTGAGACGAGCCCAATATCGACATTAAGCGGCGATCTACTACGGCTTTGGAAGAGTCCAAACGCTTCCTACAAGTTGGCGGTTGACAAACGTAATGGCGAAGCTCGTGCGATTGGTCCGTCAACTCAACCCAATGAGCATGAAGTTGCGTTGTCGCCACCGTCTGTTGACGCTCATCGGGACATTGCGAAAAAATACCTGGAGAGCCGCATTGCGCCAGAACACCGAGGCGAATTCGAATCAAAGCTGGCTGAACATCTATGGTGGTTGGCGTGGGACGACCTTTTCCGCAATCTCCCACGAAACCATCGTATCGAGTGGTTGACCTTCCGAGAAAATGCTCTGCTGGACTTGCTGGACGATGAGCTTGCGCGTTTGGATGTGCCGGAAGACGCACGCGCAACCACTCGTAGAATGGTACAAGAGTCGCGGTTTGCACGCAAAACCATACAAGATCGCGCTTCGGGAAGTACCCCATCTGCACCGCGACGTATCGAGGAATCTCACACGTTGCGGCAGGTGATCAAGGCGGCAGTCGAGCACATGTCAGAAGACGATCTCCGAAAGATCTGGCTGCCCATCGGCCCGATTTTTGACGCTCTCCGAAAAGGGCAATGAGAGCTGAACATGCCCGTTCTCCAACCGCCTGAAAAACAGCCCACCGGCTCCATGGTGGTATTCGTGACGCGCAATTTGCGGGATGACGAGTTGGGCTCCCTTTACAATGAAGTCGATGACTTCCTTCGGGAGAGCAAGATCCGTGCGCTCATCATTCC
>CAZETM010000515.1:0-6952 GCA_964514885.1 uncultured Polyangium sp. | reverse complement strand
CGATGCCGTGGCCAATGCGATTCGCGCGTACCGCGAAGGAAAGTAAACGTCAGGGGTTTGGGGCGAAGGACGCCGCAGGCGATCCGAAGCCCCAAATGTACAACCTGGGGATTCGTTTTTCCTTTGAGGTCCAACGAATCCCCGGCGCTTCGCTCATTCGCGCTCGAGGCCCATCAGCCGTTCGAGTGAATCGCGCAAGTCGGCCGATTCGCCCTTCTTGATGAAGTCGTACGCGCCCGCGTCGGTTGCGTTTTTCTTCATTTCTTCCGCTTCCGAATAAACGATGCAGCGAATGTGCGAGGTCAAATCGATCGACCGCAGCCGTTCGAGGCATTTGACTCCATCAAGGCCCGGCATGCGCACGTCCAGGATCATCGCGTCGGGCTGAATGTTGCCAACGGCCACGAGCGCATCGAACGGATCCTGGAAGGTCGTCAGGTCAAACCGCTTGCTCAGCGACTTGCGCAACGACGCGAGCACCTGCGGATCGTCATCGACGGCCACGACTTTGGGCTTTCCCAGCTTCAGTACGTCCGGAATCGGGTAGCCGTACTTGCGTAGAAAATCGAGGACATCGAGTCTGCGGAAGCGCAGATGACGGCCTGGCGTGCGGAAATGCCGGATCTCCCCCTTATCGGCCCAGTTGTGGATGGTCTTCAAGTCGACTTGGCAAAATCGCGCCACGTCGCTCGCCGTGAACAGTTCCGGCTGACTGGCCTGCGTGGCCTGATCGGTTGTCGTCTCTTTAGCTTCCATGTTTTCCCCTACTTTCGGCTCTGCCAGACTGCTCGAAAAGCGCTAGAAATACTCGGATCCCCCGGATCTCGTGATTTCCTAGTTTTTTGACGCTTTCTCTACAGCCTGCCGACCGTCCTCCAAATCCAAACCGTTCCTTGTGTCGAGGCTCGCGGGGACCTCGGTCACCTTGGTAGAAGCGAATCCTTTGCCGTGCCCTGGAGCGTCCTCACTGACAAACCGACCCTCACGCAGGACATATCGGCTCGGTCCGTCCACGCGTTTTTCGCGTATAGAGTGAGCCGGATCACCCGGCAATGCGATGAACGGCGGGTTTTCCGGGACGAGTTGTGGACATATCGGGAGGAGAGTTTGTCTTGCGGCCAGTAGGAACGCACCGTGCACGTCGCGCTCGGCCGCGAGAAGCTCGAGGGTTCTTGCGGTGGGAGGCGCGAGAAAGAAACGCCCTTCTGCGCCGCCGTCCAGCACATCTTGGGGGCGAGCCCAAAGGCTCATGGTCGTTTCGTGATCGTCATGCCGGCCGATCTGTCCCTCTGGTAAAACGAGCAGAAAGAAGCGAGCGTCAAAACGCCGTGATTCTGCTTCGGGCGTGACCCATCGGGCAAACGGTGCAAGCAGCCCGAGATCCAGCTTCAGATTCCGTCTTGCGAGCACTTCCAAAAAGTCTTCCGCTTTTGCTTGTTGGACGATCTCCGCGAGCAGTTTGTCCGGGGCGTTGGGCAGGGTTGGCAGGATAAACCCTTCCTCGAGCGTTTCGCGGCAAGCAGCCACGTTTAGCCCGAGCGCATGAGCGGGGCTTTCTGCGAATACGTTGCTTCGAGGATGAAACGTCGTCGCGTTTGCTTCCCAGCGCGGATCCAAGTCTTTTGGATCGAGCTTCCCCCCTGGAAAAACCAGCGCCCCTCCCATGAACGCTGAGTTTGCGTGTCGACGAACGCAGAAAACTTCGAGTCCCTGTGCGCCGTCACGGACGATGACGACAGTTGCGGCATCTCGTGGTGGTGTGGCTTTTCGGCTGGCGTCGAATTCTAGCAATAGGAAACCCGTTCTTCCATGCGCGGAGCCAGTCGTCAAACAGCATAAAATTAAGGTAATTGTGGAAGTACGGGCCGCCTGCCGTTCTTATTTCGGTTCTTGCGGAAGGTCCTGGGACAACCGTTGTTGACGATTCGGTATGTGTCGCCTAACCTTTTGCGCCCTTTGCTTGCCGGACCAGGGGGCTCGTTGAGGCTGAAACGTCGAGGTAACCAACATGAACAAGGCGCAGCTCAAGAGGTTCAAGGGTCTACTGGAAGAGAAGCGCGACGAGATCCTGAAGAAGGCAAAGCAAACGTTGAACGAGGACATGGCGCTCGATGCGAGCGATTTGCCGGACGAAATGGACCTCGCCTCCAGCGAATACCTGCAATCGTTGACGTTCCGTCTTCGCGGCCGTGAAAAGGTCTTCCTCGACAAGATCGACAAAGCCCTGCTCAAGATCGAGAACAACACGTTTGGAATGTGCGAGTCGTGCGAGGAAGAAATCTCGGCGAAACGCCTGGAAGCCCGCCCCGAAACAACGCTCTGCATTCGCTGCAAAGAAGATCAGGAACGGGCCGAGAAAGACTTCGGCTGAACGAACGTCACTTCCGCCCGCGTACTTGCTTCTTTCCGCTCTCCAACACACTTCGCAAATAGTGTCCCGTGTGCGACGTTTCGATCGACGCCACATGTTCGGGCGATCCACACGCCACGACCAACCCGCCTCGTTCGCCGCCCTCTGGACCCAGATCGATCACCCAATCGCTGCACGAAACGACATCGAGATTGTGCTCGATGACCACGACGGTATTTCCTGTGTCCCGAAGGCTCGTCAGTGCGCGCACCAGCAGCTCGATGTCCGAGAAATGCAGGCCGGTCGTCGGTTCGTCCAGTACGTACAACGTTCGCCCCGTCGCCTTGCGCGCCAGCTCTCGCGCGAGTTTGACCCGCTGCGCTTCACCGCCCGAGATCGTCGTCGCCGGTTGTCCCAGCGTGATGTAACCCAGACCCACTCGACTGAGCGCGAGCAACCGATCACGAATGCGTGGAATGGTTTCAAATTGCTCGAGCGCCTGATCGACCGTCAACGACAAGGCATCCGAGATCGACATGCCGCGATAAAGAACTTCGAGCGTTTCGCGGTTGTACCGTTTGCCCCCGCAGGTCTCGCACGTGACGAACACGTCGGGCAAAAAGTGCATTTCGACGCGTAAAACCCCATCGCCCTGACAAGATTCGCAACGGCCGCCTTTGACGTTGAACGAAAAGCGTCCCGCCTTGTAACCTCGCGCGCGAGCTTCGGGGAGCGCCGCGTACACCTCGCGCAAAAGCCCAAAAACCCCGGTGTAGGTCGCAGGATTCGAACGCGGTGTGCGACCAATGGGCGCCTGATCAATCGAGATGACTTTGTCGATGTGCGACAAACCTTCGATGGCGTCGCATTCGCCAATCGGCGCGTTCGCGCGATAAAGCGAAGATCTCGCTGCAGGAAGCAACGTGTCGACGATCAAGCTCGACTTGCCCGAGCCACTCAGGCCGGTGATCGCGCACAAGGTGCCAATCGGAATCTCGACCGTGATGTTCTGCAGATTGTGCGCTTTTGCGCCCACCAAACGAATCGTTCGACCATCTCCCGTGCGACGTTGCTTGGGAATGGGCAGGTGTTTGTCCCCGGATAACCACGGGCCGGTGACCGACTTCGGGTTCGCTTGAATCTCCGCGGGCGTTCCTTCCGCAACGACTTGCCCACCATGCACGCCCGCACCAGGACCCATGTCGACCACGTAGTCCGCAGCCAGAATTGCATCGCGATCGTGTTCGACGACGAGCACCGTGTTGCCAAGATCCACGAGCCTGCGCAGCGCTTCGAGCAGGCGAGCATTGTCACGGGCATGCAGACCGACGCTGGGTTCGTCCAGTACGTACAACACGCCGACGAGCGCCGCGCCGATTTGCGTCGCGAGGCGAATACGTTGTCCCTCGCCACCAGAAAGCGTTTGCGCTGATCGATCGAGCGTCAGGTAGTCCAAACCCACGTCGATGAGGAATCCGAGGCGCGCCACGACAGCACGCAAAAGCGGCTCGGCGATCGCTCGCTCACGTGGTTGCAGTTGAAACACTCCGTCGATGCGCGCGAGACCTTCCAGAAACAAACGAAGCGTTCGCAGCGGCATCGTGCCGACATCGGCAATGTTCTTGTCCGCAAGCTTCACCGCGAGCGCTTCGGTCCGCAGGCGTTTGCCTTTACAAACCTCACACCCACGCGTGACCGCGTAACGCCCGATGTCCTCGAACGTCGCGCTGTCGTCGGCTTCGTCCTCGTCTTCGGCAGCGTCTTCTCCGAGCGTGCCTTCGCCCGCCGAAAGCAGCTTTTCCAGTCGCGGAACGATGCCTTCGTAGCCGTCTTTGCCTTTACGTTTGCCTTTGGCCGGCGCGCTCTCTAAACCGAAGAGCAACGCTTGCTTTGTAGCTTCGTCGAGATCGCGGAACGGCACGTCGGGACTGACTGCGAGCGCATTCACCGCGCGACTCGTTTCCGTCGACAGTGCGATCGTTCCTCGACGACCCCACGCGACGATTGCGCCTTCACGTAGCGTGCGTCGATCGTCGGGGACGACCCGTTCAGGATCGATTCGAGTGCGAAACCCGATGCCATCGCAGGTCGGACACGCTCCATGCGGACCGTTGAACGAGAACATCCGCGGCTCGATCGGCGGCAGCGAAATGCCACAAGCCACGCACGCAAACCGCTCGCTCATCCAGATCGGTTCCACCCGTGCTTTGTCGGTCGAACGATCCACGAGCAATCGCCCTTCACCGAGCTTCAGCGCCAGCTCTACCGAGTCGGTCAGGCGGCTCTTGATGCCATCCTTGACCACGATGCGATCAACGACGACGTCGAGGTCGTGAGGCTTGGCGCGATCGAGAACGATTTCATCACCAAGATCGACGACTTCTCCATCGATACGAATCCGTACGAAA
The DNA here is from genome assembly GCA_964514885.1 of uncultured Polyangium sp. Classification (GTDB taxonomy): domain Bacteria; phylum Myxococcota_A; class Polyangia; order Polyangiales; family Polyangiaceae; genus Polyangium. Next base: position 2,194 of record CAZETM010000515.1, on the reverse strand, counting down.
CCTTCCCGACGTAAACGATCGAACTCCAGCTTCAACTCGCCGCGACGTGCACGACAGATCGGCGCGAGTATCGTGGCGCGCGAGCCTTGGTCGAGACCCAAGATGCGGTCGACGATCTGTTGCACCGTTTGCGCTTCGATTCGCGAGCCGCATTGAGGGCAGTGAGGAGTTCCTACGCGCGCAAACAATAAGCGCAGGTAGTCGGAAATTTCCGTGACAGTGCCGACGGTCGAACGCGGACTTTTGGTCAGAGCGCGTTGTTCGATCGCAATCGCGGGCGACAAACCTTCGATCGACTCGACATCCGGTTTCGCGAGCTGCTCGAGGAACTGGCGCGCATAGGCCGAGAGCGACTCGACGTAGCGGCGTTGTCCTTCGGCATAGATGGTATCGAACGCGAGCGACGATTTGCCCGAACCGCTCGGCCCCGTGATCACCACGAGCCGGTCCCGCGGGAGGGACAAACTGACGTTCTTGAGGTTGTGCTGCCGCGCCCCGCGGATGAGCAATCTATTCATGGAGTTGCGAGAGCTAGCACGGTGCGTGTGAATCTGCTCCAGCGCCGTCCAGCAGGTCCGCATTCTCCTCTGTGTCGTTGAGTGGCCAAAACTTTTCCCGCGTCGTCGAGGTCGTGTCTACTTACGCGGGAGCACCCGCCGGCGCGTGCCGAGCAGGTTGAGTCGTGGGCAAAAGGACAGACATGCGGTTCGTCGTGGGCGTAGGAGGCCTTGCGGCCTTGGCACTTGCCCAGCTCGCCTGCGTTTCGCCCTCGACCCATCGTTCCGATGGTGATGCTGGTACGTCCGGGCAAACTCTGCCGGTCGTCTTTGCTCCATCCGCCGATGACGCAGCCGTCATGTCCACAGATGCCTCCGCACCCGCGGCGTGTCCTGACGACATGGCTCTGGTCGATGGCTTGTTCTGTCCAGGTCTTGCGTATCGCTGCTTGAAGGGAGCGAAAGGGACCGGGCACGGTTGTCCCGAGTATTCGCGTGGTGAGGTTTGTCTTGGACACCAGGATCGACGACGCTACTGCATCGACAAACACGAATGGCCGAATCGCATCGGTGAACGACCGAAAGTGTACGTGAATTGGTTTGAGGCCAAATCAAGTTGCGAAGCAGTCGGCAAACGTCTCTGTCGCCGATCGGAATGGATCCTCGCGTGTGAAGGACCGAAGCGGTTGCCTTATCCGTGGGGTTTCGTGCGCCAACCAAGTCCATGCAACATCGATCGCGCCTCTGTCGAAGCGGACATCGCGGCCATCACGAACGAGCGCACGCGTGACGACGAGATCGCGCGGTTGTGGCAAGCCGATCCGATCGGCTCGCATCCGAACTGCGTAAGCTCGTTCGGCGTTTACGATCTCGTGGGCAACGTCGACGAGTGGACCGACAACCAAGCCGATCATTCCACGACCGATCGCGTCTCGACATTGAACGGTGGTTACTGGGGTCCCGTGCGCAACACGTGCCGGCTCACGACGAAGTCGCATGGACCCACGTTCACGTTTTACCAAGTGGGCTTTCGGTGTTGCTCCGATACGCGTGATGGAGTCGTCGTCGATCCTCCGTTGCCGTTCATCGAAGACAAGCCGAAACGCGATCGTTCCGAGGGCGAATGAATCCGCGCTCGACGATCGTCTTTCCCCTCGTGTTCGCGTTCTCGCTGCTGCTTGGCGCGGTGCTCATCACCGTGAGGCGACAAGAGCCGCCGCGACTACCCGTAGCGAATTCTGTTCCGGTGTTCGTCTTGACGCCGTCCGCGATCCCTTCAGCATCTGCTTCGTTTGCACTCAAAGCATCAGTGAAACCACCCGCTCCGCCGCCTGTCTACGTTCAGGTCAATCCCGAGAGCGCCACGATGTGTCTCCAAGGCATGGTGCTCGTCGATGGCATCTACTGCCCGTTCGTGGGTCACAAGTGCTTGCGGTATCGCGAAGGTGTGCAGGACCTGTGTGAACAGTTCGGCCCCGAAGTACTTTGCGAAGGGAAGCTCGAACGACGCCGCTACTGCATCGACACGTACGAGTACCCGAACTTGCAGGGCGTCAAACCGGTGGTGATGGCGGACTGGAACGAAGCGAGTCGCGCGTGCCAGGCCGAGGGCAAACATCTTTGTTCCGTCGAGCAGTGGGAGTTTGCGTGCGAAGGGCCTGGCATGTGGCCTTATCCTTACGGCGTCGAACGCGATC
>CAZETM010000514.1:0-6957 GCA_964514885.1 uncultured Polyangium sp. | reverse complement strand
TCACGCACCGCGAGACGGCCAGCTTCGATTTCTGACGCAATGGAGCGAAGGCTTTGATTGGCACGTCCAACTCGCTCATTCGTATAGAGCTCACTCTGCGCTCGGACAGACTCGAATGACGCCCGGGCATTGGCTAAATCGAGGCGGATCTCGCGGCGAGCTTGCTCTGCTTCGGTTTTCGAGCGTCGCGATAACGCTTCGGATTCGGCGATTTCGCCTGCATACGTGCGCCCCACGGGCTGCGGCAACGTTATGGGGAGCGAAAGGCCCACGCCAAACACGCGCTCATTAAATCCATCGTTTTGCACGAAGACCGAAAACGTTGGATTCGGGATCCTGGAGCGCCGATAAAGAGCCGCTCGTGCCTCGTACGCACGGCCCGTAGCTTCGAGCACCTGGACCTCAGGTCGATCCTCGACCGCCCGCGTGTCTTGCTTTTCGGCAAATGCCTCCACGTCGGACAGCGGCACGAGATCGCCTTCGACGCCCGTGTCGAGACGCGGATCGAGCCCCATGGACGCCAAAAGCGCAGCCTTGGCAACTTGGGCCCGTCGTGATGCGGCGATTCGATCCTGGGCTACGCGCAGATGGGCCGCCTCCGCGACATCTGCGTCTATGCCAGACACGAGGCCCTTGTCCGCCGCGGCGCGCGTAGCTGCTGCCACCTTTGCGGTCAACGCTTCGAGTTGTTCGCCTAGACGAACTTCTTCCCGCGCCGCAATCGCCTCGAAATAGGCCCGCCAAGCTGCCGCCGCAAGGTCACGATCCGTCTTGGCGACTGTCTTCTCTTGTGCTTCATGTTCGGCGTCTGCGACGCGTTTCCTTGCCCCCCGTTGGCCGCCGATCTCGATTTCTTGAGACAACGTCGCGTACCAGTTGATCACGGGTGCCTGGCCCGCCACAGATCGACGAGCCCCGGACACTTCGAGCACTGGATTCGAAGGAAGAACAGGACGCGCGGCCTCCTGTCGAGCCACTGCGGCTTCGAGGTTCTGGCGTTCTGCTTTCGCCGCTAGGCTTCCTTCGAGCGCACATCGGACCAGGTTGGCGCGGTTGATGGGTGTACAAGACGATGCTTCTGCGCGAGCTTCGACAACAAACGACGAACAAGCGATCGCCGCAACGGCGAACGCGATGCAATACATACGGTTCACGACCGACACTCCTGCCGTCGCGCATGCGCAGACGGCGTCCCAGATGGAGCGGAAGAGGCGCGCGAACACGCGACGACTACCGCTCGAATTACGGGCCCAGGACTCAGGCGTCGAGGAATCTGGGGGGTCGGTACAAGCCCGCTGGTTCGGGTCCCGGAGGTGCTTGCGCCTCGTGCGGGGCTACGGCAACTTCAAGGGGAATGAGAAAGTCGAGCACCATCGGTGGCGGGACCGATGGCAGCGCGTTCATCGGATGCGCGCAATGACAGCTAGGACAGCCGGGTGGGCACTCGCGCCCATCCTCTTCGTTAGGACACGGGTCATGCGTGTCATCACCCTGCACCGCGGCGATGACATCCTTCACGACATGCGGAATGCCCGTGATCTGCACGGCGGTGACGGCCACGATGATGCGCAGGGCGACGAGAAGGATCCGCATGAGACGTGCCGCACGGGATGGCCATGGCCGCGCACGCTTTGACGTGGTTTGTTCGGACGAACGAAAGAACGAACGCAAGAACGACGGGACGAGGAAAACGCTGCTTATCAGACACGTAGTGGTCTCGACGAGCCACGCACATGCGCTACGCGCCGCCACTTTGGGCGCAGGTTTTCGCATCGCGGTCGTCTTCAGTTTGCCCACGGAGCGTCTCTCAGGATCGACTGGTGCGAGCGGTTGTATGAGTTGCAGCGAGGTCTGTCAAGCGAATCCAACTCCACCGCATCCACCTGGTTCAATGCGCACGGAATCAGGTCGGCGCATTCGATTGCTCTCGCGTGCGTTCGTCGTCTCGTTTGCCCGCGCCGAATACAACGTAAAGCGCCGGCAAAACCAGCAACGTGAGCAGCGTCGACGAAATCACTCCGCCAATGACGACCGTCGCCAATGGGCGCTGCACCTCGGCGCCGACGCCGGTATTGATGGCCATGGGCAAAAACCCGAGGCTTGCGACGAGGGCCGTCATGAGGACCGGACGAAGCCTGCGCTCTGCAGCCTGCTCGACGGCCTCGCGAAGGGGCATGCCAGCGGTCAAGAGTTGACGGACCGTCGATACGAGCACGATATCGGCGAGCACCGAGACGCCCGAAAGCGCGACGAATCCCACGCCTGCCGCAATGCTGAATGGCAGTCCGCGCATCCACAAAGCCACGATTCCACCAATTGCCGCGAATGGCACGCCCGTGAATACGCGGGCCACGTCCAGGACGCGCCCGTACGTGAAATAGAGCAAGGCGAAGATGAGCGCGAGCGCCGCGGGCACCACGATGAGCAGCCGCTGTTGTGCGCGCTCGAGATGCTCGAATTGCCCTCCATAACGTACATAATAGCCGGCGGGAAGCACGACCTTCTCGTCGATCCGCGCGTTCGCCTCCCGCACGAACGTGCCGACATCACGGCCTCGCACGTTGGCTTGCACCACAATCCGCCTCTTGGCCCACTCTCGATTGATCGTCGACGGGCTTTCGACCAGGCGCAGCCGAGCCACGCTCGAAAGCGGAATTTGCGTGCCATTGGCCGCCGTAATCAGAATACGTCCCACGGCATCGATATCGGTGCGATATCGTTCGTCGAGTCGTAGCGAAATGGGAAAACGCCTTTCACCTTCTTGCATTTGACCGACTTCGCGCGTCCCGAGAGACGCCACGACATCCAGCACCTCGTGCGCAGGAATCCCGTGACGGGCGATTGCTGCGCGGTCTACCTCGATCTGAAGCAACGGTTGTCCCGTGACTTGCTCCGTAACAATATCGGCAGCGCCTGGAATGGCCTTCAGGACCGCCTCGATTTCACGCGCTTTTTCCTTCAGGATTTCGAAGTCTTCGCCGAAGAGTTTGACGCCGACATCCGAGCGAACCCCGGCGGTCATTTCGTTGACCCGCATTTCGATGGGCTGCGTAAAGACCATGCGCATTCCAGGCAGGTTTTCGAGCTCCCCCTGCATTGCGTGCACGAGTTCGTCCTGCGTTGCGCCACGCTTCCAGCGCTCTCCAGGTGTAAGCGTGACGAATACGTCGGACAGCTCGATACCCATTGGATCGGTGGCCACTTCGGCTGTTCCGGTGCGCGTCCAGACGCGTGCGATTTCGTCTGGAAACTTCTCGCGCAACGTTTTCTCGATTTGCAGGCCGTAACGCGTCGATTCCTCCATGGAGACGCCCGCAAGCCGGATCGTATTGATCACGATTGCGCCCTCGTTCAGTCGCGGCACGAATTCGGAGCCGAGCCTCGTCGACAATGCGACTGCTCCGCCCAGCAAAACCACGGCGATAGCCACGACAAACCGGTGATGACCAAGCACGAAATGAAGCGCCGGGCGATACGCGCGCAAAAGCACACGGACAACAAAGTTCTCCCGCTCCACGACTCGACGCGGCAAGAAAAGACTTGCCAGTACCGGCATCAGCGTGAGCGAAAGAATCATCGACCCCACGAGCGCGAAAATAACCGTGAGCGCCATGGGCCGAAAGAGCTTTCCCTCGACACCTTCGAGGAAAAGAATCGGCAAATACACGATCATGATGATCAATTCGCCGAACATCGTCGGTTTGCGGACTTCGAGCGCTGCATCGCGCACGACATCGCTCACGGGTCGCGCACCATTGTCCTCTGCAAGGCGCCGCGTGGCGTTCTCCACCATAATGACCGAGCTATCGACGACGAGGCCGAAATCAATGGCACCGAGGCTCATCAAGCTGCCCGCGATCCCGAATCGCAGCATGAAATTCGAGGCGAAAAGCATGGAGAGCGGAATGGCCGACGCGACCACGAGCCCCGCGCGAAGATTGCCCAGAAAAACAAATAGGATCGCGATGACCAAAATGCCACCTTCGAGCAGGTTCGTCCGGACCGTACGCAAGACGCGATCCACGATCTCGGTGCGATCGTAAACGACGTCGACCTGGATTCCCGGGGGCAAACTCTTTTTGATTTCGGCCAGGCGCACTTTCAGGCGGCTCGTCACCTCGTGGCTGTTTTCACCCATGAGCATGAAACCCAGACCAAGGACAACCTCGCCTTTACCATCCGCCGTCACGGCGCCGCGACGAATCTCCCGTCCCTCGACGACTTTTGCGACATCACGAACTCGAACGGGGACGCCATCGTGGGCCGTGATGACCATGTCCTCGACGTCGCTCGGGCGCGTGGCAATCGCGATGCCTTGTACGAGCGTCGCTTCACCGGCTCGATCGAGGCTTCCGCCGCCAACGTTGGCGTTGTTCTGCTCGATGGCTTCGGCAAGCTGCGAAAGCGTGAGACCACGCCGCTGGAGCTGCATGGGATCAACGACCACGTGGATTTGCCGCTCATCGCCGCCCCAAGCGTTTACTTCTGCCACGCCACGCACCGACCGGAGCTGTGGTTTGACGATCCAATCATTCGCGGTGCGCAGCTCGCTCAGGGTTTTGCCTTCGCCTGAAACGAGGTAATGAAAAACCTCACCGAGGCCCGTGGCGACCGGGCCAAGCATTGGGCGCTCGATATTCGGCGGCAACGACACACTTTGCAGGCGTTCCATGGCGACCTGCCGCGCGAAGTAAATATCGGTTCCTTCCTCGAATACCACGGTAACTTGCGACAAACCAAACCGTGAAATCGACCGCACTTCGTCGAGCTTGGGAAGCCCCGAAATGGCCTGCTCGATCGGGGCCGTGATTTGCCGCTCGATTTCGATTGGCGACAAGGCCGGAGCGACGGTGTTGATTTGCACCTGCACGGGCGTGGTATCGGGAAAAGCGTCAATGGGCAGGCGGTGAAAAGAGACCGCCCCGAGAATCGCGACGGCCACGGTCGCGAGAATGACGATGAAACGGTGGCCCAGCGACCAAACGATGATTCGGCTCAGCATCGAATTCAGTCGGCGTCGCAGCAGCCCGCGCCGATGCTCTCCTTCAACGTCTCGGTCTTGAGCAGAAAGCTGCCCGTGGTCACGACATCTTCGCCGGGGCGCACGCCTTTGCGAATTTCAACGAGATTGCCCTCACGAATACCAAGCTCGACATGCCGCGTTTCGTATTCGTCTTCCGCCAACCGGACGAACACGAGGTGCACGTCTTTGGCTCGCTGTACTGCAGCGTCGGGCACCATGACGTTCGCGCGGGCTGCACCGATTGAGATGCGCGCTCGCCCGAACATGTTGCTCCGCAATGCACCATCTACGTTCTCCAGCGGAACACGGGCTCGAACCGTGCGCGTGGCAAGATCGATCTGCGGGCTCAGGTAGGTGATCATTCCGCTGAACGTGCGCCCAGCGAGCCCATCGACGTCGATCGTCACGGTTTGTCCCACGGCAACGCCTCCAAGCTCGACCTCGGGAATGTCCAGCTCCGCCCACATGGCCGAGGTGTCTACAACCTCGAAAAGCAGCTCCTCGAGCCCGATAAATTTGCCGACGGTGGCTCCGCGCTGGGTCACCACACCATCGATTGGCGAAGTGAGCGTGTACGATCCACCTGCACCACCACCAGCGCCGATGATGGAAAGCCCCGTGGCCAGAGCCGTCCGCTCGGCTTTTGCCGCCGCAAGCTCCTGCTCTGCCACGAGGACGTCTCGGTCGGAGCTAAAGCCTGACTTTTGCAGCGCCGCAAACCGCTCGTGGTTCTTCTGCGCAATGGCGACGCGCGCTTGCGCCGCTTGGAGTTTGGAGCGATCTGTGCCGACTTCGGCGCTTTCGATGACTGCGAGCGGGTGCTTCTTCTTGACCTGCGCGCCGATATCGACCTTCAGGGTGCGCACGATGCCAGGCGCCCGTGCGTTGATGTGCGCAAGACGCGTGGCATCGTAGACAATTCGTGCCGTGGCGACGACACCGCCAGTGTTTTGCCGAGCCTCGGTTTTTACCGTTTGAATGCCGACGAGCCGAGCGGTCTCCTTCGTTTTGAACCGGACCTTGGTCCCGTCTGCGGGGGCCTTGGTCTCTGCGCCAGCCTTGGCTCCGTCGTTTCCACTCACATTCGCAGCGGGACGTCCGCCGCGTTCAGGGTGGCACGTGGGACAAAAAGACTCCGGAAAGCCGTGCTCCGCACACCAGTCGCCCTTGGCCTGAAAGACGGCCGCGAGCTTCGGGTGGCATTTGGGACAAACCATTTCGAGCACTTTATGCTCGCAAAGTTTGCCTTCACCCTCCGGGTTTGCCGCGCTAGATTGAGCAGAGCTCGCCGGACCTCCGGACGACTGCTTCGGGTCTCGACCGCACCCAGCGAGCCCCAAGAGGAGCGCCAGGGCGGCGACGATATGGCGACGCACCTCAACTGCCCTTGGGAGGTCGAACGATCTTCAGGTTCGGGTTGCACTTCAAGCACTGCGACTCGGGCAGCGCGTGCTCAGCGCACCAATCGCTGGTGGCTTTGAATGCGGGAATGAGTTCGGGATTGCAGCGGGTGCATTGCGATTCGGGGACGCTGTGCTCGCCGCACCAATCCTCGTGCGAGCCGGGTTTTACGGTGCTTGGAGCGTGCGCGCCGTCTTGCTTGGAGGCTTGTGCCGCAGCAGCAGGCTCGGGTTTTGTCGTCGATCCGCTGTCTTTGGAGCACGCGGGGGCGACGAGGGCGAGGGCGACGAGAAACGAAAGAATTACGGAACGTTGCAACATGACAAACCTCTACTCGATGTCTTTCTTTATTGCAGGACGGGCCTCGGAGCGCAGCGCGAACTACGCACATCACGCGCCGCTGGACGATCGTCCGATCAGCAGTAAAAGACTGGGCTAGCGCGAAAATTGCGGTTGCTCGGCGAGCCGTCACGAGGGGCGAGTCTAGGGGTGGGGGGCGAACGTGTCCAGCATTTATCGAGGAAAGAATAAAG
>CAZETM010000513.1:0-6978 GCA_964514885.1 uncultured Polyangium sp. | reverse complement strand
CTTTATCGGAAAAGCTCGAGCGCACGATTTCCGACCTGGGACGACACGGCCTTGTGCCACGCGTACGCGGGCAAGCGCGCTGGTCTTTTATTCACGGCAATTGGTGTTTGGCGAATTCGCGAGCGGACGGGGCATTTTGCGGCGTCGATGACGAACTCGATTTGTTGTATCAGCTTGGATGTTATGCAGACTTTACGTTTCCATCGGCGCCGGATCCGACGCAGCCGCAAATCATCAATCGCATTTATTATCCAACGGGGGACGTGCGCCAACGGCGCGCTCACGAGCACGGTGAGCGGGTGAGGGTAGGGGAGGGCGGGGCAGAGCGAATCTTGTGCGTGCAAGGGCCATTGTCGCTCTGCAAACGCACGAGGGGCGGTGGCCTTCCGGTCCGTATCGACGCTGGGGCGCTGACGGCGCGAGATCCAGCGAATCTCGAACGATTACGGACATGGATCGACCAAGGCATTTCCGTTCGTGGTCGTCCCGAATGGATATTCGTAAAGCTTTCGACGCACGGAGCACCGGAGCGCGAGGCGTCGAGTCTTCTCGGACCACCGCAGCGGCGATTTCACGAGGCTCTAGCGTGGTTGTCCAAGCGAGACGGGTTTCGATTTCATTACGTCACGGCGCGCGAGATGTACAACATTGCGCGCGCCGTGATGGACGGAAAACTTGGCGATCCGTCCGAGTATCGTGATTACGAAATTCCGCCCCCGGCGCGCGCCTGTCAGGCTTAGAGGGTGTTTATCAGGCGTTGCGAGCGTTGTGATGCTAGGGAGGACGACGGAAGCGTACATCGTACGCTGAGTAAGTCCGACCGACGCATCGCAACGCGCAGCAGCCTGATAAACACCCTCATAGGGCGGGTTAAATTTCAATCAGTCCGGCACGGACTGCGAGGCGGGTCAGATCGGCCACGCTGTGCGTAGCAACTTTGGCGCAAAGCCGCGCCCGATGCGTTTCTACAGTCTTGACGCTGATGGCTAAATGTGCAGCCACCTCCTTCGCGGAACTGCCCATCGCCAGCAGTCGTAACACCTGCCGTTCGCGCTCACTGAGCGATGAAACCATGTCCCCGTGCGTGCCGTCACGCCGCTGGAGCGCGCGCACCATCGCCGCGCTCACGTCCGAAGAAACCGCCGTTCGCCCTTTGGCCACCGTTCGAATCGCGTCGGCGAGCTCCTTCATTCGACAACGCTTCGACAAGTAACCATCCGCGCCCGCACGCATCGCCTCGCCCACGCGAAACTCGTCGCGAAAGGTCGACAACACGAGCACTCGAGACTCCCCAAACGACTTGAGCTGCCGGATAAGCTCAATGCCGCACCGATCGGCCAGGCTCAATTCGATCACGACGACATCGAACGTTTGTTTGTTCTTCTGAGCAAGTGCATCTTTCGCACTCTCGGCCTCGACGACGAGCGTGACGTCTGGCTCATCGCGGAGCGCTTTTGCAAGCGATTCTCTCACGACGTTCTGATCATCGACGAGCAGTAGCTTCATGGTTTTCCCCCATGGCCCACCCATACCGCGGAAATAGGCACACGAAAAACCTGGAATTCGAGTCGGGTTTCGCCTGGTCCACGTGGGAAAACCAAAATTCGACCAAGCCATAGTGCTGAGTTCGTCCAGGCTACGCATGCAATACGTCGCGCTTGCCTGCAAAACACGTCCGCATTGTATGCAGAAGAATTGTACGAACCGTCTTGACGTCCGGACGAAAAGCACGTAACGCTTGGCGCCATTCACCACGGACGTACCCAGGTTGATGATATGCGTTTCTCGAGACCGCGACATCCGCTTTTTTTGGTATTCTTATTTTTCGCGCTGATGCTCGTTACGGTGCAAGCATTTGCGGGCCCGCATGTGCTCCGTTCCGGACGAGAAAAAGAAGTCCTCGCACTTTTCGCTCCCTACAGCCTGGGATCGAATGTCCAAGGCGATTGGAAATTATGGTCAGTGTCGATTGAAGCGCAAAAGATTGTCGTCGGTTTGCGCGCCGCAGGAGGCCGCGAAGAACGGTTTTCGCTCGTTCATCCAGACGATGCTCCGCAAACGCCGCAGCGGTCGCAAAGTTTCGTCCTCGTTCGTTCGTCGTCAAAGAATCCATCGAGCGATCCGGCCGTCGATAAGGTCCTCGAAACGCTCGCGAAAAACGACACTGGAGGATTCTGGGAGACTCCCAAGCGGGATGAGCGCACGCCGAACTCGAGCCCGGAAACGACGCCTACGGCCCCCACACCGACGGGTCCAAGAGCGGGCATTTCATTTTCAAATTTCGCAATTGATGGCATCTTGGGGATTGGGCTGATCTGGGGCCTGGCGATTTTGCTCGCCGTTCGGCTCCTGAAGGACGCCCCGCGCTGGATGCGCTTCGTTTTGCCAATCATCATTCTGATGGGCATTGCAGTGCGGCTCGAGTTTGCGCCTCCTGCGCTGCTCGGCGCGTGGCCGTGGAGTCGAGTTTGGCCGAACGTACGCGCCGTATTCGAAGGCCCCGCGCTCGCGGCGATTTCCGAAAAATTCGGACAAACGTTTTACCTGACCGACGTCATGGGGTGGACCAATTTTGCATATGCCGCCGTCATGCCGCTCGTACTGTTTTCGCACGCTACGTATTTGCTACGCGATCCTCGCGCGGGCATTGCTGCTTCGTTTGCGTTGGCATTGCTTCCACAACACATTCGCTTTTCCCATTGCGAAGACGCATTCGTCCCTTCGCTCGTGCTCACGTCACTCGCCTTCGCGCTGATTCACGCCTGGCTGCGCGATCCGTCGAAAATTGTCCGCGGTTTGGCGCTCGCGGCAATGCCCCTCGTGCTATATCCCGGATATTTGCTCCGGCCGCTCAACATGATGTTTGTCGGGGTATACCTCGCGGCCATATCGTCGCTCCATCCGGAAACTGCACCGGTGAAACGACGGATCGTGGGAGCTATCGTGGCGGCAAGCGTTTGGCTCGCTGCTTTGCCTGCGTTCGTTTCGACAAACGAGACGGCTCTGCACAATGCCGCCGCAGACCTGAGTTGGATTGGACGAACCTTGACCGTGGCGCTTACTCCGCGCTTGTTTGTCTTGACCGACCTTAACGTAACGCCGCTCGTTCTTCCAGTGCTCGCGATTATCGGAGGCGTGTATGCTTGGCGCACGGGCGAGCGGCGGATGGTCGTTTTCCTCGGCGGTTGGCTGCTCTTGTTCTTGACCGCGCACGCGTTCGTCGTCGAGCCGGCCATGCAGCCGCGTTACCACATGCACCTCGTGGTGCCGTTTCTGCTGCTCGGCGCTGCTGGCGTGCCTTTCTTGTGGCGTCGCGCGCGCCTGGGCCTTCTGGCATCGTTCGTCGCGCTGCTCGGTGCTCCGCTGCTGCATCGCCATTGGATTGGCGATCTGCATTATTCCGAAATGCAAGAATATGCTTTTGTCCGTGCAGCACGGGACGAAGTACCCGCAGGTTGCACAGTCATCGAATACGTTGGAACCGATGCGCGCGCGATGGAGCTACGCTTCGAGCGCATTGGTGACTCGGTGAATTTGGGCGCAAGTGATCGTCGTTTCAAGGTGGTTCCGGCATTTGCGCCTGGTGTGTCCGGAGAAACCTCGACCTCCCTGGACGATATCCTACGCAATCCACCGGCGTGTTTGTATTTGTACGAGGGCCTCGCGTGTTCCACGGATGCTGCGGGCGGAGCATGCAGCGCTTTGCGGCGGCGTTTGTCTGGGAACGTAGTCAAACAAATCGAGATTCCGCTGCACATTTACGACAGTAGAATGGCAACATCGGCGCCAAAACCAGGAACGCTCGTGCCGTTGACACTGCTTCGAGTGGACTCTACGCGCGGACCCGAAGGGCCTCGAGGCCACGAATGATGTAGCCAGGTTTCCAGGTGGGCTCTTCGACAAGCTGCAGACGCGGCATACGGCGCAGAATCGTATCGAGCAGGATTTGCGCTTCGAGGCGCGCGAGCGCTGCACCGAGGCAAAAATGAATGCCTGCTCCGAAGCTGATCTGTGGATTCGGATCGCGAGCAATATCCAGGGTATCTGGCTGGTCGAAAACGGCTGGATCGCGGTTTGCCGAGCCGAACAACAGCCCCAGCTCGGCGCCTTTCGGAATGGAAACACCGCAGACTTCGACATCTTCGAGCACCCAGCGTTCGAAGAGTTGCAATGGCGAATCGAAACGAAGCAATTCTTCAATGGCGCGTGGAACGAGCGAAAGATCCGCGCGTAACCGTTCGAGTTGTTCTGGAGTTCGGAACAGCGCCCAGAAACCATTTCCGGCAGCATTCACGCTTGCCTCGTGACCGGCATTGAGGAGCAATACGCACGTGCCGATCAATTCGTCCTCGGTCAAACGATCGCCCGCATCGGCAACTTGGGCCAAAGCGCTGATGAGGTCATTTCGCGGTCGTTCGCGCCGTTCGCGGGCCAACTGACGGAGGTATTCGGCGAACTCGACACACGCCTTCACCGCTCGCTGTGCCGTGCTCGAGGACGGATGCAATTCGTACATGCCGCAGATATCGGACGACCACGGGCGCAAAAGGTGGCGGTCTGCTTCGGGCACGCCTAACAATTCAGCAATTACGGTAACGGGCAAAGGCTCGGCGATGGTGGCGAGCAAATCGAATTCGCGTTGTTGGAGCGCATTGCTGACCAAGCCGTCCACGATTTCATGAATACGCGGCCTTAGCTGTTCGACTGTGCGTGGGGTAAACGCCTTGGAAACGAGGTTCCGCAGGCGAGTGTGGTCGGGAGGCTCTCGGTCGAGCATTCCGTTACGATTGACGTTCCAAAATGGCGCTTGCTCGGGAGGTTCGTCTGGACGTCCCATTTCGGCGTGCGTGGCGAGGTGTAAATAGGTGCGTCCGAAGCGTCGATCGCGCAGGAGTGCGGTCACGTCGACATGACGAGTGACGAGCCAGAGATTGGATCGTGCGTCGTAATGGATGGGACCAAGCTCGCGAAGCGCAGCGTAAACAGGATAAGGATTGGCCACGAATTCGTGGGCAGTGGGGTCGAATGCGGCGAGGGCGGGGGGCGGATGCATATTCGCAGATACGCGCAGATCAGGCCGCACGTCGGTTCGTCCGGGCTTTCCGAGGCACGAGCCACGCTTCGATTTCTTCCCGGGCAAAGTTGAGAACCACGTCGGTCAGTTTGTCAGGAGCTTCTTTATGCATTCGGGTGGCAATGCGACGCTGCTCTTTCGGAGTCAACTCACGTCCCAAACGCCGCTCGAACAGCTTCGCCAACAAGCCGAGCGCCTCTTTGGCTTGTTCACGGCCTTGTTCACGGCCTTGTTCACGGCCTTCTTCTCTTCCTTCTTCTCGCCCTTGCTTGATCCCCTCGGCAAGTCCATCCCGAAACCACGGATGTCGCATACGAACCTCTCCTTGTTCCAGCGACCTTATCATATCTCCCAATCCCGGGGCATCTTTTTTTACATCCGCAAGAGCTGCCATCGTCGCTATGAAATCCGATAATTCCCCCCGCGTCGTTTGCCGGCGAACTATCCCGACGACCCGCCGGAGTTTTTCCTCGTCCACATCGACTGCGAGCGGGACAAACGCCAACCAATACACACCACCCATTGCCTCCAGCTCCGAAACTGTACGTTGGTACACCGCTTCAATACGGTAGCGCACTCCGGAAAACCGCGCCCCCTTCGGCGACGTCCGATAAACCCCATACCTCGGCCAAAGCTTTTTCCGACCCGTCAAGACGACCACGACGCTTTCGATACGCCGCGGTTCTGGTATCGGGTCGCCAGATTTGCGCTCAGCCTGCGCATCATCTTCTGCGGCCATCGCCAGCAATTGATGATATTCGTGGATGCGTATACGAACCTCTCGATGCAGCCGCACAGTCCACTCCCAATGAAGTGTCCGTTCTTCGCCCGTGGATGTGGTCACTCGCAGCACTCGATCCACGCGTCGCTGACGTGATACCACCTGCGTCTCGATGCACTCGGCGTGCGCAACCTCCTCACCATCACGAAGGGCCCTACGCGCCAAACCCTCGGGATGCCTTCGCGACAGTTGTCGCAAGCTCAGATCCGCATCGTCTTGCTTCTTTGGCTTCGGCGCCCGCTTTCGCTTACTCATCGGCCCTCGCAAACGCAGCGGGCCACGTGTTGCCCCTGCATCAGCTCCATCGTCGCGAGCGAAGGGCCAGTTGCGTAAAGTTGCGCAAAAAATTTGCGCGGCAGTAAAATTCTCGGGGCTCGGCCTACTAAGCCAGTGGAGACTGTTCCTCGAAAAGCGCTCGCAATTCCTGACGGTGACCAAAGTAGCCCCGCACGAGCATCGTATACGGCGCACGACGGCTGAAATGAATACGCAGCTCGGTTTCCAATTCGCTCCGTCGGTCATTTGCATCCGCGGGAAGCGACAGGAGCTGCCGTACACTGGTGGCGACGTGCATGATACGCTTCGCAATGGCCTTTCGAAGTGCAGCAGCGCTCAGCTTTGCTCTTTCGCTGGATCCCGTGCCTTGATGAACACGGTCGAGTTCCACCGCTGAATTCACCGCCGCCTGGTCTTTTTCATCCACCGCACTGAAACGGCATCGCACATCTTGCTGCAATACGCCGGAAACCAGATCAACAATCGTCTGCTGCAATCGTTGCTCGACGCAGTGATTGGCGCCTGGATCAAGCAACCCGCCTTCTGGATACTTTTTCTCACGCCGCAAATTGCATCGGTGCGTGTTGCACGTTGGAAAAAGGTTCGTCCACTCGCATTCCAGCTCGGGAAACTGGCCTTTCGCTTTGGGCTTGAGGTGATCGATATCAAGCGTTCCAGGCTCTACGGGAGTCTCGCAGAGATAACACTTGCCGAGAAATGCTTCGTGAAGCGCATAAACGACATCGATTCCACTATAGCTTCCGCTGAAGAGGCTCTCCGGCGCCTTGGATGGTCTCGTAATGTCAATCAAGGGCGTTTACTCCCCGGCAAGCTGGACGCTGGACAA
>CAZETM010000512.1:0-7023 GCA_964514885.1 uncultured Polyangium sp. | reverse complement strand
CCGCCCGCTCACTCCCCACCAATTCCCCGTTGCTCCCATCGCCCGTAAAGGTCACTGTTGCGCCCATGTTCGATAGGTTTTTGCGCGCTTGCCGCCGCGAAGAAACAGACGTCACCCCCGTGTGGTTCATGCGCCAAGCAGGCCGATACATGGCCGAGTACCGCGCACTTCGCGAAAAATACACGCTCCTCGAATTGTGCCGCACTCCCGAGCTCGCCCTCGAGGTCGCGTTGCAGCCCCTTCGTCTCGGCATGGACGCCGCCATCCTCTTCGCCGACATCCTCCTCCCGCTCGAGCCCATGGGCGCGCCGTTCACCTTTGCCAAAGGCGAAGGACCCGTCATTCACGAGCCCGTACGCACGCGTGAAGCCATCGAAAAACTCCGCGTCATCCACCCCGAAGAAGGCCTCGACTACGTACTTCAAGCCATCCGCTTGATCCGTCGTGAACTCGACGGAAAAACCCCGCTCATCGGTTTTGCCGGCGCGCCTTTCACCATCGCCAGCTATCTCATCGAAGGCGGAAGGTCCTCGGATTACTTTCACGCCAAACAATTGATGTGGGGCGACCCCGCGCTTTTCTCCCAGCTCATGGGCAAGATCTCCGAGGTCGTTCGGCGCTTCCTTCGCGCTCAAGTCGAAGCCGGCGTGCAAGCCGTTCAGCTCTTCGATTCCTGGGCCGGCGCTCTTTCGCCCGAAGACTATCGCGAGCACGTCGCGCCTCACGTCAGCCACATCCTCCGCGACCTCGAAACAACCGGCGTGCCCGTCATTCACTTCGGCACCAACACCTCCACGCTCCTCGAAGCGCAACGTGATGCCGGCGGTACCGTCATCGGTGTCGATTGGCGCATTCCTCTCGACGATGCCTGGAAACGCATTGGTTACGATCACGCCATCCAAGGCAACATCGACCCGCTTCTGCTTTGCGCTCCCCGCGAAGTCGCCGCCAAACGTGCGCGCGCGATTCTCGACCAAGCAGCCGGACGCCCGGGCCACATCTTCAACTTGGGACACGGCATCATTCCGCAAACTCCCGTCGACAACGTCAAGGCGCTCATCGACGTCGTGCACAGTTACCGTCGAGATGGTTCATTGTGACAAACCGCCACATCGCCGTCATCGGTGGGGGGATCACGGGGCTCACGGTCGCACATCGCTTGCTCACCTCGGACAAACGTGACGGTTTGTCCGTCACGTTGCTCGAAGCCAGGCCGCGCCTCGGAGGCAACATCGTCACCGAACGTCGAGACGGGTTTGTCGTCGATGGCGGTCCCGATTCGTTTGTCGTAGCGAAACCTCAGGCCACCGCGCTCTGCAAAGAGCTTGGCCTTGGCGATCGGCTCATCACCACCATCGAACGAAATCGGCGCGTGTATCTGTTGCGCCGAGACAAACTTCATCCGCTCCCCGAAGGTCTCGTTCTCACCATCCCCACCAGGTTCTTGCCTTTCGCCACCAGTCCGCTTTTTTCGTGGAAAGCGAAAGCGCGCATGGGCCTCGATCTCTTCGTTCCCAAACGTCCTGCGGCCCAAGGTGACGAATCGATCGGCAGTTTCGTTCGACGACGCCTGGGCCAAGAAGCGCTCGATGTTCTTGCCGATCCGCTTCTTGGCGGCATCTACGCCGGCGATGTCGATCAGCTCGGCATTCGCAGCACATTTCCGCAACTCGCCGAACTCGAAGACCAGCACGGCAGCTTGATTCGCGGAGCGCTCGCGCAACGTCGCCAAGCTCAGAAAACGCGTGGAGGAGGGCCTCCGCCGAGCCCCTTTCATTCGCTCATGGGTGGCATGGGCGAACTCATCGAAGCGCTCGAAACCAGCATTCGCAAAGCCGGCGGCAACATCATCGTTGGAGCTCCAATCATCGGCGCGGAGCCTCCCACCGAGCCTTCTAGCAAGTGGACCGTGCGGTTTGGCCAGCCAAACGGCGCCCAAGAATCGATCGTCGTCGATGGCTTGGTCATGTCCACGCCTGCGCCTGTTGCGGCGTCCGTGTGCGAGCGCTTCGATGTCGATCTTTCCGACATGCTCCGCGGCATTCCGTACTTGTCGACCGCGACGATTGTCTTTGCGTACTCGCGATCGGCTGTTCCGCATTCGCTCGATGCTGTCGGCGTGATCATTCCAAAGGACGAACGACGGCGCGTCCTCGCGGCCACGTTCATCTCGAGCAAGTGGGAGGGTCGAGCTCCCGATGGCTCGGTGCTCATGCGCGTATTCGTTGGTGGTCATAGGGATCCTTCGCGCTTGGCCTCGACCGACGAAGAGCTCATCGCGGTGGGTCGTGAAGAGCTTGCGGCGCTCATCGGTGTGCGTGCGGAGCCCTTGTTTGCGAAGGTTTTTCGTTACGAACAGGCAAACGCGCAACCGCACGTGGGACACACCGAACGAGTCAAGCGCATCCGCGAGCGAGCGGGACGTCATCCGGGTCTATGGTTTGCCGGAGCGGCCTTTGATGGCGTCGGCATTCCAGACTGTGTGCGTCAAGCGAACGACGCTGCCGCCGCGGTTCTTGCGCTGAAACCGTGTTGAACAAAAATTCTTTTGCTTGGGTCGGTTTGACCGCGAAGCGGAAAAACCGAAGCTGGTCCAGCGCTAGCTGGTCCGGGTCCAGGGGTGGACAACCCCTGGTCGGGTCGGGGGTGAAACCCCGTGAACGCATGACAACCCTGGACAGATGTGGGTCTTCGACCCTGGTCGCGTTCTTGCCACCGTGCTTTCGGCGAGCGACATGAGCAATCGCCGCACGTTGCCAGTACGCTCGACACGAGGAGCATGGAATGCGGCTTGACGTCTATGCGCCGGAATGGATACGCTTGATCCGGAGGTTGATCCGGGAATCAGGGTTACGCCTCATGGGCCGGCTGACGTCCGAGGGGGTGGGTCGCGATTGCAGGACGAATCCACCCATGTCGCAGGCATACCGGGCTGAACACGCGTGAACGACTTCGACGAAAAGACTCGCGTTACGCAGGTTGTGCAGCCCCAGCCGAATGACGGGTCCGGGGCGAAGGCCACGACTGATTGCCTTGTCGTCATCTACACGAAAGAGCCCACGCTCTTGGGCAAACGCTTCGTGCTCGACACCAGCCCCACGCGTGTGGGTCGCGGAAGCGACAACCAGATCGTCTTGGATGGCGACAGCGTCTCGCGCCGACATGCTCAGTTCAAAAAGAAGGCCGATACTTGGGTGCTGCTCGATGATGGGAGCACCAACGGTACCTACTGCAACGACGAGCAGATCACGCGCGAGGTTGTCCTGAAAAACGGCGACCGAGTGAAGGTTGGCCCGACGATTTTCAAGTACCTCTCAGGTGCCGACGTCGAAGCGCAGTACCACGAGGTCATCTACCAGATGACCATCATCGATGGCCTCACGCAGATCTACAACAAGCGCTACCTCTACGAAGCGCTCGAGCGCGAAATGATCCGCGGTCGAAGGCACGAGCGCGAGTTGTCGGTGCTCATGTTCGACATCGATCACTTCAAGCGCATCAACGACGTGCATGGTCATCTCGCGGGTGACTACGTGCTCAAGGAAGTCGCGCGCGTCGTACAAGCGCGCATTCGTCGTGATGAAGTCTTCGCGCGTTACGGCGGTGAAGAGTTCGCGATCATCTTGCCGGAAACGCCACTCGCTGGGGCCGCCGCGCTTGCAGAAACACTTCGGCAGAAGGTCGCAGACTTCTCCTTCGTGTTCCAAGCCGACAACATCAAGGTCACCATCAGTCTCGGCGTTGCGCTTCTCGAAAGCGACGATCGCGTTGGATCGGACTTGATCAAGCGCGCTGACGAGAAGCTCTATCAGGCGAAACGCACGGGACGAAATCGCGTCTGTTCCTGATCGGATCGCGCCGCCGATCGTTCACGACTGAAGCAAATTTCGCTCACTCGTGATACGAACGAATCATGGCGCTCAGCGAGTTTCCTCAGCCTGCGGAAGAAGCTTCCGGGATCGAGCTTCCGGACATTCGCATCACGCCGCCTGGCCCTGCATCGCGTAGCGCGTTCGATCGTTTGCAGCGCGTCGAGTGTCCTGCATTCGAACAACGTCGCCAGGATCGTGAGCAGTCGACCGGCGCGGACATGACGCCGGTGTTTTTCACGACTGGCAAAGGCGCAAATCTCTTCGACGTCGATGGCAATCGTTATGTCGATCTCGCCGCGGGATTTGGCTCTGTCTTGCTCGGTCACTCATCATCGTCGGTGACTCGAGCGCTCGAAGCTCAGTCGGATCGATTGGTGCAAGCGCTTGGTGATTTGTATTCGGCGGACATCAAGGTTGCGCTGCTCGAACGTCTCGCATCAATTCACCCTGGGCAATCGCCGCGCGTGTTGCTCACGCAAAGCGGTAGTGATGCCGTCACTGCGGCGCTCAAGACTTGTGTGCTCGCAACGAACAAGCCTGGTCTCGTCGCGTTCGAAGGCGGCTATCACGGCTTGGGATATGGTCCGCTTGCAGCGTGTGGTCTTCGTGAAAGTTATCGCGCGCCGTTTGCTGATCAGCTCAATCCGCACGTCTCGTTCGCGCCGTATCCAGGCAGCGAAGCGGACCTTGATCGCTCGCTCGGCACTGTCGAAAAAGCGTTGGCTCGAGGCAATGTTGGAGCGGTTTTGGTCGAGCCCATTCTTGGTCGTGGAGGCGTTGTCGTTCCGCCTGATGGGTTCCTGAAGAGTTTGTCCGAGCTTGCGCATCGTCATGGAGCGCTGGTTGTTGCCGACGAAATCTGGACGGGCCTTGGTCGTTCGGGCGCGATGCTTCGCTCGACCGCGGTGGGTGCATCGATCGATGTTCTCGTGCTCGGCAAAGGTTTGGGTGGAGGCTTGTCGATCTCGGCGTGCATTGCACCGGACGAGATCATGCAGGCGTGGGCGCGCGGTGGACAAACCGTGCATACGTCCACGCATGCGGGAGCGCCTTTGCCGTGTGCCGTCGCGATTGCCGTACTTGATTCGCTGCGTTTTCGACGGCTCGTTTCGAACGCTGCGGAAGTTGGAGCTCGAACGAAAACGTATCTCCAAGGCGTGCTCACGGGCGCGGCGGGAGTCGTCGAAGTGCGAGGTGCGGGGTTGATGATCGGCGTCGCGATGGAAAGTGGCGAGCTAGCTCTACGCGCGACACGTCGCATGCTCGAGCTTGGTTACATCGTCACGACGGGAGGCTTGCGCGGAGAAGTTCTCGTGTGGACTCCGGCGCTCACGATTGCCGAGGAGCAGCTCACGGCGGCTGCGGATGCGATGAAGGCAGCGCTCGCTTGATGCGCACGCCCGTGCTGCTACGACTCGCCGCGTGACTCTGCAGCCAACCAGCGACGGTTTGCATTTGCGTGTTCGCACGTTCATCGAAGCGTCGCTCGACGGATCCGAGACGGAGCGGTTTGACGATCTCGCGCTCGAGATTGCTCGTTATCAGGCTGCGTTTGTTCCTGCGTTTGCTCGGTATTGCCGGGCGCGCGCAGTCGATCTTGCATCGCTTCGAAGTGCCGACGGTATTCCCGCATTGCCCTGTGATGTTTTTCGTTTGGCGCGTATCGCGGCGTTTGCACCGGATCGAGACGAGCGAGTGTTTCGCACGAGTGGCACTTCGCAGGGTAAGGAAGCGCGTGGCGAGCATCCTATGCGCACGACGGCCACGTACGAGCTGGCGGCATTGCGTTGGGGAGCGCGAATGCTTTGGCCTGATGGTCAGCGATATGCGGTTTTGGTATTGGCGCCGAGCGACGCGGAGGTACCTGATTCCTCGTTATCGTTCATGATCGAAAAGTTCGTCCAAACGATCGGCGATTATTCTAAGTATTTGGTCAGTAATTGGGTGCTCGATGTCGATCGTATGGAGAGCGCGGTGGCAGACGCGCACGTTTCAGGTCTTCCGGTCCTCGTGCTCGGGACGTCGTTTGCATTTGTGCATTTGATTGACGGTGGAGCAGGCCGAAATCTAAAGCTGCCACCGGGCAGCCGCATCATGCAGACGGGAGGATTCAAGGGTCGATCGCGCGAGGTTCGTCCGGATGAGCTTCGGAAAACCATTTCGTGTATGTTTGGTGTCCCTGAAAGTCACGTCGTGAGTGAATACGGCATGACCGAATTGTCCAGCCAGCTATACGAGGGCACGCTGGCGGCGGCGGTTGGTTTTCATGCGGAAACGACGCACGGCTATTATTTTACGCCCCCGTGGTTGAATGTCTCGGTGGTCGATCCTGTGTCGTTATTGCCGCTTCCACGGGGGGAAACGGGTCTTTTGCGATTTGTCGACTTGGCCAATGTCGATTCGTGCGTCGCGATTCAAACGATGGATTTGGGTCGTGTATCGGAAGCGGGTGTCGAATTATTTGGGCGGGCTCCAGGGGCCATGTTGCGCGGGTGTTCATTGGCGGTCGAGGATCTTGTGGTCACGGGGCGCTCGTGAATAGAGCCGAAGCGCGACGACGTGTTTTGCGCGTAATCGCTGCAGCTCGGCGTATTCAGGATTCGTCGGATGTACTCGGCCAAGAGGCTCGAGCGCGTTTGCCTGAAGCGACGGGTTTGACCAGTGAAGCGGTCGAGCTAGCGTTGCGGGAGTTTTTCGAGACCTCGCCGACGGATGCGGAAATCGATGCATTGCTCGAATCGACGGGCCAGGCTCCGGTTTGTCATGTCGTGCTTTCGGCGAACGTGTGTACGGCGCCATTACGAGCGATCGCATTGGCGGTAGCGACGTCGCCGCGGGTTTTCGTGAAACCTTCGCGTCGTGATCCGGTGGTTACGGAATTGCTGGTGCGTGCGCTCAGTGACGATCCCGAGTTTGTCTCGGAAGGTCATCTCGAGATTGTGGAGACGGTTTGTCCCGAGCCAGCTCACGAGCTGCACATTTATGGATCGGACGCGACAATCGTTGCTTTGACGTCAAACCTTCCCATGGGCGTGGTCGTTCGAGCGCATGGAACGGGGATTGGGCTGGCAGTCGTTGGAGGGGCAACTGATTTGCAGGTGGCAGCCGAAGCCATCGCGCGAGACGTCATCGTTTTTGATCAACGCGGTTG
>CAZETM010000511.1:0-7049 GCA_964514885.1 uncultured Polyangium sp. | reverse complement strand
CACCGATCAGACCGATAGCGATGGCGATGGCGTTGGCGATGCCTGCGACAATTGCCCCACCGTACCGAACACCGATCAGACCGATAGCGATGGCGATGGCGTTGGCGATACCTGCGACAATTGCCCCACCGTACCGAACACCGATCAGGCCGATGGCGATGGCGACGAAACGGGCGATGTCTGCGACGGCGACGGTTCGGTTGTCGGCGAGCCGCATGTCGTGACTTGGGATGGTCTCTGGTATGACTTCCAGGCAATAGGAGATTTCGTCCTGGCGACCAATGGCAGCGACGTCATGGTGCAGTCCCGTATGGCGCCGTGGCTCCATGATACGCAATTCACCGTCAATATGGCCGCAGCCATGAAGGTCGGAAGCCATAAAATCAACTTCTATGCCGACCAACAATCACATCTCTGGGTGGACGATGCCCCGCTCGCAATGAACTGCGTAGCCGAGGAAGCGTGCAATGCGACGTACGATCTTGCAGGAGGTGGGCAAATCCGCCATCTCAAAGCGCTGCCGTGGGACGACGCCTATCAGGTGATTCTGCCCAATCGACGTGGAGAACTGCTCGTCAGCGTCAATGCGGGTGAGGCGATACACGTCCATTTCCAGAAATGGATCACCGGGGATGTTTCCGGCCTTCTCGGAACCCGCAACGCTGATATCAACGACGACCTGCGCACGCGCAGCGGCGAAACGCTGTCCCAGCCTATTAATGCCGATACGCTCTACGACGTATATGCCGAAAGCTGGCGGGTACTGCCTGGAGAGTCGCTCCTCGACGTCGCGAGCGCCACATCGAGTTTCATTTCCAAGCATATCGGCGCGAGCACGCGTATCGTGACGCTCGCGGATCTCGCGCCTGAGGCGGTCACTTTTGGCAAGCAGGCTTGCGCGACGCATGGCATCGTCGATCCGATTCTGGCCGAGGGTTGCGCGATGGATGTCGGAATGTCTGGCGATCCGAAGATGGCGGGAATTTTCGACGCCATGCCGAAGCCGGTAGCGAAGCTGGTGTTCGCCAATGGTGGTGCTTGCACCGCCAGGTGAAGATGACGCGTGCCGCCGATATCGGCAATATCGAGCCGTTGATCTTCGACGAAAAGCCACGACCAATCCATCGTAGCACGCCCCCTCAACCATTACGCCAAAAGGTTTACGACCGAGAAGACCTTGCCGACACGCTCCTTCGTTACGGTTGGGCACCCGCGGTAAACGGCGCTTTGCAACTCGTCGACGAAAGCCTTGGTGGCATGTAGCGCGACGAATCGAACATCTGCTGCGCAACGCGTTTCGAGACACCCTCAATGACGGGCGAGATGTCTTCGCGATCAACGAGCCTGGCGTCTGGCACACCGCTGACATCGAGGGCAAGGCCACCGCGCTGTTCATCACGGCCGGCCTCGGCACCCAACACCGGCCGCGGTAGCTGTCCGGACTACATCGCCGACCCACCAACCAGCCGACTTGGCCGCGCAACGCGTCGGATTTTGGCATTGCTTCACGGTCGGCAGCCATCCGAACCGCTCGAAACGTTCGCGCGCGACGCACCTTGGCCTATCGAGGTATCCGAGGTGACCTGCGCGCGACGTGCATTGGCCTATCGAGGTATCCGAGGTGACCTGCGCGCGACGTGACTGAGCTTGTCGAGGCGTCGAGGTGTATTGGGCTGCGTGGTACATTGAGTGCGTGCCTAGGAAAAATAACCCGGCAATTTCGCCAATGACGCGTCTACCTCGCCACGCGTCATCCGTGGTACGGGCTGGCTGAGGCCACGACTTGTTCGCGTAATGCACTGTTTGGCGCCAATACGCCATGGAACCTTGCCTCACCATCGCTCGAATGGTGCCAGGCAATAGAACGCTTCACGCCGAGATTGAGTGCGGGGATCTCTATTGAATCGTGAGCTTTGCGCGCCAGCTCTTTTTGATTGAGGATCCATGCCCAGAAGCCATCGGCTCCTCGAGGTAGAGCGCATCCGAGCATGCTCCGGACGGTTCCTCGTCTCAGCATCTTCCACATTGAAACGTTCCTCGGTCTACCCGCCGAACGCGAAGTCATCATTGCCGGCCCCACATTCACGAGGATAACTATGTTGCCGACCGTTGGAGCCGATTCGATCAAAGTCACTCGTTATGCCGCCGAGGTTGGCGGGCGAATATTAGGCATTGCGGCTATGAGCAACCTCGTGCCTGATGCCAATAAGCATCGCCAACGCAATCGATGCTTTCCTACCCCATCCAGTCGACGATACATCCGCTGACGAAAGAAGCGTTTGCGCGCTTTAGCTTTCACTCGGCGGATGCCAACCTTCTCTGCACCAACGTCCTCTAGCGGTGACAGGATGCCACTGTTTGCCTCTGCCATCAGGCAATAACAACATCGCCGCCGATCCGTTTCATCGATTCGACGGCGCAGTTCGTCCGGAAGGTAGATCGCCACGGCATCTCCGCGTTCAATTAGGGAGACGGCACCGGATGCCCGCGCCATCCGAGAAGCGCCGCGGCGTGCGCCTTGCGCAGCATAAACCGGTTTTCCTCGTGCCGCAGGTGTTCAAGCTCGACGCGCTCGTCCGGCGACAAACGCCCGTCCGCATTCATTGACAGAAGTTCGTTACGGCGGTCGACATCAAGGTTCATGCTCCCCTTTGCGACGTCCCACAACGCACCGTCATCCAGCTTCTCGAGGGCGGCGAGATCAAGTTGAAATTCAGGCGGTACGTCGTCCCAAGCAGGCGGGCTACCAAGACGAAGGGCGTGCAAGACAACGTCCTCGAGCGACTGTTTTGTCGCAGCCGCGGCTAATTCCAGTCGGTGGTAGAGCACCTCGGGGAGCGCCAACGTCAGTGTTGCTGTCGACATTTTCGGCAGAACCTACTGGAGTTACGTGCAGCAATAGCGCATCATACAACAATCGGCAAGCTGAAGGTGTACTTTGGCGGCGGATATCGTGACTTGTAAGAAACTCAAGCTAAACCAGAGCCATCGTTGGCGGTCCGCTTTACTTGATCAACCGACGACGGAGGCATCTGCGAGGGGGCGATGCGGGTTCCCCAAGCTACACGCAAGCCTTGCCCACGAGTTCGATTTCGACGCCGTTTTCCCGCGCGAGCTTTTCTGCATTCTCACGAATCTCGTTGCGCAGCGGCTCAGCAAACCGCGGATAATCGAATATCCGAATGTTTTGCGCAATGCCGCTCGACAATCGATGCCATGCCAAACCTCGTGCGGCCAAGCATACTCGACTGCGACAGTTTTTCCAGAACGCAACGTCGTTTTTCCGGGCACGCTCAAGACATCGCCTGCGGAGCTGGTCGGGGCCGATGTTGGGAATTTGTTCGGTCTCGTGTCGCGTATTCGTCGCGCGTTGGATTTGGATACGGATGTCGTCGCCGTCGCGCGAGCTTTCTGCAGCGGAAATCGAAAAGATCGCGCTTCGGCAGCACGTCCGAGGATCCTCCCGCCTCGTTTGATCGTCGCTTGGCATTGCAGCTCCGCCAGTGCCTGATGCGCCTCGACCACCTCCGACGTCCATTGCTGTCGATGCATCTCCAGAGGATGCACGACGGCCCACTGAAGCTTTAGCTCACTCGTATGCTCCCGCCCTAGCAGTGGCCGGTCCACGCGACGACGTGGCTGGTTGAAATTCCGTCACCAGGCGGTTGATTTTCAGCCACACATGCAGTAGAAACCAGCCATGTTCACGCGAAACATCACGCCTTCGCTGCTCGAAGCGCTCAAGGACAGCCCAGTCGTTCTGGTCAATGGCGCCCGCCAAACGGGCAAAAGCACACTCGTGCAAGCGCTTGCCAGCGAAGGTCAACCGACGCGTTACTTGACGCTCGACGACCCGACCTTGTTTGGCGCGGCAAACGATGATCCCACCACATTCGTGAGCGGCCTGCGCGGACGCGTTATCATCGACGAAGTGCAGCGAGCGCCGGGGCTCTTTCGTGCGATAAAGGCTGAAGTCGACCGTGACCGAACACCTGGACGTTTTCTGCTCACGGGCTCAGCGGATGTTTTGCTTTTGCCGCGTTTGTCCGAATCACTCGCGGGTCGCATGGAGGTGCACACGTTATGGCCATTGTCGCAAGGTGAAATCGACGGCAGGCGTGAACGGTTCGTGGATGCTGTGTTTTCCGCTGATTGGCCAACAACGATCGGGCGGGGAATGGACCGCGACGAACTGCTCCGACGTATTGTCCGTGGGGGTTTTCCCGAGCCATTGCAACGTCGGACGGCATCGCGACGAACGGCGTGGTTTGCATCGTATTTGGCAACGTTGTTGTCGCGCGATGTACGCGAATTGGCCAATATCGAAGGTTTGACCACGCTCCCGCGCCTCATGGCATTGCTCGCTGCACGAACCGCATCGCTCGCGAATTTCGCAGAAATAAGCCGTTCCTTGGGGCTCAACCAATCGACATTAAAACGATACATCTCCCTGCTGGAAACGCTTTTCCTTTTGCAACCATTGCCAGCGTGGAGTATCAATCTGGGAAAACGTTTGGTTCGAGCACCCAAACTGCACCTCATCGATAGCGGCATTGCTGCGCATCTCGTGGGAGTGGATGACGAAGAACGGCTTTCTACGAGTGAAATGATCGGACCATTGCTCGAAACCTTCGTCGCCATGGAATTGCGCAAGCAATCAACGTGGAGCACCACCCGCGTATCGATGCACCACTTTCGCACGCAGGCGGGCGAAGAAGTGGACCTCGTTTTAGAGGATGCGATGGGTCGTTGTGTCGGCATTGAAGTCAAATCGGCATCATCGGCCAGCATTCGCGACACCAAGGGACTACGCGCGTTATCGGAAGCACTCGGCGTGAAGTTTGTCCGGGGTATCGTGCTGCATACGGGAATGGAGCACGCGGCAATCGCACCGGACATCTGGGCCGTTCCCGTCAGCTCGTTGTGGACGATGTAAACGTAAAGCGAACCATCCTTGCTAGCACTCGCGGTTTGCCTTCGTCGACGATACCAGAACGACAAACGTTCGTGCTGTACACCAAAGCGAAAATGCGTGTATCGTTTACCCATGCTCAACTCGAAATCGCTGTTCCATCATCGATTCATCGCGCATTCGTCAATACTCGTCGTGGCGCTCGCCGCATGCGGCGCAGACCCCGCAAAAGGAGCATCAACGGGTCAAGCAGGCAATGACGTGGGCGGCGCAAACTCCGGAGGGACCGCGGGTGCCTAGGGATTGCATGTTGGTTGACTCATCAGCGTTCGAACGGCGGGCCTTGCGGACGTTGGCCGATGGACCCGGGTTCGGAAGGACATCGGTGCGTCGGTTCATTCCGGCGCGAATAAGCGACTCATTCGACGGGCGAAGGTTCTCATTTCGACGTTTGATCCACGTAGCGCATGAACTCTGGCGCTTCGCCGCTCTCGATCAGATACCGCAATGCACGAATGGTGATTTGTAGGGCAACGTAGTCGACCGAGGTCGAAGCGTGGCTTTGCGCAATTCGTTCGAGAATGGTGATGGCTTCGGCAGGTTCGGGGAAGGTTTCGTCCTGGTATTCGTCGTCGTCGATTTCGTCCGTGTCCTCTGAGCTTATTTGTGGCGCATCTTCGCCTATCAGCGATTTTGACTTCATGTAGTCGTAAAGCTTCATGTCCAGAAGCTCGCGAATGAACTGCTGCTGCTCGGGCGCGCCACGAGTGCGCACTTCCGTGATATAGGGATTGAGGTAATGAAGGAATGCTTCTGTTCGCCTCGGCCACGTAAAGACCTGGACATCTATCGGGGTTTCTCGAAGTGCGGCATAGTCACTTCCTGGAGGTGGCTGGGGTGATATGAGAAACCTCATTGCATCGTCCGCAAG
Source organism: uncultured Polyangium sp. (assembly GCA_964514885.1). Lineage (GTDB taxonomy): Bacteria > Myxococcota_A > Polyangia > Polyangiales > Polyangiaceae > Polyangium. Next base: position 1,206 of record CAZETM010000511.1, on the reverse strand, counting down.
GAAGATTGCAAGCCGTTCGGAATCGGCAAGGTTATCGCTCAGCTTTCCCAAATGGAGCAGATACCAGAGTGGATGGAGGTTGAAGTTCGGCGGGGGCTTGAAGTCGGGTGGAACTTGAATGTTTTCCGGGAATGACCAGATGAATGACATGATTCACGGCTCCTTTGCAAAATGCATTCACGCGCCGAGGGGAATCAGGATCAATGCGCCCGATCCGCCGGTAGACACGATGTACGCGATGCCGCCGATGACGACGATCGTCCCTACAATCTCTGCTTTATGACCCTTGATCCATTCCCACGCTTTATCAAGTGCGTCGAAGGTTTTTTTGGTTAGACCAGCCAACTGCAAACAACGCGAATATGCCTTGTTGCATTGCTCGAAGCACTTTCGTTTCGCATCTTCGCTCCTCTTTCTTCTACAGGCTTTTCCGCACGATGCGAGTTGCTCGTTGCAAAGCAGCCAGAGACCTTCTGAAACCGGCACATACCCCGACGCCATCGGCTCCTCAATGTACAGCGCGTCCGAACATGCGCCGAGCGGTTCCTCGTCTTGTTCCACGGGCAAACTTTTTGACGTTTCATCGCCGAAGACAAGCGGCTCGGGGACGGATCGTACGCCGATTTGTTGGCCCACCGGCGAGAGTTGGTCCTGCACTGTCGATCGAGCACTCGGCACCGTGGCCGATGTGCATGCAGGCAAGCTCAGGACAACCAACAAACATGCGCTGACGAGGGCACCAATTCCCGTGCTCCGTCCCTCAGAACGTTTCGCTCTCGATTTCATCCAAGCCTCCTCGATCGGTCCAACGACGAGGATACGCGGAAGACAAACTTTTCCCAAATTAAGTATGACGCGCACGAGCGCGCACAAACGTGGACAAACGTAGAAAAGAGCCGGAACGATCCGCTGCACACATTTGTCTTGCGTTCCTGCACCCGCCTTTGTTACGGTCGTTCGAGGCCTTTGCCGGCCTTCGCCCCAAACTCCAGTTTGAACATTTGGGGCTGCGGGTCGCCTTCGGCGCCCTTCGCCCCAAACCCCACATTCACGAGGATAACTATGTTGCCGACCGTAGGAGCCGATTCGATCAAAGTCACTCGTTATGCCGCCGAAGTCGGCGGGCGAATATTAGGCATTGCTGCCATGAGCAACCTCGTGCCCGATGCCACTCGACGCGCGTCGCTCGTCAATGCCGGCAATACC
>CAZETM010000510.1:0-7058 GCA_964514885.1 uncultured Polyangium sp. | reverse complement strand
ACACCCGTGCGTCGCACAGCATCATCGACGAGCGCCAAATAAACGTCCTCGAAACGGCATTGCAAAGACGCGGCCAGATCGCAATCACGATCCGTCAAAGGCTCGGTGCGTTTTCGTGATCGCCCAAAAAGCGAAATCATTGCTTCCGACCAAAGACGCGGAATCGTGACCTCGACGCCTTCCATTGATTCCATTTCCTCAGTCATCGTATGATGTCGAAAGTACGTGAGGTCTAGCCTTGGACCGCGTTCGGGATCGAATCGGACGAGCTGCCGCATTTCTCGGGCAAAACGGTTGACTCCGTATGCCGACAAGCCCATCACTTTGTATTCTTCGCCGTACTTGTCGAATCCGAGGAATTGACAAACAGCCGTGTAAAAGATGCCAAGCGAATGAGGCCAAAAGGTTCTTCGCAAGACCCGAATACGATTGTCCGCGCAATGCCCAACGATGTTGGTCACGAAGTCGCCCGCTCCGTCGCAGGTGATGGCCGTTGCCCGATCGAACGACGAGCCATGATATGCACTCGCGGCGTGCGCCAAGTGATGTTCGACCTGGTGAAATTGCGCTGTCATGCGGTTTGTCTCCACGCCCAGCGCCTGAGCTACGAGGTCTCGGCTCGAGCCGATTTCGCGGTGAAGCGCGAGGCGCTGCAGGGCAACGGGGATTCGCGTGAACGGTTTCTCGGCGATGTAACGAAGTTTCGCGGCAAGATTGCTGCGAGGATCGCGCGCAACGGCAATATCGGTAATGTCGCTGGGACTGGCTCCCGCAAGTCGCAAAACCTCCGTTATGGCCAAGCGCGGAAAACCGGAACAATGTTTGATCCGACTGAGCCGTTCTTCGGCCAGCGCCGCGAGAATTCCGCGCTCACCGATCAAGGCTGCGGCGGCGTCACCGTGCGCCATGTTGATGCCCAAAACTAGACGAGACATGCAGTTCTCCGTGACGAAGGCGGGAAGATACGGTCCCGCGGCCCGGGTGGTCAATGATCCACGTCGGGACAGCGGGGTCGTGGTGCTCGGGCTCCTCTGGTGAGTTCCTGTAGACAAAAATTCATCCGTGGTCACAAAAACATTGAACATTCGACCGTCAGCGTGCATCCAAGGCAGCGATGACCCCACGTCACGAGCCTTCGCGGCAGTACTTCGACGACGTCTACGTGCCGATGAATTTTGGCCCACAAAGTCCGTTCCAACAGTTTTGTTCGCGCTTTTTTCGCACCACTGCGTCCGCGATCAGCCAGCACTGCATCGACGTTCTTCGCGACGTGCGCCCCAAGTCCCTCCTCGATCTAGGGTGCGGTCCGGGCGCCTTTCTTGCCAGTCTCGCTGCCGCGTATCCACTCGAACGCGCTGTCGGGGTCGACTTTTCAGCCGCGGCGATCGCCATGGCCGCAACGCGACTACCGGATCGCCATCGTTTTTCGTTCGAGCATGCGCCGGTCGAACATTGCCAGGCGCTTCGAGGAACGTACGACGCGGTGTTGGCAATTGGGCTTTTTGATTATCTTCGTTTCGATTCGACGTTATTTGGATCCATATTGAAGGCTGCGGGGGAAGTGGTCATCGTGACCTTGCCGCGAAGGAGAGTGCGTTTGCAGCGCCTGGCTCGACGCGCTTGGCTGCGCATGAATGGCGTGTCGCTCTGCGCGTACACGACGAACGAAATCGAAAGAATTTGTCGTTCGACCCCGGAAGCCGATTCTTTTTCGTTGCGCATAGCCTATCCACCCGACCTGCCGGACAATGAATGGCTCATTGCTCGCAGGCTCACGGTGCCCCAAAGAGTTCCAACCTGAAACAGCAGTTCGTCGTGCATTAACCATTCCCAAAGGAAGTTCGGAGCGTATCCATGAAAATCGCGTTGATCAATCCACCTCCACGTACCGAATTCGAGAAACATTGGGCGGAATTTCCGGGGTTGGGTTTAGCCTATGTGGCGGCCAGTTTGCGTGCAGCCGGTCACGACGTCGTTCTTCTCGACGGCAAGCTGGTGCAAGGCATGACCGTGGACGCGATCGTGAAGCGGGTGATCGCGAGCGCTCCCGATTTGGTGGGCATTACGTGCATGACGGTGGAATTCCCGAATGCTGCGCTCATTGCCGAGCGAATCAAAACCAGAAGCTCCGTGCCCATCATCGTGGGCGGGGCGCACGTGAATGCGGTCGAAACGGAGGTGCTCGACGAAGGGCCCGGGTTCGATTATGCCTGTCTGGGCGAGGGAGAAATAACGGTGTGCGAATTTGCCGCCGCGTTGGCTTCGGGAGGCGATATCACCACGATTGCAGGTCTTGCTTATCGAAAAAATGGCGTCGCCATGCGCACTGCGCCTCGCGGATACCCGGACGACTACGATAAAATCCCCTTTCCCGCGTGGGACATGTTCAACATGGGCGATCAAGTCCCGATTCTCACGCATCGGGGGTGTCCGTTTCAATGCACTTTCTGCGGCCATAATTCGGGTTTTTCGCCGCGGTACCGCACGCCAAAAAATGTTCTCGACGAACTGGAAGAGGTCGTCACCCGTTATCGGCCCAAAACGATTCGATTCGAGGATGAAACCTTCGGCTTGAATTTGCCCCGTACGAAGGCCATTTTGCGGGGAATTCTGGAACGAGGACTGCAGAAGAAGACGGCATTCTCTGCGCAAACACGCGTCGACCGCGTCGACCAGGATTTTATTCGGCTCCTCAAGGACTGCAACTTCGAAACGCTCGAGCTCGGTGTCGAATCGGGCAATGACAAAGTCCTCGAACGTATTCGAAAGGGAATCACGCTGGACCAAGTGGAACGGGCGGTGCGACTTGCCAAAGCCGAAGGCATTCGCATCTGGTGCAAGTTCATTTTGGGTCACCCCCACGAAACGCGCCAAGACGTCATGGATACGCTGGCATTCATTGCCAAAATAAACCCCGACCGACTGTCGGTCTCGGTCATGACGCCATTTCCAGGCACGCCGATTTTCGAAATGGCCATCCGCGGTGAAGGAGGATATCGTCTGCTTTCTCGAGACTGGACGAAATTCGACAAATACGCCAGCGGAGTGCTCGAACTCGATTCCATGAGTCTTGGAGAACTCAAGTTGTATCAAATACTCGCTTACGTGCGGCTATACTTGCAAAATGGCCGTTTTGGCGATTTATTTGATTTGGTGCAACGACACCCGCAAATGGCAGTGGAAATGGTCGTCGATGCGGCGAAGCGCGTGACGTTGGGACGTCAAGTAAAACCCGTACCTCCCATCAACGTTCCCAAAACGACGGTGGAAGAAACCATGGTTGCACGAGGTTGGAAAAAGCAATCCGGACCCAGGAAACTTCGTGTCTTGACCTGACGAAAACCGTCACCTCCAACTCAGGCTGAATACTTGGGGTTTCGGGCGCGCTCAGCGCCCTTTGCCTCGACCTCCCGTAGCGACAGCCTCTTGGAGAACCCCGCGCCAAGCTCGTACTGCAATGGGTCGATCGTAATGAGTGAGCAATACCTCGCGCGCTCTTTTTCCGGTTTCCAAACACCACGCCGGGGAAGTCGCGGCCATTTGCAATGCAGCAACGAGTCCCGCTGCGTCTTCGGGAGGCCCGGCCCAACCGACACGATGCTCGCGAATCGTTCGCGTAACCTCACACCGTTCGGGTCCGAGCGAAAACACCGGACGGCCCGACGCGAGCGCACCATAAAGCTTACTCGGCACGACCAGACCTTCAAATTTTTCACGAAGGGAAATCAAATGAACGTCGGCCGCGGACAAGCTCTCCGAGAGCCGCTCGCTTGGTTGATATGGCAACAACCGCACGTTTCGCAATCCCTTGGCCAGCTCGACGGCTTCTTTTCGACGAACACCGTCACCAATGAATACGAAAACAATCTTGGGGCTCGTCTCTTCCAACGCTCGAGCCGCGCGAATGAAGGGGGCCGGATCGTGAACAATGCCCAAATTCCCGCTGTACATCACGACGAACGCGTCTTCCAATCCATGTTGTCGCCGAAATGGATTCTCAGCGTGCGGAATCGATTGCACCAGTTGTCCATCCGCCCAATTCTGGATGATGCGGATTCGATCACGCGCAGCCCCTTGCCGCTCGATGCGGTGGGCCATTCCTTGCGAAAGAGCCACGATACGCGAGCATTCACCGAGCGTCCATTTCATGGTCGCCGAGAGGGCTGCGCCGGTAAAACCATGCCGCGAAAGCACCCCCGCCTCGTAAATAGCATCGGGGAACATATCCTGCATCCACAGAACGAGAGGAATACCACGTGCGCGGGCGACCATTGCAGCGCCCGCTCCAATGAGCGGCGGACTGGTGAGCGCAAGGATCACGTCGGGTCGCGCTCGAAGCGCAGCCGCGCCCACGGCTGCCGTGAAAAAACTCAAATAGTCCGCCATGCGGTGAACGAAGGAACCCTTGCCGTATCCCGTCGTCCATGGCCGCTCGACCCCCACACCCCGAATTACGTCGTGCGTCGCCAAACGCGGCTGTCCCGTTACGTAACCCACTTGACCGGCTATGACGGTCACGTCGTCGCCCAGTGTCGCGAGATCTTCGCAAAGATCCGCAAGCAAACGCGAAGTCGCCGCTTGGTCCGGGAGATAGAAGTGATTGATGGCGAGGATTTTCATGGGCCGTGTCACCGCGAGTTGTGAATACTAAAGTTGCCATCCAAAGCCAAATCATTCGATACGAAGTTAAAATTGTCACCAAGCGTGAACTAGAAGACAGCGTCCTGCAACGAACACGTGTGATGTTTTCACGGAGTAGATGAGGAAATGAGTCTAGCAGCAATGCGGAGGAGCAAACATGAGCACAGCGTCAAGCCCACGACGGTGCTCAGCTTCGACGTCGAAGACTGGAACCAGATCATGAGCATGCGAGTCGGTCGGCGTGACGCGTATGGGCGTGGTTCGGCATTCGAGCGGCAAATGCGGTCCATCTTCGAACTTCTCGACCAAACCGGTTGGAACGCTACGTTCTTTCTGCTTGGTACGACCATTGAGCTTTATCCGGACATTGCTCGAGAGATCGTCCGGCGGGGTCATGAAATTGGCTCCCATGGATATCGACACGAGCCCGTCTATGGAATGACTCCCGATTCATTTCGTCGCGACATCGAAACGAGTATCGAGGTCATCGACAAGTTGTGCGGCAAGCGGCCCATGGGTTACCGCGCGCCATATTTCTCGATCAATCGCGATTGCATCTGGGCATTCGAATTGATTGCCGAGCAAGGCTTTCTTTACGACTCGACGCAATACGATTCGCCGTGGGTGAAACGACGAATTCAAGGAATCCCGCAAGAGCCCTACCGAATCCGACTTCCTTCGGGCAAAGATTTGATTGAAATACCGATCAGCGTCTTGAAAACAAAGCATTTGACGATTCCCATCGGCGGCGGTAGTTATTGGCGGGTTTTGCCGAAGAGTGTGCTGAATCTGGCCTTGCGTGAATCGAGTCAATCGAATCCGTGTCCGGCACTTTACTTCCATCCGTACGAATATGACCCCCAAGCGCTCCGGGTCGAACCGCCGACATCGGCCACTGGATTGCAGCAACTTCTAGCCGCCTACTTGAACGTCCGATTCAATACGTGTCGCCAATGGATTCTTCCGCGAATTCGATACGTGCTGGGCCAATGCGAAGTCACGACGTACGAACATGTCGTGCAACGGATTCGCCACCAGAATGAGCTGCTTCAGCGCCATCTTTCGAGTGACGGCTGGATCGGCTGATGTTACCGTATTTCTTGGCATAGATGTTGCCACATATGCCCCGCCCGTTCGCGCGTCATCAGAAGGTCGTGGCAATCACAAACGAGCCCTGGGCCGCATACGTTTCGCGTGACCGACGTCGAGGGTGGAGTCGTCGAAGACAGCGGCATTGCATTCGTCGAAGCGGGCGAGGTACCTGGAAAGGCGCAGTTTGCCGCGTGCGGGACGCAATGAGCATAATGACAACGGGTGCGTATTTGCTAGACGACCGGATCCATAAAAGGCGGAGGACGCACTTCGACTTCTGAACGCGCTCTACGCATTGGAAGCCATAAAGGAGTTGCATCCGTCTGCGGTTTGTCGTAATGCTACGAGCGCCTCATTCGAATAGGTGGCCATGATTCGCGCTGAGGCGGCTTGACACGTGGCGTTCACTGGGCAACAGTGCGCTTGTGCCGTTCGGAGGTTTGTCATGAAGTTCGTCCCTGGCATCGGTCAGTCTGATTTTCGCGCGTTCCGTGAAGCGGGGTTCGGTTACGTCGACAAGACGCACTTCATCAGCGAGGTCCTCGAGGATTCCAGCCTCATCCTGCTTTTCCCGCGCCCGCGCCGATTTGGCAAGACGATCAATTTGTCGATGCTGGGGCACTTTTTTCGCAAGACCGACGAAGACTTGTCGCACCTGTTCGAAGGCCTTGCGATCACGCGCGACCCGAAAGCGATGGCGCACTTTCAGAAGTATCCCACCGTGTTCATTACGTTCAAGGACGTCAAGGCGAAGACGTTTGTCGATGCGTTTGCAGGGATTCGCGAGCGAGTCGGGCGTCTTTTCGTCGAGCACCGGTATTTGTTCGATGACAAGAGACTCGACCCGATCACCGCGCGCGTGTTTCAGCGGTTCTTTACCGACGAGGCAACACAACAAGACGTACAGGACGCTCTGATGGTGCTCTCCCGGGCCCTGCACGAACACCACGGGCAGCGTGTGGTGATCCTGATCGACGAATACGACACGCCGATACAATCCGGTTACATCAATGGATTCTTCGACGACGTGGTCGGTTTTTTTCGTAACTTCTTTTCGGCCTGCTTGAAGGACAACAATGCGCTGTTCAAAGGCGTGCTGACGGGCATTCTGCGCGTGTCGAAAGAAAACCTATTTTCGGGATTGAACCACATCAAAGTGCGGTCCATCCTCCGTACTCAATATGCGACTTCGTTTGGGTTCACCGAGCAAGAAGTGGCAGCGATCATCGACCCTGCACATTTGGAAGACGTACGCGCCTGGTACGATGGATACAATTTCGGCGGACAAGTCATCTACAATCCCTGGTCGATTCTCAATTACATCG
>CAZETM010000509.1:0-7081 GCA_964514885.1 uncultured Polyangium sp. | reverse complement strand
GCCGAAGAAGCCGTAAACAACTGTCGGACTCGCCCGCCTCCCTGGTTGACGCGTCGGCGCCGAACGCGGCTACCTTGCCTCAAGGCCAAGACGTTCGAGTGGATAAAGGCGCGAATCGTGTTACTCTTCGACCACCACGGTATTCGTTACGACCGTGGTGTTCGATGCGTTCGTTTTCAGCAACCTCTGCGAGCTCGTCGAGGAAGACCGACAACGAAGCGCGGTCATCACCGAGGCGGTGCGCCACGTATTGACCGTGCCAGGGTGGCTCGATTCGACGATTTTGCGGCTTGCGGGTGAGGAAGTCGTCGTCGGAGGGGATGCGCCTTCGCCGAAGCGACGGCTGCGCAAGCGGAATTCGAAGGACGGGCCGGCTACGAGGCGCTCGCCGTCGTCAAGGCCGCGAGCGGTTTCAGCGAAGCGGCAGCCAAGGAAGTAACGTCAAGCTTTAACGCGAGCGGCTTTCGCAGCTTCCTTCGCCGCATCTTTCACGGCCTTGGTCAGCTCGCGGCGGAACTTGACGACTTCGGCCGGCGGCAGTTTGCGGACAAGCTCCACGACTTGCTCGCATTCGTTACCTTCGGAAGCCGTAACGATGTACAGCGCCGGCAGTTCGAGGCCCTTGGCGAGCTTCGAAACGGTCTGGATCGTAATGGCCGCGAGGCCATGTTCGACGCTGGAGAGGTGTCCTTTGGAAAGCCCGGCGGCGTCCGCGAGGTCTGCCAAAGACATGTTTCGTTCGAGGCGCAAATCACGAATGCGCTCACCGATTTTCAAGGCGTAAGGATCTGCTTCAAGTCGTCGAGGCATGCGCGTGCTATAGCATCGGTCATTTGGAATGACAAACGCGAAGTTGCATGACTGCGACGCTCAGCAGCAGTTTGTCGCGTGGTGCGTGGGCGAACGTACGGGGCACGCTACCGCTCACGCCTTCACGAGCAGCCTCACGCGCGCCGCGCTTGCGTCGAGCAAACCTGACAGAGGCGCTGTGTCGGCAGTCGTTAGCAGCTCGACGACGCCTTGTTCCTCGAGCCGCAAAAGCGCGGGCCAAAGCGTCTTTCCAAACGGCACGTCGTAGAGCAGATCACGCAAGCGCGTCATCGAGGTCGTGCCATCGGCATCCGCATGCATGCGCGAAAGCACGAACGCCACGCGGCCCTCGATGTAAACATCATCGCCGCGGCTCCGAAGCATCTGCGTTGCACGCGCGATGATCAACGCGGCATCGACGTATTCCGGAGGCGCACGCATGATTTCCTGCAACAGAAACTCGCCCCGCTCGGCCGGATCGACTCCGCCGACGCGCGTTCCATCCGATCGACGTGGCGGCAAGGGCGGAAGCTTTTCGTGCAAATACGGACGCCTCCATCCCGCGACAAACTCGCGCAGCCAGCTCCGTGCGCGCGCAAAAACACTTCTCTGCACATCCACCTGCGACCCGTCATCGAGCGCCGCGTGCGCCGCCGAAATGGGTGTCGAACGGTCCTCCGCGTGTCCCGCGCGCATGTCTTCCTCCACAAGGGAAAAGCCTGCCCCTCGGACCGATGACGTCAGTATGCCCAAGAGCGCCCGTCACCGGCCCGAGGAACAAGCAGAAGGGCGCAAACGATCGCGAATCCTGCACACGAGCTATGCCTAGCGACCCCGAACCGGTCGTGTGTTGGGGCAATCGTTGCGCCCTACAGCATCACTTGCGGACGGGGTTGATCCGGTTGCGAGATTTTTGCGAGCGGAAGGCGAATCGGTAGGAGCTTGTCCTACCCGTTCAGTCGACGAAAAAATTGGATGGCATGCAGCAAAACGAGACCGCGTCTGCGACGTCTGGCTCGGCCTCGCCAATGGAGTCGCCTCCGGCCGCTTTGCAGGTCCCGGGCACATAAAGATGATTCGTCACTGCCTTCGAGCCAATCGAAATACCGGCCGGATAAATAGGATTACAGTCGCCTTTCATTGACGAAATCGGTTGCTCGAGAAATTGAGCTGAGCAAATTCCATCTTCAAACAGTCTCAATCGCGCTACACATTCGCCGCCCGTCGCCTCGCCGCATGAGCACTCCGTGCATTGCCGCGAATCCTTTGGCGCGTGCGGATACATTGCATAAGGCCCATACGGAAAGCCTCCCGGGCATTCCTTTTGCTTACCCTCACGCATAATGCATTGCGACCACGGGTAAAGCACTGCCGGGGCGCATTGCTTGGTGCCGCTGCCACACGTATCCGTCGCTGCGCTCGAATGGCACGCGACGGCTGCTTCTTCCCACGAGGTAATCGCGCCATTGAATTTGGGGACGGTTGCAGGTTTGACTGCGCAGCTTTCATTCTGAGGCGGTGGCAACGTCGAAAACGTCACCGATTTCGCGCACAAATTCCCGCTTCCTTGCGGGCATTCTGCGCCCGATGGCAGCATATCGTCATTCGAACAGGTTCCATCCCATCCCCCCGGACCGTCAAAAGGGACGGATACCCCTCCTCCCATGCTGCACATTGTCGATCCGATTGATATGGAGGCCGGAACGCCGGCGCATTGGCCGGTCGCGGGCTCGCATTCGCACGGTGCGCAATCGACGGGTGGTGCATGAAGGCCCGCGTAGCGTTCGAGCTGAATCTCGGCATCGAATGGGCACGTCGTAGGCATCTCGTTTGCCGAGCCAAACCACACGGCATAGATTTCGTGTTCCCACAAGGCCGCATGTTCGCCAGAGGGAAGGGGAACACATTCGCCACCGTTCTTGGTGCAGGCAGCTTCGGGTCCGAGGGCATTTTCTGCGTCGGGAGCGGCATCGGTGCCGGCGTCCGCTTCGGCCGCTGCTTTGGCGCACGCTGCGCTTTGCTCGAACGGCGTGGGATCGCATTCCGCAATAGTAAAATCGGGCACAGACGCACATCCCACGGCGATTGTGACGACGGAGAAGGCGACGTAGAAATTGCGCATGTAACTCATGATTAAAACTCCCATCCGCCGCGGATATCCGCATTCAGCATGACCGCGGGTTGATCTGCAATGATCTTTTGGCCAACGACTAGTCTTGTTGGACTTCGCAAGGCAAGCGCATCGATGTTCGCGCTGAGGGTTAACCCTTGCCAAAGTCTCAGTTGTGCCCCAATACGCGCACCGGCACCGGGTTTGAAGAAGGTGACTTCCTTTCCGACGAACGTCAGCTCGGAAAATGCCACGTTAATCACGCCCAAATGCCCTAGCCCGCAGCCGAAAAACCATTTGTAATGCCCGCATAAGCTTGCAACTGCTCCGGCGGTCATTGCGGAGATCGGCTCATCGGCCACGCCTGACGTGAGCCACGCCGCTCGTCCTTCCAAACCCACCGACACGTATTCGTTTGGCCGGACAGCCCCTCCCATCACGGCGCCTACCGCGGGCTTCCATGACGCGACACCAAACACCACGACCGGCCCGCCAAATACCAGCCACCGAGTGCCCTTGCGTTTGTTCGCATCATCATGCTCGGGCGGCGGAAGTTGCGGGTACTCCGAGCTGTATGGGTCCGTTTTCGCAGAATCTCCCCACGGATCCTTCACGGATGAGCGCAACATCTTGCGCTTTTTGGGCTCGTCAGGCGGAATGTGTTTCGCTGGTACCGCGACAAACTCAACCTTGACCTGCTTTTCCTTCGCCTTTTCAGTCTCGAACGTCAGTTTGACGTCTTCATACCCCTCGAGCGTCGCATGCAGTTCGTGCCCTCCCGCTCGCAAGAACGTGAGAAATCCCGTGTAGCCGCTGGGGTTTTTGGCCACACCATCGATGACGATTTGTGCTCCGGGATGTGATACGGCAACGCGGACCCACCCGCCCACCAAAAAAGCCTTGTTGAATGCTTGGAAAAACTCCTGCCGCTCACTTTCCGACGCCAACGTGGCGCGTTGAAGAGCATCGGACAGCAGCTCCACAGCCTCTTCGTAACGCTCGAAACCCACGAGCAATACGCCAAGCCGCCCGACGATGATCGGATCGCGCTCGATCGCCAGCGCTTGAACGTATGTTTCCGCAGCTTCGACCAAGCGCCCGGCAGCTCGATCCTTGTCCCCCTTGGCCACGAGAGAACTGAACAATTTGTCGGGCTCGATGACGTTATGTGCGCGAGCGACGGGCGGTAGCTCGTCGGCAAACGCAGCCCCGGCCAAACCCAAACCTATCAGTAGCGCGGCGATGGTTGCAAAGGAACGCATGATTGGGTTCACTCTATACTACGAGAAAAGCCCTTGGCAAGAACAATCGTACCGGGACCAACTCAAAAGGTTTGTCCTATTGCCCACTAATGGGAATCAACCCTGAGTGCTCGACCACTGCGTCGAACGTCCTAGGTTGTTCGGGGGGCTGTGCGGGCCGAGTTACCGTGGTGGTGGTCTTGAGCAAACGCTTTTGATTCAGCGGCTGCGTCTCGCGACGAACCCACTGAACGTCCGGAAGCGCGGCTGGCACATGGACGGGTTGATGGCTCGCCATTGCCGGCACGTCATACACTCGCAATCCGGTGCGCGCCGTGAGCACTTCTGTACGCGGAAACAGCACGATCCACGCGGCCATGAAACCCGCACAAACATGCCCGAGCGGGTACAAAAAACGCCAACCAGGATTCAGCACAAACCGTTGCTGCATCGCCGTCCACAGCGGCGGAAACACGCTGCGCAAGTCTTCGTCCCAGCCCTTGAAGCGCACTCGCAAATGCTCGAGCGCGCGATGCAGGCGCGCTTTGAGCGTCGACTGCGGCACGCTCAACACTGCGGCCGCGTCTTCATACGAAAGCCCGTCGAAATAAACGAGTACCAACGGCTCGAGCAGAATGCGGCGCATCGCGGACAGCTCGATCACCAGTTTTTTTTGCAGTCGCGCACGACGCAAAGCCATCTCGGGCGACTCGTCCGGCGAAGGCGTTCGCTCGGACTCGCCCAAGTCGGGGCAAAACAGCTCAAGGTAACGCTGCCGCTGATGAAACGATCGCCGACGAACGCGCTTGACCAGGCCGAATGCCCAGCCGAGAAGGGGGCCTCGCTCGGGTCGGTACGTCTGGAGGTTGCGGAGGCCCTGCGCCATGATCTCCTGCGCGTCGTCTTCGGAACGCATTACTCGACCTCGCCGCGACTGAAGCAGCTCGGGACGCAGCGCCACGAGCGCCGCTCGCAGGTCGGGAAGCGACGGAGAAGGGTGCATAGGGGCGATATCGAGGGCCATACAGGGGCTCTTGCATCCGAGCAATGTTTGGTTGCGAAAAATCGACCGGGTGGGTGCGCTTTTATGGATTGTGCGAACGACTACCGACTGTCGCTCGAACACCCCATGTTCCTAACCAATACAAAGAAGTTGCCCCGGTCCTGATTTCTGATGCACATGGAGCGAACCATCGTTCGCACCACTGCGGGGGCTTCTCATGGCCTGGTTACCACCCTCCATCTGTCCGTCGGGCGGCACTTTGTCGCTCGTCCTCGATTCGCAGATCCCGTTCGATGTTCGGCGATTCGTCATCGACGAGCGAATGTCGGCGCTCGTTGCCATTACGCTGGAAGCTTTTTCGGCGGATCCAGCGCTCGATTTCGAAATGGTCGTCGGACAAGCCGCACGCTTTACCGTCGCACGAGGCGGCAACGAGCGAACGTGGACGGGCATTTGCTGCGCCGCTCGGCTGATCCGCGTCGAGGAAGACGGGCTTTCAACGTACGAATTGACGATCGCCCCGGCGCTTTGGCTGCTCACGCAACGCACGAACCGCCGCATCTTTCAGCACCTCTCCGAGCCGGAGATCGTGGGACGGCTGCTCTCCGAGCATCGTATTGCACACGAAATGCGTTTGTCGGACCAATATAAAGCGAAACAATACCGCACTCAATATGACGAGTCGGATCATGCATTCGTGAGCCGCATGCTCGAAGACGCCGGCATCGCGTCGTTTTTCGCGGAAAAGAATGGTGAAACGACCTGGATCCTGACCGATGCTGCGCAACGTGGCGATCCTCGACCGATGCGGATCCCATTCAAAGCACAGATCACGATGGTGACCGGCGAATACGTGACCAACGTTCAAGTCAGCCGAGAAATGAAGCCGGGACGCGTCGTACTGCGCGATCGGGATCATCGCTTGCCCGCGGAATACTCGCTTCGCGCACGTGCCGAGGCGAAGGCGCTTCCGGCGGAAGGGCATTTGGAGCGTTTTCACGTCAATCACGGCGAGTTTCTCGTGCAAGCGACGAATGGCGGGGGAACGCCGGTCGCCGATGACCGCGGAATGTATCGGAGCGACGAACGCCACGCGGATCAGCTCGCGCAGCGGCGGCTCGATGCGCACCGCGAAAACACCGTCGTATTTTCATTCGAGACGAACGCGCTCGAACTGGCACCAGGCGTCGTCGTGCATGTCGACGGCCATGCGCGCTCTGAGTTGGCCAAAGGGCTGCTCATCGTGGCATCGCGCCTGGAAGGCACGCAGGAAGGCGATTGGACGCACCGCTGCGAAGCTCGCAGCACCACGCAGCCCTACCGGCCGCCGCTGCGTACGCCGCGTCCTCGCGTGCAAGGCGTGGAAAGTGCCACGGTCGTCGGGCCAGCGGGCGAAGAGATTGATTGCGACGAGTTCGGCCGCGTGCGCGTGTCGTTTCATTGGGATCGCGAAAGCTCGATGGACGAGCAAAGCTCGTGCTGGATCCCGGTAAGTCATGCATGGGCCGGCGCGGGATATGGCAATCTGCAATTGCCGCGCGTGGGGCAGGAAGTGCTCGTGGACTTTTTCGGCGGCGATCCCGATCGCCCCGTGATTACAGGCCGCGTGCATACGGCATTGCAACAAGTTCCTTACCCGTTGCCCGCGAATAAAACGCGCAGTGGATGGCGATCGGAATCGTCCCCGGGCGGTGGCGGGTACAATGAAATCCTTTTCGAGGACAAGAAAGGCGCCGAATTTATTCGCATGCACGCCGAGCGCGACATGGAGACGACGGTCGAACGCGACGCGGCCGTGACCGTGCAGCGCGATCAGAAGGTCCGCGTGCAGCGCGACATGGAGACGGTCGTCGCGCGTAATGCCACGCAGCTTGTGCAAGACCACGCTCGGCACGTGGTTGGCTTGTCGAGCTCGCG
>CAZETM010000508.1:0-7111 GCA_964514885.1 uncultured Polyangium sp. | reverse complement strand
CTAGTTTCGTTTACGACGGCGTCCACACTTTGGACTCGACGAACACCCGTAGAAGGTCGGCGTCGATGTGTCCGTCTTTGACTTCGTAACCCAAGATATCCAGCGCTCGTTCGATAGGAACGGCCTTCTTGTACGGCCTGTCGCTCGCGGTGAGTGCGTCGAAGATGTCGCTGATGCTCATCATCTTGGATTGCAGCGGAATCTCTTCGGCGCGTAGTCGATTTGGATAACCCGTTCCGTTGAGTCGTTCGTGATGCGCGCTGGCGATGAGCGCGACGCGACGGAATTGTTTGCCCCAGGGAATCTGGGACAAGAACTGAAATGTGTGCGTGACGTGGCCGCGTATTTCGTCGATTTCGGATGGCGTGAGTGACCCTCGAGCCACCGACAAACAAGCGACCTCTTCAGGCCTCAGCAGCGGCGCTGTGCATCCGTCGCAATCGGTGTACGTCTCGCGCGAGATAGCTTCGATTCGTGCGAAATCTCCGCCCGAAAGAACGGAAGGCTCGTTCGCTGAACATATCGCCTGATATGCGGTTTCGAGTTCTTTTTTGCGTAGCTGAAACTCCTCTTCGACTCGTCCGAACTCTTCGGCTATGCCGCCTCGTTGCACCACTCGCAACTTGCGCTCGAGGCTCTGAATTTCGTATGAGCGCAAAGCAATTTCGATACGATGTCGGATTAGTTGGAGCTCATACGGATATAATTTCTTGGCCTTCACGAGCACTTGTTCGCGCACGCCAATTTTTCCGAAATCGTGCAGCAAGGATGCATATTCGAGCTCGCGTAGATCGTCTTTCGTCCACGTGACGCCGCGGTATGGACCATCGGCACGCTCGACGGCGCGCGCTAGGCCCACAGTCAAAAATGCAACCCGCCGCGAATGACCGCTCGTGGTTGGGTCACGTTGTTCAATCGCTTCGACGCTTGCCCGGACAAACCCTTCGAGCATGCGTTGAATCTCGGTGTAAAGAACTGCGTTTTCGAGCGCGATGCCAGCTTGTGACGCAAGAGTTTCGAGCAGCTCTTCACTACGCGTGTCGAAGTTTATGACTTGCTCGTCGACGTCTTCGGTGGAGAGCAATTTCCGATCGCCCGCACGTTTCTTGTTGATGAGTTGAATGACGCCGATCACTTCGCCTTTGCGACTGAGCAGCGGCATGCAGAGCATCGACTTGGTGCGATAACCGATCTTCGCATCGAACGAGCGATCGAAACCATAAGGCGCTCCGACGGGCAGGTCGTACACGTCGGCGATGTTGAGCGGACGTTTGTGGAGCGCGACATAACCGGACATCGATCGAGGGCTTATGGGCAGAGCGAACTCGCGTGCGTCGAAGTGCACGGAATCGTTTTGCGAAAGCTTGAAGTGGAGCGTGCGATGTAACGGGTCCGGGTCGTCTCCTTCGACGACATAGAGACTGCCGGCATCTGCGCTCGCGATGAATCTGCTCTTGTGCAGGATGAGACTGAGGAGTTTGTCAATCTCTCGTTCGGTGGTGATCGCTTTGGCAATCTCGATGAGCTCGCCCAGCTCGTATCGATAACGGCTCATCCATTTGCCGCGAGCTTCGGCGCGTGATTTCGCATCGAGCAGCTCGTAGGCGTTGTGGATGGCGACATAGAGGTCGTCGGAGTTTGGTGACGCGGTGATGATGGCACCGAGCCCGCGGTTCAATGCGCCTTCGATATCGCCACGCTCGGGATGGCCGACGAGCAAGAGTGTCGCTTCTCCACCCGCGAGTTTGCCCGCGAACGGACGGAGTATGTCGCGACAAACGTCCCACACGATGGCGGGAGCCACGATGGCAAAGAGTTGGTCACTACGAACGGCGATGAGCAGCGGGTGCGGCCTGACGATGATTTTGCTTGCAAGTCGCGTGTCTGCTCGCAAGCAGGCCTCGACCTGATTCATCGAGGTGATGGCCGAAAAGCTCATGAAAGCTGATCCTTTTCGTTCGCGACGATGATGCGCTCGAGCAGCGTCGTGTTGCCCTGGACTTCGACGTCCGCGGTGATTCGAATGGGCGTGGTGGTCATGATGGATTGCCTTGCGGTTTGCATGGCTTGACCATGCCGCTACCGCGTGCGAGCGTCGTGTCTGCTCGTTTCACTCGGGTGCTCGTGGTCAATGGTGCACTGCAAATCTGCGAACCGGAAGCATGTTGACAGTGTTCGTCCTGGTACGACCACTGGGCTTGCCCTCGCGCTGTCATTTTTGATCGCGCTGTCGTCATTTTCCTCTGCGGCATTGGCGCAACCGAAAGAGCCAGTCACGCCAGTCACGCCAGTCACGCCAGTCACGCCAGTCGCCCCGGTTCGTGTGATTCCACTGCCGCCACCGCTGGCGGGAAAAACCTCGCCAGCACCTCCACCGGCAGGAAAAACCCCGGCGGTCGTGGTTGCGCCGCCGCCGATGGGCAAACCGTTTCCGCTCGAGGTCGATTTGCCGCCGCGCCAATCGTCCAGGATGGATTTGGCGGGATATCGCGGAGGGGTTTTTCTTCGCGATTCATCCGACGACATTCGCGTGCATGTGAACGGACGGTTGCATCTCGATTTTCATTCGTTCTTCGGCGCGGGTAAAGACGAGCTGGCGGCGGACGAGGGAGGCGTGCTGCTATCGCCGCGTCTGGCTGTGCGTCGGGCACGTATCGAAGTAGGGGCGGATTTATTTCGGCGTTGGTTTGCGTTGTTCGGTTTGGATTTCGGATCGCAGCCGATAACGAATCCGGCCGGTGCATTGGAGTTCGCGTCAGCTCCGCCTGGACAACCACCGACGTCCACATCGGCTCGATATGCGCCATTTCAGACGCCTGGCCCGTCGGCGACGGTGGCGAACGCGTACCTCGACTACACGTTCTTGCGTCAGCTCCACATGATGATTGGGCAGCACCAGGCGCCGTTTTCAATGGAAAACCGCACGGGCAATAACACCACTACGTGGCTCGAGCGAAACATGCCCATCCGTTCGTTCGTCGTTCCGAACGGTAAAGAAATCGGCATGGTTTTATGGGGCGACATCAACGATGTGCACACGGTGGGTTACGAGCTGGGGCTTTTTCTCGGCGATGGACCGAACCGTCCACAGGTGGATGCGTATCCGGACTTCATCGGTCGAGTATTCGCGAGACCTTGGGCGCGAAGTGGCAAAACAGACTCGTTCGACAAGGTGCAAATTGGATTGAGCGCTCATCGAGGCATGCGCGATCCGAAGTTTGTCGGGTACGATTATCCAGCGATCACCACGGCATTCGGTTGGGCGTTGTGGAATCCGCAGTACAAGGATTCTTTGGATCGAATGATCCGCGTGGTTCCATCGGCAGGACAAACTCGAATCGGTGGTGAGCTACGCGTGCCGATCAAGCGATACGACTTTCGAGCGGAAGCGTATTGGGTGGACAACGGAACGCGTGAAGCGGTCGATGGGCTGCAGTTGCAAAACACCAAGCGCCTTGGGTTCGTGCAAGGCGTCGGGTACTACGCGCAATTTTCCTTTTGGCCGTGGGGCCAACCGTTTGTCGTAGCGGACCCTGGTTTTTCCCGACCACCACGACTCGATTTGACGAAAACGACCAGCTCGGATCGGCGAGGTCTTGAGGTGGCGGCAATGTTTGGCGGAGTCGAAGCCACGTACGACGGGGCGGGTCGAGGTGGGTCGTATGACGCCAACACGCCTGGCGCGCCTGGAGGACGGACGAGCACCATTTCGGTGCACGAAATTGGCGTGGGCGCAACGTATTGGCATTCGCGGTTTGTCAGGGCCAGCGTGAATTATTTTGCGTATCACACGGTGGGCAGTGACACCGGCGAGAACCTGGCCGTGGTGCCGAGCAACTTGGTGGCGGATTCGTCTAGCCCGGCGCGGTCGTCGACGTGGCATCACGAACTGGGGATGAGGCTTGGTTTAGCCTTCTAGTCGCGTCCAATTCGTTCGTGCTCAAAAAAAGTCACGCAACAATTTTGGCCGTTTCAGACCTGGCGCGTTAAGGCCGGATCTACCCATGCGCCAATGGATCGCCATCGGAGCCGCCGTCGGGCTCGTCGCCGTTACTCTTCCTATGTTGCGTAAGCAGGACGCGCCTTTGGCGAGCTTGCTTGCAAAACCTAAAGCGGAAACGAATGGCGGTTCGTCCGTCACTCGCGAGGTAACTCCGCCTCCACTGACCGACATCGACCTCACCCGGATCGATGATCGTGGAGCTGTGGCGGTTGCCCCGGCGCACGTAGGTCGTCACGCCGAGCTTACGGTCAACCCGAAGTACCAACGGGCCGCCGTGGCGCTTCTTCGAGCTGGCGTCGTGCCTGAAGGCGCGGTGGTGATGACCGACATCAAGACGGGCAAGGTGCTCGTCTGGGCCAGCTACGTCGATCAGGGAGCGCTTCACGACGTGGCGTCCGAAGCAACGGCTCCGTCGGCAAGCGTCTTCAAGATCGTGACGGCCACGGCGCTCGTCGAGCAAGCTGGTCTCGGACCGAGCACGAAGCAGTGTTACTCGGGCGGCGAGCATGCGATCAGCGCCAAGGACATGATCGACAACAAGAAGCGCGACAAGTGGTGCGCGACGCTTGCTCAGGCGATGGGTCGCAGTTTGAACACGGTGTTCGCGCGTCTAGCCTCGAAGAACCTCGAACGCGGACAACTTCTGGACACCGCGAACAAGCTGGGGTGGGGCCAAGACATTCCGTTTGACGTCAAACTAGCTCAGAGCACGATCAATCTTCCCGAAGATGACTTGGGTTTTGCGCGTACGGCTGCGGGCTTTTGGAACACGACGATGTCGCCGTTTCAGGGCGTGAATCTCGCGACCACGGTAGCGAACGGCGGCGAGATGATTCGGCTGCATGTCGTGCAAGGCGTGAAGGACAACGAAGGCGAGATCTATCAGGGTCCGACGGCGCGTTTGCCGATCAAGCGCGCGATGAGCGAAGCGACGGCGAAAGCGATCACGGCGATGATGGAGGCGACGGTCACTTCGGGCACGAGTTACAAGTCGTTCCACGATCGTGCAGGACGCGCGTACTTGCCGGACATCCGCATCGCGGGCAAGACGGGAACGCTCACGAAACCCACGGCGGAGGGGCCGTATTACACGTGGTGGGTTGGTTTTGCTCCCAGCGACAAACCCGAGATTGCCATGTCGGTGCTCGTCGCAAACGGAGCGAAGTGGCGCGTGAAAGCGACGAACGTGGCATCGGACATGTTGCGTGTGTACTTCGCCGACAAGGGTGCTCCGGGCGTGCGTAGCCCGTTCGATCACACGTCGACTGCGCGTCGTCAGTAAGTCGTTCGCAGCACGTCTCGCGGCTCGAAACAACTTCGACAACGCGCTTCGTACGATTCGGATCCACCAACGAGCACGGTGGTGGATTCGGCGATGAGGCGTTGTGATCGGCTTGCAGCTCGGCCGCATACGGAGCACACGGCGTGCACTTTGGTGACCTCTTCGGCGATCGCCATGAGGTCGGGCATCGGCGGGAAAGGCCGGCCCAAGTAGTCTTGATCGAGCCCTGCGGCGATGACGCGAAAGCCTCGTGTCGCGAGCCGGTCGCAAACTTCGACGATGCCTTTGTCGAAGAACTGCGCTTCATCGATCGCGATGACCTCGGTGTCGTCGAGCACGCGCTCTTCGATGCTCGCGCTCGAGGCTACGGCGACGGCTTCTACGCTGATCGCTTCGTGGCTGACGATTCGTTGGGGGTCATAACGATCGTCGATCCGAGGTTTGAAGGCTTGGACGCGTTGACGCGCAAGAACGGCGCGTTTGATACGTCGAATGAGCTCTTCCGTTTTTCCACTGAACATCGATCCGGTGATTACTTCGACAGAACCAACCGGACGGGCAGGTAGGCCGCGCACGGGGGCAGACAGACCGCGGACGGACGCGCGAGGCAAGCGGATAATGGATGGACAGCGCGTCGCGTTGGATCTGTCCGCTTGGCGCTCGCAAGAAAACGCGAGACGTTCGAGCGAGCGCGGCAGCCGTTTGCGTTCGTGACAGTGTTGGCGAAAAACGGCTCGAGCATTGTGCAACTTGCGCCCGATCCAAACGAGCATGCTAGGATGGCCCTTGTGCAAGTCGTGCTCCGAAAGCTTGGCCGAGGCACTCGCGCCGTTGTGGGTCGGCTGGTGCGTGCGCCGCGGAAAGGCTCCGTCGTCGTGATCGAGTTTTCCGACGGAATGCACGAATACGTGACGACGCCGGTCAAGCGTGTTCTTCGTCTCGCGGGACGAGACATTTTCTACATCGAAACGGCCAATTCTCGGTATCGCCTCGAAGTGCGTAGCCGCGATGTGGCTTTAGATGGCGTGCTCAGCGGAAGCTGAGAGAGCGAATCAACCTAATTAGTTGCCGTTTGGCCCAACGTTGGGTCAGAGTGGCGCACGTTTTTCCTCTAAGGAGTCACACGCGATGGGCAGATTGGATAGTCGGAAGTCGCTGAAGATGAGGCGTCGTAAGGGCCAGGCGGCGAAAAAGGCACGCATCAAGCGTCGCAAGGCCGCGCGCGCTGCAGCCGGAACCACGCAAGCGAAGAAGCCGCGTACGACGAAAGCCGCTCCCGCCGCAGCGTCCTGAATCGTTACCTCGTTCAGCTATGAGCCCTCTCCATCTTGTCGATGGCGGGGGCTCACTGCTTTAACGGCTTCAGCTCCGGAAGAAGAGTCGCATCGCCACTCGTGCACTCTTCGCTCACGAGCTGCCACGGGCCGTTCTTCGCTTGCCACTTCTGCATCAGCTCGGTCGAGCGCAGCTCCGAATCATCCATACGTTGCCACGACAAACGCACGCGTACGTTGGCTCCGCCCGCTCCATCGAGCTGCATGCCGTCGAGCTCTACATCGAGGAAGCGCACGCCGTTTTTCCATTCGGTGCGACGCTCGAGCCAGTCTTTGCGAGACGCGTTGGCGACATGTTCGAGCGCGATATCCATGCGCCCGAATCGCACGGCACCGTTGTGCTCGTGTGCTGCGTCGAGCAGCTTGTCGGTCGAGGTTCGAGAAGCGAGACACCCGGCGAGAGCCGAGATGGCGAGAGCGATACAAAAGGCACGGCGCACAGAACGAGAAGATGCCTCACGCGTGGCAAAGGCCAAGTTTTTTGGTCGGAAA
>CAZETM010000507.1:6345-7139 GCA_964514885.1 uncultured Polyangium sp. | reverse complement strand
CATCGAGGCGTGCGTACGCTTCGTCCTACTTGGAAGTGGTTTGTCCTGGCGCTTGGTGCGGGTGCGTTTGTCGCGATCGCATGTGATGCTGGTGGGCGACACGGAGTCCATTCAGGCGGTCATTTGGTTCTCCGACCTGCGCGGATTTACCTCGTTATCGGCGTCAATGGAATCGAATGCATTGATTCGCACGCTGAACGAAGTATTCGATTGTCATGTGGCGTCGATCGAGCGTCGTGGTGGCGAAGTCCTGAAATACATTTTCGCTCAAGGGAGTGCCGCAACCCGAGGCCGTATTTGCACCCAAATACGATATCCGGATGTGACGACGAATGCGATGAGGATCTTGTCGGCGAGAGGTCGATCCGACCTACGACTCACATCGTGAAGTCGGTCTTCGATCCGACCGACAACCAGATGTCGCCATCGTAGCTGATGACGTCTTTCAGCGACGCGTACGAATAACGCACGCCAATGCCGTTCGTCGAGGTGCGTCCAGAATACCCACACTTGTAGCAGCCGGCCCATTTGCCAGACGGATCATTGAAGTAGAATCCGGTCGAGTCATAACCACGAACCAGCACGACGTGACCTGCGCTCGTGAAATACCCGTGGGTGACGACCGGACGTCCCGCGTCGAGGTGTTTCTTGATTTGGGCCACCGTGCCGGTGCGCGTCGACTTCCCAAAACCAAGATAATGCTTGTAGATCGCCGCCAAACCTTCCGGGGTTTGTCCCTGCGCCTTGCCCCACACGTTGTAGAGACCATCGGGCGTCGTATTCGTACCCCAATA
>CAZETM010000507.1:0-6245 GCA_964514885.1 uncultured Polyangium sp. | reverse complement strand
TGCCGCTCGGCTCGTTCGCGTTGAAGTATTGATAGAAGTACGGGACCGACAACGTTCCCGGCGTCGTCTGCGATGCTTTCACCATCGTCTTGGACAGGCGCATCGTTTCGCAAGCATTGCCGCCGCCGGCTGTCTTGCAATTGGCCACCACGGTCTTCGTGAACGGACCGAATGCATTCGTTCCTTCCGCGCAATATCCGATCGTCGAATCGAGCGTCGATCCGGGCATACACGCATTCGTGCCGCGAATCGAACGAGCCATGCTCACGCTCCAACGCGACGATTCACACGTAGTCGTTCCGCCACCCCATTGCTTGCACGTGTTGATCATGGTGGTGGTGAAAGGACCCACCGCCTCCGTGGACGACGTGCAGAGGCGATGCGTGCCATCGTAGGCAAATCCCGAGGGACAGAAGGCATCCGCCGCAGTGACCGCATCTTCGTTGGTATCCGTGTCGATATCATCGACGCCACCCACCTCGTCCGCGTCCGCCAATTCATCGACGGGCTCCATGGCGCAGCCCATCGTGGCAGCCGCCAAGGTCAATGAAGCCGAGAGCGCGAGCGTCTTGAAGAGCGAGGTGTTCATGCCAAACATATTGAGCAACCAGTGTGCCAACGTCGCGCAACCTGTTTTTCGCAAAAATTCGACCGGCGGGGGAGGATCAACATGTTTGCCCTGGTGCACCCCCCTGGTACATCGTTGCACCAGGGGGCGGTCGACACCATGGTCGTCGTTATTCGACGTGCCAGCAGTTGGACAGCTTCGCGTTCGCCAAGTTGGTGGGGTTGGCGTCGAGACACGCGAGCACTTGATACTTGTCGAAGAGCCCGACACCGGACACGAAGATCGTCGTGCTGATAAGGGGCAGCAGATCGAAACCGATAAACGAGAACTCGTGCGACGACTGGGTGACTTGATCGACGACGGTCATGCCGTGCAGATGGTTCCCCGGACCGCCTGGATCGACATACGACATGGGCTCGTTCGAAAACTCGAACACGCCGCCTGGAAATGGCAAATCGACACCGTAGTGGAAGGTCACCGCGAGGGGGTGAGTCTGGATGCCGGCGTTCACAACCCGCACTCCAGGGGAAAACTCCACTCCAGGTCCGGCGTCCCCGAGGACCCACATGGTGTCAGCCTCATTCGAGTACGGAACCGTGAGCAGAGTGAAGTAGGTGGCATTGTCTGGGGCCTCCGCCATTTTCGTGATCGAGTCGTTGAAGCAGGTCCCGTATGTCTTGCCAAACGCGACGGGCGCCTTTTGAAGCGGCAGATACCGCGACAGCTTGTCGAGCCCCTGTATCTCGGTGGGCGTGATCCCGTTCGACTCCAAGAGCCCAACGCTGTCCCAAATCGGGTTGCCGCTGGCGTTGCGGTCGTATGCGACGCAGAAATCCCCGGTCGCCTCCTGTCCCTGAACGAAGCCTATCCGCACGGAATGCGTTGCGCCGTTGACCAATACACACTTGCCACCACCACAGTCGGGATCGCAAACCCAGTTTCCATCGGAGCACGTGCAGCTCGACGAGTAACAGCCGACGTTGATGTCGCACGTTAGCCCTGCGTTGCAGCCAGTCGAGACACAGCCCTGAGGGTTCGGCGTGTCGCATCCGCCCGCCGCGCCGCCAGCGCCCATTCCTCCCGCGCCGCCAGCGCTCATTCCTCCCGTGCCACCAGCGCCCATTCCTCCCATTCCGCCGGTTCCACCCGTCGGTCCACTACCCGCTGGCTCCACGGTGGGACCACCGCATCCCAACAACAAGAAAGCCACCCCGACCAACTTCGAACGCCCAGTATTCATGATCAAGACATCTCCAAGGGTTTGCCGTGTGCAACAGCTCGCTGATCGCTCCAAAGGTAGAAGCACGCTTCAGAGACTTTCGCAGAGATACCAGCCGATTGCAAAAAAACTCCACGACAGCGTCTGATGGCTCGCTCAGGAAAACCCGTTGTCATCGCCGTTTTGGTGTGAGCCCACGCAACACTACATGCTCCCGCCCGAACGACGGCTCGATGAGATCTTCAAGCCACCGGCGGCTGGCAGATTGGGAAGACCACCTGCGCCAAGTGGCTCCAGGACGCAAGGATTTGAAGGACCGTTCGTTTTTGCATGATTCTCTACGAGGAGTAGCTGAGTTGACGCTCTACATCTTGCCGATTGAATCCGCGAGTAAAGACAGGCAAGTCGGCCCCATGTGCCCCCGGTCAGGGCCATGATGCTCATATCTGTCACCGTATTGCAAGCACTTTGATTTTGGCCTGTCGACCATTGCGGATGCTTTTTCAGCCAAACTTCGCTCATGACCACACGTCCGCGGCCACGGCTCACGGATTCACGGACGACAAACCTCTTCGATTCCGAGCAACCGTCCATGTTTGGTGTCTTGGTGAGAGAATGCAGCGGCGAGGACGAACATCCCTCGCTCGTCGATAATGATGTCTCCGCGTTGGGCCAATCCCTCGTGCGACGTCTCGTGAATCCAGGAAACATCACCGTTTTCGTTCATACGAATGATTTGGAAGGTGCCCATCGAATCGTCGTAATCGGTTTTTCGCGCCAGGAAAACGAGCCCGCCATCCGGAACGACGTGCACTTGTTCGATATAACCGACCGGTTCGGCATAATCGCGCGACCACTGCAGCTTGCCATCTCGGTTGATTTTCCAGGCGTGGGGTAAACCATTCTTGGCGAAATGCCCGGCGAGCACGATATCACCGTTTGCCAGCTCCACCCCCGCATTGATGAGCTGTTGGAAATCCGAGCCGTCGTCGAGCGAAACGATCCATTCAGGCTCGAGTGTGTCTTTCAGACGCACGATGCGTGCGGGGCCTGACGAGAAGCCATCTTTCGCGTAGACGGTACCGGCGACGAGAAAACCTCCGGAGCGCAGGGTGAGAAACGAAAATCCACCGCCGCGGTCGTGGGTGACCGTATCGAGGTATTCGGCCGTGATCGTGCCATTGTCGTCGAGCTTGAAGATCCAAGGTGGACCGCCACCGCCATTTTTCCAGCGTTGGGTGCCGACGACGAGGTGACCGTCATGTCCAACTGCGACTCCTCGGATTCGTTCTTCATTGTATCCGGTGAGCCCATAAACACGGGACCAGGCCACGACGCCATTCGTGCTCAGCTTGGAGACGTTCGCATCAGAAGCTTCGCTGTTCACACTGACCGTCGATACTGCGTACAAATTGTTCTCATGGGAAACGATCGCGCCGAGAAAACCTTCGGTGTAGTCTCCGACGCTCACCGTGAAAAGCGACGAGCCATTGGTCCCAAGTCGCGTGATTTCGGTGTGATACAAGTTGTTTTGATAAACCTCGCCTGCAACCACGAATCCGTCGGGGATGTCCACCAGCAATGCTTGTCGAGCGGAAACCGTGGTCTGCCAAAGCGTATTTCCGTCGGAATCGACGCTGACGACGCCGGTTTTTTGGAGCGTACCTTCCTCATGCGCTCCGACTGCACCGTAGATACCCTGGCGGGAAGCGATGTCGTGGACCGTTGGGCCTCCGGTTTTACTGGGAAAATCGAGCTGCCATAGAGACGCGGCTGAGCATGTCTCGTCCTTTTCCACGACCGTGACCGTTGGGCCGCAACTCGAGCACGCGAAAACGAGGGGTAAAAAGCCGATCTGTGGCAACAACATCGTCGAGGAAAGCACCGTGATGGCGGAACGTTGTGCTTCCATCGTTGCGGCTTTTGCTTTGGTCATGACGTGGCTCCTTGATGACCGTGCGCGCGTTGCGAACAGCAGGTCGGCGAATGTCAGAACACGGGTTTGCCGTGTGGTCAAGGAGCGACAAACAAATCCTTCGACGCGACTTTTTGCGCTGGTCGCGCATTTCGTTTGTCGGACCCGGTACGTGGGCGTGGAGGGCATGGATTGCGTCGGTTTGCCCATGCGCAGGCCACCGATCGCGATGGAGCAATTGACGGAGCTGGCAGACGGGGATTTACGTTATTGAGTTGAAGAAAGCGTGGCGAGATGGCACTCGTCAACTCGCATCCTTGGCGCAGCGGAATCCGTTTGTGTCGAGCAAAAACCTCGCGATGTCGTGGGAGAAGTTGGGGCCCGATCCGGTGTCGACGAACGTTCCCGCCTCGATACAGCGCATTCCCGCGACCGACGCCACTTGTTGCACAGTGAGCCAACCGAGCTTCTCTGGCTGCGCCCTTCGGTATTGAATGGATCAGGGGCGCACCACCGCCCATGGATAATTCATGTACCAGGGAAGTAGTATCCCATCCATGACACATTGAAGATCCACCCTATTGGGCCAACGATCAGCGGAAATGTGCGTTGAAGTGAATGGCACGGTGGTTGCCATAGCTCGGAGTATGCAACGAACTCCGCTTCCCTATGTGCTGTCTGCTGCGTGTTTGGCCATCACCTCGTCGCTCGTCGCCGGATGCGTCGTCGAAACTTCCGAGCAGGAGTATGACGAGAATCCGATGGTTGAAGACTTCGCGATCGGGGACTTCGATCGCAATCAAATCATGCCCGACGCGTACATGACCGACGCGGTCGCATTCGATGCCGCGAAGATCGACGCTTTCCTCAAGAAGCCCTATCCTCATCTATCGGACGACGCATCATGTTTGTCCCGGATGACGTTCAATGGCAAAACCGCTGGAAAACTGATTGCCGAGACGAGCGTCAAATACGGTCTCAATCCGCTATTCATCCTGACGCACCTACAGAAAGAATCGTCGCTCGTCGGAAACATATCGCTCACGTGCCCCAAGTCGATGCTCGACAAGGCTTTCGGCTGTGCATGTCCCGACACGGCCGAATGTGATCCGCTGCATGCTGGTTTCGAAAAGCAATTGGATTGCGCGGGAAAGCTCACTCGCAGCTATATCGACGACTTGACGACGAAGGGATCCACGATTTCAGGGTGGAAAGTGGGCACCGGGAAAAAGACGCTCGATGGTTATACCATCGTTCCTACGGGCAAAGCGGCGGCGGTTTTGTATACCTATACGCCATGGGTCGGCGACAAAGCGTCGGGGGGTAATCTGCCACCATTCGGGAATTATCTCTTCTGGAAGGTATGGGGCGGATACGCTAAGACGATGGGGTATACGGGGCCTGGGCTGGCATGTAACACCGTATTCGTCGATGTCTGTAGCACGCCCCATCGACCGGATATCGAATGGATGGCGCAAACGGGTTTGACGACGGGCTGCGACGCGCAGAAAAAGCTGTTTTGCCCCACGGCAAATGTGACGCGCGGTCAAATGGCCGACTTCCTTGCTCGAGCCCTGCAACTCCCGGCCGGCCCGGACAAGTTCACGGATGATGAAACCTCACCCTTCGAGAATTCGATCAATGCCATTGCGGCCGCCGGAATCAGCTCGGGATGCTCCAGCGATGGAAAGCTGTTTTGCCCCAATGACGAGCTGACCCGTGGTCAGATGGCCGTATTTCTCACGAAAGCCTTCAAACTGCCAGCTTCGTCCGTCGATGCATTCATCGACGATCAGGGGGCGCCCTTCGAAAGTGCGATCAACGCCATTGCTGCCGCGGGCGTGACGTCGGGTTGTGACGCGGCCAAACGGTTGTTCTGCCCGACGACAAAAGTGACTCGCGCGCAAATGGCGACCTTCTTGCGCCGCGCGATGGAGTAGTGTCTGGGGTTGTCCCGGCGCCTTGCCCCACACGTTGTAGAGACCATCGGGCGTCGTATTCGTACCCCAATACTCGAGCAGCATCGCCGCCGAAGTCACGCCACAAGTGCCGCTCGGCTCGTTCGCGTTGAAGTATTGATAGAAGTACGGGACCGACAACGTCCCCGGCGTCGTCTGCAATGCCTTCACCATCGTCTTGGCCAAACGCATCGTCTCGCAAGCACTGCCGCCGCCGGCTGCTTGCCAATAATCGATCGAGTTCGAGCCGCCCGCTCCTTCACCCATTCAATTCCGGGAGCGTTTCTTCGAGGCTCCGGACTCGCTGCGTTCACCCGGCCAATCTTCGACACGATGGAACAGTTCGTCCGAGTGCAATCGTCTTGATGGCAGCGCGGTACGATGTTCGCCGGTTATGGGCATACTCAACCCTCGCAGGGCAGCTCCGATTCGCAACGCGTCGAGCAATCCGTGCAAGCGACGCACGCATAATACGCATTGAATGCGTTTCCTCCCGCCATCGCCGCAGTCGCGGCACTTACGGCAGCCCCCGCGTGCACGCCGAGTTGCGCTCCAAAGGCGTCTGCGTGAGCAAGAAACGCGTCG
>CAZETM010000506.1:0-7142 GCA_964514885.1 uncultured Polyangium sp. | reverse complement strand
ACGCGGATCCTTCCAGGCTTTCTGTGCGCTGGAAAAAGTGTTGCAGAGGGTCGCGCGTTGCGGGTAGCGTGCGCGTGTGGACGTAGGGCGCTTTCGTTTGGGACGGCCTGGGTTGCGTGGAGCGGCTCGTCGGCGCCAGTCATCGATCGAGGGGGCTTACGACGGCGAGGACGTTGCTGTGGCACGTGGCGCCAAACCAAGCTGCTTTCGATGCAACGCAGCCTTTAGCCCGCAGGCGGATGCGCCGTGGGCGTGGTCAGAGCCGAGAGTTCTCTGTCCCTTCCATAAGGTGGACCTTGAACTCGAGGATGGTCAGCGGCTTGAGGCGGTCTTGCATCGAGTGGAACCTCCTGGCACTCCGCTCGAGGGCAGCCTGCTCGGATGGATCTTCAATCCTGTGTTCGCGAAGACGGGTGCTGATCAGAAGATAGTGGCGTGGACTGATTTCGCCGGGGGTGGGATGGCTGTTTTCGAGGACCGCTTCTCGGCTCGGAGTTATTTTGAATTCCGCGCCTTTGAAGTCCAGCGCGCGGTCGACCTGCTCTACGCGCTACGATCGGTCTCCACCACGAGAACCGAATGGACCTCGACGAGCGAATTGCTCGCCGCAGTGGCTGCGGAGGAAGGAGCTATGTCTCATCCTGGCCACGGTCCGTTGCTGAGTGCTGTTGAAGGATGGGGCGACTTAGTCCAAGCCTGGAACTTTCAACTTCAACTGAGTCGACTTCGGGATGCCCGAGGGCGTCTTTGGCCGGAGTCGTTCGCGGAACTCCTCGGCTGGATCAAGGAATGCCGATCCGACGCGTGGGAGCCGCTTCCAGGTACCGAGGCCTCCTTCCGTCGGGAACTCGACGCACTTGCGCTGCGCCGGTTTCCCGCGACAAGCAGAGCGACGTGACAGATGACTGACTCGAGGAGGCGGAAGAGGCCCCTAACCCGCGCATTCAGCCGACCGCGCTCCGCGCCGCGGCAGAAGCTATCGTTAGGCAGCAACGCCGGCGTTTCGGTCCGCACCGACTCGGTGCCCAAGGATGACTGATGCTACGAAACGGACTCGCGGCCTTAGCCGCTCTGCATCGGAGGGCGGTCGCGAGCCACTCATGACGAAGATCACCCTCGATCACCTCCGGACCTACGCTATCGCGCGTAGCCTGTTCAAGCCGACCACACTGCTCAAGGCGCTGCACAAGCTGGGTTTCTTGCAGGCGGATCCCATCCGTGCACCCGCGCGCGCGCAGGACCTGACGCTGCGCCACCGCGTCGCTGGCTACTGTGCCGGCGACCTCGAACGTCGCTATGCGCGGCTGGACATTGAAGAGGACTTCTTCGTTAACTACGGCTTCCTGCCGCGCGCCACGCAGGCGCTGCTGCACCCGCGCAAAGCGCGAAGAGCTTGGCCGAAGGCGCGCTGGACACGGGCCCAGGCCGTTCTCGATTTCGTCACGCGGCATGGCGTGGTGCACCCGCGCGACGTGCACGCCGCCTTCGACCACGGCAAGACGAAGAATTGGTTCGGCGGCAGCGCCAACGCCAGCACGCAACTGCTGGACAACATGCACTACTGCGGCCTGCTGCGCATTGCCGGCCGCGAAGGCGGCGTGCGCACCTACGCAGCGCGAGTAGAACACGAACCCGCGGCCGACCCGGACGAGGCGATGGACACGCTGGTCGATGTCATCGTCGCCAAGTACGCGCCCCTGTCCAAGGCGTCACTGACGTCGCTGGTGTCTCGCCTGGCGCTGGCCGCGCCGCAGTGGGGTCACCTGCGCAAGTCGGCCCTGGCACGCGCACGCGCGCGCCTGCCGCAGGCCGAGGTGGATGGCGTGCGCTGGTTCTGGCCGGCCGGCGAGAACCCGGCCAGCCGGCACCATGCGCTCGACGACGAGGTTCGCCTGCTGGCACCGTTCGACCCCGTGGTGTGGGACCGGCCGCGCTTCGAGACTTTCTGGGGCTGGCCCTACCGCTTCGAGGCTTACGTTCCGGCGGCCAAGCGGGTGCGCGGCTACTACGCGCTGCCGATGCTCTGGCAGGGGCAGGTGATCGGGTGGGCCAACGTGTCAGCGCGCTCGGACGCCGTCCACTTGGACACCGGTTACGTGGCGGGCCGCGCGCCAAGCGCCTCGGCCTTCAAGCTGGCGCTGACCAGGGAGCACCAACGCCTGGCCGAATTCCTCCAGATCCCAGCAACCTAGAATCGCTGCTCGCGCTGCGTCGGCGTCCAACTCCACGTTAGGCGGACGGGCTACGTTTGGAAGCATGCCCGCACCCCCACAGCCGTTCGCCTGGCGGGTCTGCGGAGCGGTCTAGTGGCGGACATCGGATGCGGTCTCGAATAATACGGGGCTTGTGAGGTTCCAGCAATGATTACGCGACTCTACATCGATTGCCTCAAGACGTTCCAGAATTTCGAGTGGAAGCCGGGGCCGGTTGCGCTCCTGAATACGGCCTCCGCTTCCGCACCGGTGTTGGCCTGAAGCATCTTGCAATATACGGGTTCGAGAACGTCCCACGAATACGCTGTCTCCAGCATCTCTCGCGCGAGAGCTGTTTCCACCGCAGCTTTACTTGTCGATTGTCCGGCATGAGTGCAAGACGAGCCTCGTCAGGCCAAGGTTTTCGATCTGTTCCGCGAGGCGCTCGTCGACGAGCACTTCCCCGGTAGGTCAATGCCGCGCGATGTCCACACGGTCGGCATGCCCCTGTATGAGACCTCGAAATAGGTCTTACACGGCCTGCACCGACCATTGTGACGATTTACAGACGGCACCGTCGCCCAAGGAAGCGCAACGAGCCAGCAGCGTCGCGACGATGTGTTCGATTTCCTGCCCCGCCTCACTCGCCTCGAACTCGCTCCGCAGACCCGGTTTCGGACATGGTGGGACGGCCATGACGGACTCAACTTAGCTAAGTGCTCACTTTGAGGTGGTCGCCAGCGCTTCTACGGCAGTAGTAATTGCTTTCTCGAGCGCAGCGATTCTTTTTGGATCTTTGCCGCCGTGTTTGTTGCCAATATTCATTGCGTGAAGTGCGCACTTCAAGTATTCGATGAATTGATCGGTATGCTGCTGTTTCCAATGAAATTCAGCGAGCTTGATATAGACTTCGCCAAGCGCTTGATGATCGACGCGACCGAGTTTGTCCCCATTCTTGATTTCTTCGAGGGCTCGTTCCCACGTCATCAATGCCTCGTCGGGCTGTTGCAGTGCTAAGGAGCAAAAAGCCATGCCGTTAAGGACGAGGATTCGATCCTCGTACCGTTCGCGTGAATAAGGCAGCGCAAGAGCTTGTTTGAATGCGCTCAACGCTTCCTCATAATCTTTACGTTTGAATCGGACGGTACCCAATTCACGGAAAATATTCCACTGAACCATCGAATTTAAGTGGACATCCTCGGATACCTCTTGCGCGCTTTCGACAAGTGCCAATGCTTCGTCGAGACGTCCTTGTTTACGGCGCATTTCGGCGAGCATCGTACGAGCAGCGGCAATGTGAATCGTATTGCCTTGAGCAAGAAAAACGTCTGCTGCTCGTTGCGCAGAGGCAAAACCATCTTCGAGTTTACCCGCATCTCGTTGCGCGAGCGCAAGCGCGAGCAAATCCGTGCCAAGCTCCGTGGCATTGCCGCGACGTTCAGCTTCGTCCACCTTTTGCTGAAATAATGCTACCTGTTTCTCCCGATCCGGTTCATCCGGCGACGACTGCTCGGCTCGAAATGCATCATTCTGCAATGCCAGAAGCAGCGCTGCAGCGAGCTTGTTGTATTCCTGGCTAAGGGGTTCACGCTTGAGGTCCGGAATGCCGTCGTGCAATACGTGCTCGCCTAATGACCACCGACTCCTATGCGGCAATTCATATGAGCGCAGGCCATCGGGATGCTCTTCGGCATCCCAAAGCCGCTCGGTGAGCCCAGTGGCAAACCACTTCGAATGTTGCTGAAACCAGCGCGACGTTGCTTCCTGCTCCTCGACCAACGGCACTCGACAAACCGCGAGCCATATGATGGCTGCATTGGGCTCAGGCCGCAAAGAAGGCCGGCGAAACCGAAATCCCCTTGCCGCACGCTTAGTGCCGTGAAGCGATTGCTCATTCGGCACGGTCATCAGTACGACGCCATCGGGTAACTGCACCGTGCATACGCCGCTCGACTCATTGAATCCGGTGCGACTGTCAATGAGAACGATATCCGAACATTCCAGGAGCTGCTCACGTAGCCGCTCGACACCTGTCATGCCTCCGCGTTCCTTGTAAAACGGATCCCAGTCGAATTCCGCTAGACGCTTTCCGTACGTATCGTCCTGCTTACCCGCGGTCAAGATCGACAATGACCCGAGTCGTGGCTTGTATGGTGGCTGATCGATGCTCAAGAGCCACGGTTCCGCATAAGGCGGATGGCATCCTATTTTTCGATATCCGTCACGCCAGGCGAGCAAAAAATCCAATACTCCTGGGGATTGAGCAGCCGTTTCGTCGGAAATACCAAAAAATCTGTGCAATCCGGGGGCTTCGAGGTCCCAGTCGACCATCACGACCCGCTTGCCGTGTTTGTTGGCAAGACGATATGCCACATTGGCCAGGGCCATGCTTCGACCAACCCCACCCTTGTACGAATAAAAAGTCACAACACGAATATGGGATCGCCGTCCCAGGGACGTGATGGAAAACTGGGAGTCGGGCAATTCGTGGGTGCCCAGCAGGTCACTTATGCCCTCTGACATTCGCCCTCCCATAATTGGTGCGGGCTGCGGATCAAATTTTTCTCATGATTCGATTCAAGCCGATCGGACCATTCCATTTGATTGGATAAATCGTCTAAGTCTCGATTCAAGTCGTCCTTATTGGTATAGAGTCGAGCGGCAATTCTATCGACGATTGTATCCCATCGTGCGGGCGCTCGTTCGCGAATGACAACCCCGAGCAACAATTCCAATTCTCGGCGCTTGTTGGAGCCCTGGGAGCAGACATAACGGGCTTCCTGAAAGATATCCTCGATTTGTTCGAGCGAAGGACCGCGCGGCCCCTTCTGCAAGCGTCGCTGCAGCTGCTCACGACCGAATTTCACGAGTTGGGCGCCAGTCGAATCCTGCCATGCTCGCAATACGGAAGCGGTCACATACGACAACTCGAATCCATTCGTTGCCACGTGCCAAGGAAGTCCATCACGGATACCAGCCAACTGACAGGCAGCCGCAAACGGAACGCCTCGCACGAGCACAATATGGTTCTGCTTGGCTTTCCACGCGGGCGTCGCCAACCATGCCCCATTTTTCAGGTACGCCCCCAGCGTTTCGTCTGAAATGGGCAAATTCGGGATAAGCGCTGGAGCATCAACATCACGCACGGCGTAGATCACGCGATCTGGTGCCCGCACGATTGGCGACCTCGCGGCAGCCCCGTTCTCGCTGGTGAAGCCGTCCACCGCAACGACGTCGAGATCCGACCAATTCAGCGGAGGCATAACTTCATGATCTCCATGTCGATAAGCCTAAAAAGATCTTGCACTCCATACCCCGGATTAGCAATCCTTAGTTTAGCTGCATCGCGCACGAGCCGTTCCCAAAAGGGAAACTGAGCTCCCGTCCTCGATATTTCTTCTTCTAGTCTCGCTTCCAGATGTTCATCAATTGACCAACATAACAAATTGCCATTCGCCACTTCCTCGAATAGATTAATTTCCCCATCAAGTCGAACTTCAACCGTCCAGGATCTCCAGTCGCGGCTCCCAACGTCTGTATAGATTTCCGCAGGATCCGCCCGCCGTGGTTTGCCGTTGTCGTCTGGGGCGAAGTAGTCGGAAAGATTCGCTCCGAAATATGCCGCAACAAACTGCGCCGCCTGATCCCGCCAATCCGCTCCCCACAGCGACGCTTGGACAAACGCCTTTTGTTCCTCCTTCGGATCGTGTGCAACGGGCGCCGTACA
Organism: uncultured Polyangium sp.; assembly: GCA_964514885.1. Classification (GTDB taxonomy): domain Bacteria; phylum Myxococcota_A; class Polyangia; order Polyangiales; family Polyangiaceae; genus Polyangium. Next base: position 1,223 of record CAZETM010000506.1, on the reverse strand, counting down.
TGAGCCTATCATATGCCACCGCCCAGTCTGGCTACAGCACAACCCACCCAAACCAAAGGGTGTTGCATCTACCGCTACTGTCTGTGGGGATCTCCGAAACACAAAAACCATCTTACCATAGTCTGGATGTGTGCGACCAGCATGTAGATACAACCTTCTTCCTACGCCCAAGTCGGCCGCTACCGCATGCGAGTTGTCACTCTCGTGCGACGGCCGAAGCTGACCGCGGCGTAAGATATCCTCGATCTGTTCGTGCTCTCGTTGTGGTCGAACTGGCGTGGGATCCGGGATCACGACACGCACGAGCGGTACCGTACCGGCAAACTTCTGCGCCGCGGTATGGGCTTGCTCGTACTCAGTCTTCGACACGTCGTCCGTGAAGGGAAGCACCGAGAGAGCAGGCAAACGCGTCATGAGTTGGTCGAGGATACACCACAACTTGGGCGGCGGCGCAAGTAGTTATGTTGACCCAGGAAAACGGTACCAACCACTTTTGGCTAAGGCGGCGCTTAGGAAAAATAAGCCCACAATTTCGCACTTGACGCATCTACGCCGCCACGCGTCATCCGTGGACAGTTGTGCTCTCGCGCGCATCCACAACACGATCTTCGTCGCTTCGTGGTTGTCGACGTTTCTTGCGTTCGATTTTCCCTGTCAAGCGGACACACGTGTGCACCGGCGTCGGCAAGCACGAGCGCAACATCACGCAAAATGCGTCCCTCCTTCAGGCTCGACGCATCTTCAAAAACGGTAACGAGAGCTGCCCGAGCGGCTCCCTTCTTCGCAGAGGCGGCCCTCGTGCAGAAAGACCCGCTCGCGCCAATCCCCGCCGAATCGAATCCGCCGTCAGCGCGACCTCGCGCCATTTCATCGGCGCTGCACACTCAGGGCATACGCGTAGCTCAAACCTTTTGAGCGCAAATGATTTGGCGACCGAACACGAGCACGCCCCTCAGATCAGAATCTGTCAAGACTCAAGACAAAAGCCTTGCGCGGGCGTGCAATAGGAAACTCCACCAGTCGTATCAATCATCAATGATCTGAATTGGTTTCCACGCCGTCCTGCCTGGCAACGTGGAGGCAAATCATTTCGGGCTCTTGGGCACCCACGTGAGCTTTCCGTCGACATCCCCCAACTTGCATGGGTATTCAATGTCCTCTACCGTGCCCGACCATAGAAACTGATCTGGGCTATACCGCCATGCTTCGCGACCGCCACGCCC
>CAZETM010000505.1:0-7142 GCA_964514885.1 uncultured Polyangium sp. | reverse complement strand
AAGGCACGTATTGGGCGCGAGTCGGCAAAGCGTGCGGAGAAATCATCGTTGGCACCGGGCAAATCATTCTTGGTTGCACGGGAATGAGTGCCGGAGCGGGAATCAGCGGCACGGGCGGTGGTGCCGTGGTGGGCGTGCCGGTGATGGCCGGGTCGATCCTGATTGCGGCGAATGGATGCGCAACGACGGGTCATGGTTTGGCGGAGTTGCACCAGGTGTGGCGCGAAGGGGACGCGCCTGCGGTGTCGGTCGAGCCCGAGCCTGCGACGGGTCAGTGGGTGCTGAAAAAGGAGCCCAAAAAGGCGATAAAGGAAGCGCCCGTTGCGGAGGCGGCGCCCGCGGTCAAACCGTCGCCAACGCCGCCGCCGGAGACGACAACAACGACGCGGATCAAGGGTCCGTCTGGGGAAACGGTCGCGACGGTCACGAAGAAGAGTGGAGGAACGACCACGACGACGCGGGTGAAGGCGGCACCGACACAAACGACGGCGCCGGTCAACAATGCAGCGAACAGCAGCACCACGACGGTGTACAGGTCGGTAAATCAACGGACGGGCGATGTACAGTACGTAGGGATCACAGGAGATTTGGCTCGACGAAGGCTGGAGCACCTACGAGGGCGAGGGTTTCTCGTGGATAAGGTGGTTGAGGGGTTGTCCTCCACCGACGCCCGCGCGGTGGAACAAGCGCTGATCGAGTTGCATGGACTCGGGAAAAACGGAGGGACGTTGCTGAACAAGATCAACAGCATCGCCAAGACGAACCCAGACTTGGCGCAACTCCTTCAACGCGGATACGACCTGCTCAAGGGCGTCAACTACAAAATGTGAGAGAAGTGAGAAAGCACCATGGCTCGCCGTTTACGATCAGGTGATGTGCTCGAAGTCGAGTTTCCGAAGGTTCCTTCGCCTGAGCTCGCGTTCCCCAAGGGTGGATTCGGATATCTGACCTACGTGGGAAAGTCCCAAGAATACGACGATGCCGTGCGGGTTCGTCCGGGCATCTTGTACGAACGTCCCGCGATCACCGAGGACTTGTTCAAGGACAGCTACGTCATCTTTTATCTGGCGAACGCTGCCCTGAGATACAAGCTCGTCACGGTCGTGGGACAACTCGCGCCGGTTCCCATGCCCACTGTATTTCGCCGACGAGGTGGAATCGCTCGTGGCGGCAAAGTGCTGAACTGGTTCATCGACGATGAAAACGGCACGACGTCCACCGAAGTGCTCACCGATGCCCAGCGATTACTTCCCATTGCTTCCATGTGGAATCACGAGGCCCTGTTGTTCGACATTTCGAGAGAATGGAGACCGGAGATGCTGGTTTGAGACTCGGGCGGCAGGCATGAGGAATTCGTTTGGATACCAGTGAGGCCCCATCATGGCTCGTCGGCTACGCTCAGGTGATGTGCTCGAGGTCGAGTTTCCGAAGGTTCCCTCGCCAGAGGTAGCTTGGCCGGAAGGGGGATACGGATACGTGACCTATGTGGGGAAACACCACCACAACGGGGACGCTATACGGGTTCGTCCCGGCATCTTGTACGAACGTCCTCCCATCACGGAGGAGTTGTTTGCCGATAGTTACATCACGTTTTATCCTGCAAACCTCGCCCTCAGGAACAAGCTCGTAACGGTCGTCGGGCAACTCGAGTCAATACCGATGCCCACGATCTTTCGCCGGGGCGGAGACAAACTCGGCGAACAAGTCTTGCCCTATATGATCGACGTGTTTGATGGGACGACCAGAACGACGACCCTCAAACGAAAGCTCGCCGAAGCGGAGAAGAAAATTCCAATTGCAGAGATTTTGAATCACGAAGGGCTCTTGATTCAAATTTCAAAGGGCTGGAAACCCGAGTGGGAAAGCGAAGATCTACCGGAGTGAGGCTCCATCATGGCTCGTCGATTACGTTCAGGTGATGTGCTCGAGGTGGAGTTTCCGAAGGTTCCTTCGCCAGAGGTGGCGTGGCCCGACGGGGGATACGGATACCTGACCTACGTAGGGAAACACCGAAACGGAGTGGACGCCGTCCGTATTCGCCCCGGCATCTTGTACGAACGTCCCCCTATCACGGAGGAGTTGTTCAAGGACAGCTACATCTGTACTGATTCGCATGTCAGAAGGCTGGAGGCCCGAGACGCTGGTTTGAAAAGTGGAGCGACAAACTTGCCCTCGCGTCCGCATCCTCGTAACCTCGCCATTACCGAAAGGAAGTATTCTCCCGACAATTTACGGTCGTTCGAACCAACCGAATCCGTGGCTCACGAAGCGGTCGAGGGTGGTCAAGGCGTGCCTCGAGAGTCAATGCCGTGAATTGGATGATACTGGCCCGGGAGAAGCTCGTGCCAAACGCCTTGCTTATCAATTGGCGCCGTTGCGAGTGTTTCGAATATTCGGTTTGCTACGGCTACGGTGTGCCGAGCCATCCGTGGCGCCAGTGCGCGGAGTGCTCTTCTTCGTTCCCACTGGTCGCTAATGTCGAACGCGGCAAACAACGCTGGCTTCAGGGCCGGGTCTTGTTCTGTGACGAGAACCTGCCGCCGGTCTTGGTCTTCTCCGCGCAACAAAGCACGTACGTCGATGGGTGCCTCGATGCGCGCCCATTGCTGTAATTGATGGCGCCCCTTGTTCTTACGGGCAGCAACGCGCTCATAAAAGGATCGGCACAAGGAGAGCACTTCGGATTCCGGGATGATTGTTCTGCCGATGAGCGTCTCTCGTGTGCATTGGAGCAAAATTGGATCGTAAATGAGCGACGCATCTATTTGGTTGGCTTTGAAAGGATTCTTTAGCTGTATAACCGTGACGGTCCCCGGGATCGCGCGTCGTGCATGACGATTGCACCGTCCCGCAATCTGCACCAACGCATCGAGTGGTGCCAAATCGCGAATCACGTGGTGCATGTCGATATCGACGCCAGCCTCCACGCATTGCGTGCTCACGACGACTCGCGCAGGCTCGCGCTTGAGCTGTTCAATGACCGAAAGCCGGTGATGCGGCGTCATGTCACCACTGAGTAACAGCGCGTCGACGAATCCCGCGACAGTCAATCGCGCCAATGTTTCCTGGGCCGTCGCGCGCACGTTGACCGTCACCAGCACGCCCTCGTTACGCGCTCTTGCAGCTTCGCAACGACGGGTCGTATCCGAAATGAATGTGTCGAAGTCCGTTGGGCTTTCATGCTCGAGGTGCAACTCGTACCGCGCCAGACCCGCATAGAGGCAATCTGGATCCGTGAGCACCTCGGTGGCGCCAAGCAAACAGGGCGAAGGCGTAGCGCTCATGGCCAAAATGCGCGTTCGCCCAAGCCTCGTGAGGGCGCCGAGTGCCTCCGTCAGCGCCGTCCACAACACCGGCGGAACACACTGCACTTCGTCAATGACGATGCGCGCATTGAGGAGCCGGTGGTAACGCATGGCGTGTTTGGCGCGATCGGAAAACAATGCCAGCAAGATTTGATCGAACGTCGTAATTACGACTTCGCTGCGCCATGTGTCGATGAAGAAATCGGCCGTGCCGCCATCGAGCTCCGAATCGTACGCACGATCCGAAAGCGAATGGAATGGCAAGAGCGTATCGCCTTCATCGTCGCCCGTGCCCAACAGGTTGCGCCAAACTTTTTCCGTTTGGTCGACAATCGATAACATGGGCAGCGCAATAATGATCGTCGGCGTATCGACCGCCCCTGCCGATTGCGCCCGTTCATCAAGTGCCCAACGTGCGGCCAAGAGTGTCTTCCCTGCACCCGTGGGAAGCGTCAGTGTCAGCAGAGAATCATTGCGGTGTTTCTCGAAACCAGCCAAAGTATCCACGCGAGCACGTTCGCGCAGCAGGCTCATCGGTGTCTGGTCCAACGTGCCGAGCAGCGCATCCACCCGCGTCGGCGGCAGCTCGGAACGATGACGGTGGAGATACTCGCGTACCTTCGGCCGTTCAACCGCAAGAAACGCCTTGTCCGCTTCGAGCAGCACCGAATACCCCGCACGCGCGACGAACCGCGCCCAGACCATTTCGGCGTGCGGCAAGACGCGCCACGCTTCGAGGGAACGTTGGAGCGTGCGTTTGACACCGCGGACCATCGCTACCGGGTCGTGCAGGAGGATCGCCCCCTCGAGTCCGGTTTCGGCGACCAATTGCTCTGTTTCAATGGTGGGAAGCTCGGCGCACAAAGCGTCGCGCCATTCTGTCTCCGTCAGTGCTCCGTGAAACGACTCATCATCGAAGGGCTGACCTCCATGATGCCCCTTGATCGCCAAAGCGCGTTCGATAATCCCCTTTGCGCCGTGCTCCATTCGCTCGGCCCATGCCGTCGCGAGGACCATCGACAGCAGAGTATGGGCTTTGCGACGAGGGTCCCCATTCCACCGTTTGGGGTCTGCGATATATTGTTGAAACGATTGGCTTGCTTTACCCAAATCGTGCAGCCGCGCCACATCTTCGATGAGCTGGTCACCTCCCAGCGCCCGCCACGACGCATCGCCATGTTGCTCCAGGATTGCTGCGCTCGCAGCAATGATTTCGGCAACGTGCTGCCTCAGGAATCGACGCGGTTCGGCATGACTTTGGATTCGTTCGGAATCGGTCACAAGAACATCACCGGACCCGCCGATGATTGCCATGCAGCATCGGTATGCACGGGAAGCCCGCTCCCGTCGGGGGCAAGGAAATAGTTGGCGTGCGTGAAACGTCGTTCCTCGGTCACTTCGCGTGGGAGTGACATGGAAAGAATGCGCAGGCTTTTCTTTAGAATCGCCTCCACGTCAATCCGCGTATTGGCGTCGTGCAGCACCACCGAGCGGACATGATGGGTGCTCTCCGCGAGCGGTATGAGCGATTCATCGCTGATATGCTCGACCGACGCAATCATCTCCGAAAGCCCCATGCACGGCGTGAAGTGGGTGCGTCCCTCATGCATTCGCATGGCGAAATTGTCGTGCCATCGCTCGGGCAACGACGCGATCACCTCGAAATCAGGATCGACCAGCCATTCCTGCCGCGACTGAGTATTGGTTTCCTCGGACATCATCAGATCGACGGGCTTCTTGGCCGTGAAGGTCGCCGGCAAAAATCGCATCGCTTTGATTTTTCGCAGATTACACGCGTGCCAATGCGTGCGCGGACAGCTCCCGAGGAGCGCCAAACGGGTGGTGGCGAGCTCCGTAGCCAAGGTGTCTTTGGGCAGCCCTAGAATGTTGGCAATGAGCCCAAGTACGGCCGTTCGCGGCGGCAATGGATATCCAAGGCCCACGACCGGGGCCTCGGCGCGCAAGAAAAAACCGAAACGCGCGCGCCACCGAAAGCGCACCGCTTTCAGTGGTCGAGCGACTGCTTCGTCCACCACGACGGTAGGTCTCCCGTGAAATCGAGGTCCGAGTCCAACGTGATGTTGATAGCGGCGATACGACCCGCGGCATGCGCAGTGCCCAGTTTGTCGACCAGGCGTGAGACGTCGAGCTTGTAATCATCGCAGCTCGACCAATGTCGCGCGTCGGTTTTTTCCCCGCGTGCGACCGGTTTCACGTAGGTAATGAGGTTTCCCACCTGGTATTCATTACCGGGTTTGTAACGGACGTCGACGAGGAGCCGAGGCGATTGCTGCGTTTTGGTCCGCGTATTGGCCGCCGCACGCACGCCGTTCCATAAGGCGCCAAGCAGTTTGTCGTAGTCGCCCTCGGTCATGCGCGAAAGCACCGCCGAATGCTCGTTGGCGACGCCCGAAAACCCAATCAAACCATAACGCAAGCATGCATAATCGGTAAACGTGCCTTGTTCCTTGTCGCCGCCGTCTTTCTTCTCGCCCGACGTAAAGGTTGACGTGCCACGAATGAGCAGCTCCTCCGCCGCGTGAAGCACCTCGCCGTGATTGAATTGCACCGCGCCCGTCAATGTCTTGGGCTTCGGGGACGGGTCCCACCCTTTCGCGCTCGAGGGAGGCTTCATCGCGAACGACGAGCCGAACATACGCGCATCGATGAATCCGTCCACAATGGCGCCGACGAGCTCCGCACCGGTGAGCTGACCTTTCTTCTTCGCCTCCATCCAGCCGAGCACTCGTTTGGCAAGATCGACCGAATGACCATCGAGCTGATCGACCAGAATTTCATTGCCGCGAAGCTTGAGGTAATCACGGGCAAAACGCTTGAGGCGCACGTCGGTTACGTAAAACGTTCCATCGGGGAGCTGGCGCGGACGGTTCTCGTCAGGATCCCCATTGGGATTACCCATGCGAATGTCGTACAAGAAAAGGATCTCACGGCGCGATTGCAAGAGCGCGGATTCGGTGCTCATTGGGATTCCCCGGCGGTTGGTTGCGTATCTTTGGCGAAAAAGACATCTCCCGCGAGCGCCTGCCCGAGGAAAACGAAATACATCGTGGTGTCGGCATCGAGGGGGATGTTGGTCCCGAGGCGTCGGCCGAGCTCGCTCGTATCGATTACGATGTCGCGCAGAACAGACCAGCGTTCGCTTTCGTATTCACTGAATTTTTCGCGAATCTTGACATACAGACCCGGCAAGTCACGGCCAGTCAAGGTGCCCCGCCGAAGCCAGGTCAGCGCATTCGACCGGACATTGACTCCCTTCCTGCCCTGCTCCATCAGCAGCCGACCGAAGAGAACACCCGTGAGAAACGCGAACATCTTTTCGTCGTTGTCCACGCCGCTCGGCGGCGCGAAGAGTTTTTGTAGGCGCTCGGAGCGCGGCTCGTACCGTTCGGTCATAGGCATCGGGGGCAGTACCTCCAGGTCTCTGAGGTAATGGAGCAATAGCGCGGCATGGCGAATCCACGACGCAGCGTTCATACGAATCTCGGCGCCCGCTTTTTTGGGCGGCAGCGGCTCCGACGTAAAATTGAGAACGATAAAACGTTCTTCCACCGTTGGGTCGACGAGATAATCCGCGATGATATCACGTAATTCATGCATCAACGGGGCGAGGTCGACGGGCGTGCCAAGGTACACCGAGCCGGCCAATTGCCTACGTAATGCTCCGAGGCGGATGCCATTACGCCGCTCGGTCCGCTTGCCGCCCGGGTGCTGGAAAACTTCGGCCACGAGGGAAAGCCGGAGATCGAAAAGACGTACGCGACGCGAGGGCAATACGCCGCCCGTCCACGTATTGGCGCATTTGTTGCGCTCGGATAA
>CAZETM010000504.1:1700-7151 GCA_964514885.1 uncultured Polyangium sp. | reverse complement strand
CAGCTCGACAAGAACATGCAACCCGAGGGCAATGAAGATTGTTTGACGCTCAATGTTTGGACCCCGGATCCAGCCACCGCTGGCAATGGCCCCTTCCCTGTATTGTTTTTCATGCACGGAGGAGGAAACGTCCAGGGTTCGAGCAGCGAATCGCTCCCAGGCGGAGCACCGACCTACAATGGCCAAGACTTGAGCGAATCGAACAAAGCCATCGTCGTCACGATCAATTATCGATTGGGACCGCTTGGATTTTTGACGCTGCCCGAACTGAGCGCAGAATCGTCGTGGAAGGCGTCAGGCAATTATGGGCTGCTCGATCAAATCGCCGCCCTGCAATGGGTACAGAAAAATATTGCCGCATTCAGTGGCGACCCGTCGAAAGTCATGGTTTTCGGCGAATCCGCCGGAGCGGTCGATACGATTACACTCGTGGCTTCCCCCCTCGCGAAAGGGCTCTTTTCCGCAGCACTCGCGCAAAGCGGAGGCAGCACGTCCACTCCACAGCTAGACGCCGAGAAGGCCATGACCGACCGTGTGAACGCGTCATCATGTGGAAATGCAGCCGATCGTCTGGCATGTTTGCGAGGAAAAACCGCCAATGAATTGCTCGCCGAGCTTCCTGGATCGATCAACATTGGTGGGCTCGACATTGGTAGCGCTCAAGGGAAATATGGCCCAGTCATCGATGGCCACGTTCTTCCCAAAGCAACTTCAGCGATCTTCGCCGCTGGCGAACACAATCACGTCCCATTCGCGATCGGTACGAACTCCGAGGAATTGGCAGGATTGATGGCGATCACTGTGACCACCGAAGCACAGTATCAAACTACCATCAATCAAGCATTCGGTACTCGCGCTCCAGACGTGCTCGCCGCCTATCCAGTCGCCGATTACGCTACGCCCCAAGATGCCCTCGTCGCGGTCTATTCGGACTCGCGCTTCACGTGCCCGGCGCGGCAAATCGCAAACTCGATTGCCACGACGCAAACCGAGCCAGTGTATCGATACTTCTTCAGTCGCCGCGCCAAAACACCGCAAGGCGAGCTTCCCGCCAACCATGGAATCGAATTGCTTTACGTGTTCCACACGCTGACGGACATTCCGCTCTTCACGCCAGCCCCCGAGGACCTCGCCGTATCCGACGCAATGATGGGATATTGGGGTCGATTCGGCGCTACAGGTGATCCCAATGGCGGTGGAGCCGTACCGTGGCCCAAGTACGACCCGATCAAAGATTCACACGTGGTGTTGGATAGCCCAATCTCGAGCGGCGAAGGCGTACGCACCGCGCAATGCGATGCGTGGGAGATGATTATCGCCAAGGGGCTATGAGAATCGTTCACTCCGCCGCGGGAGCTTCGACCGCAAACGCTGGCTTGCGCGTCGTGAGACCCGCGTCGCGAATGAGCGCCGTGTCTTCGTTCTCGTTCGGATTCGGTGTCGTGAGCAGTTTGTCGCCGTAGAAGATCGAGTTTGCCCCGACATACAGACACATCATCTGCGCCTCGCGAGACAGCTCGGTACGGCCCGCGGACAAACGCACGCGGCTCTTCGGCATCACCACGCGCGCCGTGGCGATCATCCGGACAAACTCGAGCGGATCGATCGGCGGAAGATGCTCGAGCGGCGTGCCAACAGCTCGCACGAGCGCGTTGATCGGAACGCTCTCGGGATGCGGATCAAGCCGCGCTAGCTCGACCAACATGGCGCACCTGTCGCGCACACTTTCACCCATGCCGATGATCCCTCCCGAGCACACCGTGATGCCCGCTTTGCGCACATTGCGAAGCGTGACGAGACGATCGTCGTACGTGCGCGTGGTGATGATCGAACGGTAGTGCTCGCGCGACGTGTCGAGGTTGTGGTTGTACGCGTCGAGCCCCGCGTCCTTAAGCTTGCCGGCTTGCTCTTCGTTCAACATGCCAAGCGTCACGCAGGCTTCGAGACCAAGCGATTTGACGCCGCGAACCATGGACAACACGCGGTCGAACGCGGGGCCATCCTTCACTTCGCGCCACGCTGCGCCCATGCAAAAACGCGTCGAGCCAGCCTCTTTCGCTCGCTGGGCAGCTTCGAGCACTCCGCCCACATCCATCATCTTTTCCGGAGTGACGTTCGTCTCGTGATGCGACGATTGAGGACAATACGCGCAGTCCTCCGGGCACGCGCCAGTCTTGACGCTGAGGAGCGTACACAGCTCGACCTCGCCATCGACATGGTGCGCGCGATGCACGCTGCGTGCGCGGTCCATGAGCGAAAGAAGGGGCAAGTCATGGATCGCAACGACGTCGTCGATGGTCCAGTCACGGCGAATCGGAAACGCCTCGGTCATGGCTGCGCGGTGTAGCCGACTCGTGACGCGACGAAAAGTCCAAGCGAACAAAGAGATTCAAGTTTCACCCGCTCGCCACGGCAGACGTTAGCCGCTCTTCGAAATGGCATCGTTTTGGCTACGCCACTGATTCGGTCACCTCACCCACGCGTCGCCCAAACGAACCAGGAGAAGTCAATGTCCCTCGACCGATACCGCCGCCCTCGGCTCATCGTTCTGCACACGCGTTCGAGCGCTCATGAAGCTGCTCGCGCGATGGCGGACAACCACATCGGAGCTGTGCTCGTCGCTGAAAACCAACAGCTCGTCGGCATCGTCACCGATCGCGATCTCGCACTCGATGTCGTCGCCGCCGGACTCGATCCGCAAGCAACGACTTTGCGCGACGTCATGAGTGACGAACTCGCATGCGTCGACATCGACGACACCGTGAGCACCGTGTTGAACGTGATGCTCAGGAATGGATGTCGCCGCGTGCCCGTGGTTTCAAATGGCAAACCCATCGGAATCATCACGCTCGACGATCTGATCCTGGAGCGCGCCATCGGTCTCGATGACGCGCACTCGATCATCACCGCGCAACTCGAAGTTGCATCACGCTTCAAGCCAGAAGGACAAACCCACCCGACGCTGCCTGCTCAGCCTGTCGTGAACACACGCGCACGCGCTCAACATCGGCGCGCTGCACGTGCAGAGAACACGTACGGACGTCTACTCAATGCAGTCGAACGACAAACCGGGCTCGATACACGCGAACGTGCTGAACAAGCGCTCCGTCTCGTGCTGTCGAACATCTGCCGACGACTGACGCCCGACGAAGCGAAACATCTGGTGGCACAACTTCCATCGAAGCTCGCCATCTCGCTCGATCGACCCTACGAAGGCCCAAACAAGTCGATCACGACCGACACCATTCAAGGTGAGCTACGACAAACCCTGCATCTGGTGCCGGATTCAGCAGCGGATCTGCTCTACGCCATCTGCGACGTGATCGCCGACTCGGTGTCTGCTGGTGAAATAGAAAGTGTTCGCGCCGAGCTGCCGAGTGCGATGAAGGATCTGTTTCCAGCGATGCCGTTTCGTCGAGCCGGATGAGTCAAGTATTCGCCGCGCTGCGTGCCACTTCCGCGTCGATGAGGCCCTCTTGCAAGAGCCGGTCGATCTCCATCGGAAACGTATGCATTCCGTACGGCGTAACGCCTCGTTCCATGAGCTCGCGTAAAGATGGATTGTTCTCGGGCCGCTTGAGCGCTCCACGAACCGTACTGGTGGCAACGAGCAACTCTGTCGCCACCAAACGACCTGTTCCATCCGCTCGCGGAAGCAGTCGCTGAGCAACGATGCCTTGAAGCGACTCGCTCAACCGATCGCGTGTTTCGTGCGGGTTTGCACTCATCGAGAGCAGGCGTCCCACCGTGCGCTCGGCGTCCGCGGTGTGCAACGACGAGAGCACGAGATGCCCGGTCTCGGCGGCTTGAAGCACCACGTCCATCGTGGCCGGATCACGAATTTCACCAACCATCAGCACATCGGGATCTTGTCGCAATGATGCGCGAACACCGGTAGCAAACGTGGCCGTATCCACTCCGACCTCGCGCTGACTCACGCTCGAACGACCATCGACATGAGCGAACTCGATCGGATCTTCGATCGTGATGACGTGCTTGGAGTGCGTGTGGATGATGTGATTGAGCATCGACGCGAGCGTCCACGTTTTGCCTTGTCCTGAAGGCCCAACGACGAGCACGAGGCCTCGTGGGCGATCGGCGAGCGCACGCACCGCCGCGGGCAACTTCAAGTCGTCGAACGTCGGAGACTTGTGCGGAATGACGCGCATGACGAGCGCGAGCGAGCCCTGCTGCAAGTAGATGTTCACGCGAAAACGCCCGAGCTGCGGCACGGTGTACGACACGTCGACTTCGTGCAGAGTTCCGAGCACATCGAGCAGCTTTTCACGCTGCGTCAGCACCAACCTCGCGACGGCTTCCGTGTCTTTGGGCCCGAGAGGCTCAGCGCGGAAGTAGACGATATCTCCACGCACACGCGCGCCCGGTGGTTGCCCGACCTTGAGGTGCACGTCGCTGGCATTGGCGCTCGTCGCCTTGGCCAAGATTTGATGCAGAAAAGCTTCACTCGCGTACGGAGTCGTCACGCGCAAAAAGGTATTCGCATCGCATACAGAATAGAAGTTGTGATTTATTGCGGATCCAGGTCAGTCGGGATCTTGACCGGATCGACGACCTTTTTTTCTGCCAGCGCACGAGCCGCGGAAATGGCCAGCACCCGCTGCTCACGAGGCGCCGAGACATCCGAAGCGATGGAAAGCAAAGCCGCTCCTGCCTCGGTAGCGCCGTCCGGATCCAAAAGCCCACGTGCCTTCGCGGGCTGACCCGCAATGCCAAGCAAGGTGGTAAGCAGCGAAATGCGCGCGTCCCCGGTAGCGGAAAGCGTGCGTTTCGCCAATGGCCCGAGCGCCATATCGGCATCGTCTGCAAACGGCAATGAAGCCAATGCGGTCGTAGCGATTTCGCCACCATCATCGAGAGCTTCGAGCAAACCTGCTGTGCCCAGAGCATCGGCGAGCGCTTCTTTGTCCGCGAGATCTTCGCCCATGGCGCGTTTCCAACGTTCGTCATCCAGGCGCGAGCTTCGTATGGCCGCGGTATTCGTGGTGCCACCACTCGACACGGCAGACGCCAGGTTTTCCGCAGATGCCATAGCGGATGCGGTAATCGGCTGCGATTGCGCTTCAGACGGAGCATGCCCTCGACCGCAACCGAAAACGGCGCTGCCAAGAACAACAACGAAAAGCCCCACCCAAACAACGGCCTGCTCGCGCATGACCACGCGGCTTTTAGCGCGACTCGCTCGCTGCGCCAAGCTTTCGTGAGCCACACGCAAATGCTGCGTCTCGCACGCAAAAGTATCGCTGACCAAAAGTCAGAATCCGAAACTTCGCGCAACAATTGCTTCATCTGATCTTGCGCACCGACGCATAAACTGCGCTAGGCTGCGCGGAACGTCGGATGGCATGCATGTTGCCATCGTGAATACCAGTGAATAGCAGTGAATAGCAGTGAATAGCAGTGAATAGCAGTGAATAGCAGTGAATAGCAGTG
>CAZETM010000504.1:0-1600 GCA_964514885.1 uncultured Polyangium sp. | reverse complement strand
AATACCAGAATACGAGAATACTCGCGACTCCAGAAGAAGGGGACCTCCTCGCCATGACCGCTTCGCACGCTTCGACGACAACTCACGGCCACACGGCTGCATCCATCGAACGACACCGTATTGTCATCATTGGAGGCGGCACGGCGGGCATTACGGTCGCGGCACGGCTGGCATTGGCTGGCCAAGAGGATATCGCCATCTTCGAGCCTTCGGAAAAGCACTACTATCAGCCCATATGGACGCTCGTCGGCGCGGGCATTGCAACGGCCGAAGAATCGGTCCGTGACGAAGCGCAATACATTCCGGACGGGGTACGTTGGATCAAAGAGTTTGTCGAGGAGATCGATCCGCTCGCGCGAACGGTAACTTCCCGCTCGGGTAAGAAAGTCGGTTATGACTTTCTGGTGGTCGCGCCGGGCATTCAGCTCGATTGGGACCGCGTGCCGGGCTTACGCGAGGCTTTGAAGACGGACAGCGTGTCGAGCAATTACGTTTTCGAGCTCGCGCCCAAGACGTGGCGACTCATTGAAAAGTTTCGCGGCGGTACGGCGTTGTTCAATCATCCAAGCGGCGCGATCAAATGCGCCGGAGCCCCCCAGAAAATTATGTACCTCGCGTGCGACCACTTTCGGCGCACCCACATCGCAGACCGTTCCAAGGTGGTCTTTGCAGCGGCAGGCAAGGCGATCTTTGGGGTGGCCGAATTCCGCGTCGTGCTGGAAAAGGTGGTCGCGCGATACGGAATTGATACGCGATTCAGCCACGATCTCGTCGAAGTACGTCCGGGCAAAAAAGAAGCGGTTTTCCAAGTGACCACCGAAGCTGGGAGCGAAAAAGTCACCATTGGGTACGACATTCTCCACGCCGTGCCTCACCAAAGCGCCCCGGATTTCATCAAAAACAGCCCCATTGCCACCAAAGAGGGCTGGGCGAGCGCCGACAAATACACGCTGCAAAACCCCGATCACCCGAACATTTTCTGCATTGGTGACGCGTCGTCGCTTCCGACGTCCCGCACGGGCGCCGCAATACGCAAGGAGGCACCGGTCCTGGTCGAGAACCTCTTGGCAGCCATGAAGGGCCAAGAACCAACCGCCAAGTACGACGGGTACTCGTCTTGCCCGCTCGTCACGTCGTATGACCGCATGCTGCTTGCCGAATTCGATTACGACGGCAAACCAGCTCCGTCGATCCCGTTCATCGATACGCAGAAAGAGCGTTTCGACATGTTCCTGTTGAAACGCTACGGGCTACCGTTCCTGTATTGGAACATGATGCTGCACGGCAGAGCGTGAGCGCCGATCACTCGTTCGGAAACGGCACCATCTTGCCCGCCTGCGGATCCCACAACTTCAGCGAAAAGCAGTGCCAAACATCTCGCGGCGACAAGCTCGTCTGCGGCTCGATCTGCAATTCCGGAATGGCTGCCATCGCCTCGCGGAGCCGATAGAACGGAATCACGGCATTCAAGTGGTGCACGTGGTGATAGCCGATATCACCCGTGAAAAAGCTCATGATCGGCCCGCAGCGCATGAAGCTGGACGATTCCACCGCCGCACGTGCGAACGTCCAGGTTTGGCGCGGCTGCATGTGGACGCCC
>CAZETM010000503.1:0-7175 GCA_964514885.1 uncultured Polyangium sp. | reverse complement strand
TAGCTCACGCCAAACCCGATATTCGGAGGACGCAGCCACTCAGTCATGAGCCCGCCCCGTTTCAATCGAATGGCGCTGATGTTCGTGCCCGGAAATGCATTCGCCCGGACTTCGATCGCTGGTGCAATATCGCTCAGCCACAATTCGACCTGCTTGCCAAGCTGGACGCCTGCTTCGGCCGTGCGCGGGTGCTGGAGTTCTTCACGGACGGGCGTCATATCAAGTTCGGAAAGCACCTGGGCAGTGAACTCGCCACGCACACCGACGTTGCGGACATCGCTTGCAGTGGTGTCGATCTCGAGCGTATCCCGTGGACCCACACGTTCAGCATTGAGGTACGTCAGGTCCATCGGCGGACGACCGTCGGGGCGCGCTGCGATGTGCAAAATGAATGGTTCGTTCTTACGCTCCTCGAGCTGGAAAACGTGCACGGTCCCGTCATCAAGCGTAAACGCAAGGTCAATGCTGGTTCGAGCTTCGCTCGTCTGGCAAAGAACGTCAGTCGTCGTGCCCAAGTTGAGGGAAAACGGGCCATTGAGGCGAACATGATCTGTGGGGGTCTCGATGGCTTGCTGAACCAAAAGTAGACTTTGGAGAAGCGAGCTTTTACCGACTCCGTTGGCGCCAACAATGACTGTCAGGGGACGCAACTCGATTTGTTCGTCGTGAAAACACTTGAAGTGCTGAACTCGAAGCTTGGTGATCACGACTTGGCCTCCTCGATGATCTTCCGCGCGACCGCAAAGCGCAGCTTGACCTTTGCCGGATCGCCTGTGCCAGAGCTGATCGCGTCAACGTACTTGTCATCACTTGTCATCTTTTCGCGCATGGCGATGACAATCTTGTCTTTATGTTGCACGAGGTCGTCCCATACGTAATCGGCGAGCACGGTGGCCCAGGTCTCGAAGAGAGCGCGATTGATCGGGTTTTTGTTATTAAAACGAAAACGCCATTTACGAAATGCGTGCTCGCCAAAAAGTTTGAACGCATTCGTCGCACCGCGCTCTAGATCCGTGGCCAACTTCAGTAAAATGTGGTCTGGTATCTCGCGCTCATTGTCAATTTTTTCGGTTGTTGCAGCAAGGAAATCATCCATTGACCTGCTCGCTGCATACGCGCTCAAATCATCATAGATGAGACGAAAAGCACAGAACCGCAAGATTGTCTCGCGATCGGCCATCTTGACGTGATTCCATAGCGCCCATCTCGTGACCTGAACGAATGCCTTGCCTGCCGAATTGGCCGCTTCGTAAACGTCAGTCGCAAGCACCCCGCCACCCGCCTTGTAAGCATCAAACAGAAGTTCTTCTAGATTTTTTCCGAAATAGCGGTAGCCCCCTGTACATGCTTTCAAGAACTCACGCGAACGCTGCTGACTTATACAATGGCGGATTTCTTGGGAATTCTGGGGCGTTGCGACCATATTGAGGCGCTTGAATATGTCAAATTTCGCGCGGTTGGGCGTCTGCGGATCGATAACGTTAACGCTGATCTGCGTTTGCTGGATTCGACGCTTCCAATTGGCATCGAGATCCTCAAAACGTTGCTCGGCAACTCGGTCCGCGAAGTATTCTAGACCCTTCAGGGCAAACGCACCCTTGTTGTCCACGCCGCCGCGTACGAAATCATGAATGGTCGATAGCCTCTGAAAGCCGTCAACGACGCTAAGACGCCCGTCTGGATCAGCAGAAAAGTAGAACGCCGGCAAGGGTATGCGCAGAAGAATCGACTCAATGAGGCGGCTCTTGTCGCGAATGTTCCAGATCCTCTTTCGTTGAAAATCCGGCGCAAACACGAGATCCTTGCTGTCAATCATGTCAATGATCTGACGCAACGTGTACGCTTTGGGGTCGATCCGGATCTTGGTGGGATCATAAGGCTCGGTAGAGGTCCCTTGCGCCTCGTCCTGCTCCGCCTCGACGCCCGTGTCCTCATTCTCTTCGTGCTCTTCGTGCTCCTCAACGATCTCGTTCTTGTTCGCCTTCTTCGAGCGATCCATAAGTGCCTCTACGCAGGACGGGTCGTGTGTACGATGAGGAAACCTCAGTCGTAGGCGTGTACCTACACGCTTCGGTGTATGCGAACAAGATCTTTATCCCCACTCGCCCGCCTGTCCTACCAAGCCTCGCACTGACAAAACCGCCTCACAAAAGGCTCTTGCCCTAGCCCCTCCCCTACAATCTGCCCTCGCCTCACCGTTCCAACCTAGCCCCTGCCTTACAATCTGCCCTCGCCTCACCGTTCCAACCTAGCCCCGCCCCTACAATCTGCCCTCGCCTCACCGTTCCAACCTAGCCCCTGCCTTACAATCTGCCCTCGCCTCACCGTTCCAACCTAGCCCCGCCCCTACAATCTGCCCTCGCCTCACCGTTCCCGCTTAGCCCCTGCCTTACAATTGCAGAGAATGACGCCTTGCCTCGAGACCTCGAACAGCTCGCGATTGTGAAAACGCTGTCGCGAATGAATCGCGTCAGGACTTGCCGCGAGAACGACAAACTTCGGCAACGCTGAGAGCGCCTGCCAATTCGGCGACGCGTGCGGCTGCTTTGAATGCGGCTGCGCGCTCCATCGTTTCAGCGCCACGACGTGCAGCCGAAACTCTGCGGGCGACATATTGCTCGAATGCGCCCAAGGCCCCGTCTTCGTCCCCATTTCGTGCGAGCAATTCACCTAGCGACAGTGCCGCGTGTGCCGCTTCTGCTTCACAACCCGGGTAGAAGGCTGCGGTAAGCAGATTGGCGAGCGTGGCCGTGTCGCGCTCGGAGACGGCTCGGCGCGCCGCATGTTCGGGGGCTGGATGGGGATCGACCAGTCCAATGCGCAATTCGAGATAGCCCACGATTCCGAGAGCCATTCGTTTGAGGGATTCGAGCCCATCGGTGGCAGCTTCGAGCACGCCGCCTGCCGCGCGTAATCGTTCCCGATCGATATCCCGCACAATGACGAGATCGTCACGCTCGCCAATGATGAATAAGTCGTCTTCCCACACGAGGGACTTTTCATCACGCAGCCATTTCGTAGCCACTGCGGCTTCTTCGCGGCCGAGTAAACGCGTGCCATCGGCCAATTCCAAGCCATCGCACGCTGCATGCAGAGCAGCGATGTCGTCCGGTGGCTCTCCCCCGAAAGGCCAATTCGCGCCCGTGGGAGGACGTTTGGCGACGACGAGAGGAGAGGCCAGAATGGCGCAAACTCGTTCGGGAAGGCTGGTCATTGGAATGGCATCAACTTGGCGGAGGAGATGTATCCGAGGGTGTTCATGAATGCGGCCGACTGAGATCGTGCGCCGGAAACGTTGAATACGACGAAGTGGCCGTCTCGAGCGCCGGGATCCCATTGCGCGAATCCGCCCGTGGCGGCGCCATTGGCGATGTTGTTTGCCACTCCGACCGCGGGCAAATCGACAATACCGGGCGCGCCCGTCCAGTACACTTCGGGAATGTATCGCTGCTGGCTGTTGGTAATGAGCGGCAACCCCATGGCCACGGCGTGCATTTCGATGCCTTTCGGCGGTGCATAACTATCGCCAACGCCCTCACTATCGATGCCCACGGTCATGTAAACGCTTTTCGGCTTCATGCCCGTGCGAGGCTCCTTGATGATGTTACGGGCATAATGAATTGGATCGGTCGTGTCGACGAGCATTTGGGCGAGCGACAGCGCGGGGTGGAAGATATCCATTTCCTCGAACTCCTCCGGGCGCAGGCCCAGGATCACCGATTTCACGAGATCGGCGACGGAAGGAGCTGGCTCGGTTTTTTCCGTCAGCGTGATTGACATGATCGCGCCCGCTCCGGACAGCACACCACCAATGGCTTGATCGTCTGCGGCGAGGAACAACGGGCCGTTCAAGCCACCTTGCGAATGGCCGAAAAACATCACACGCGTAGGGTCGAAACGAATGGCTTCGCCGGTAAGCGACAATTTCCCGGGGACTTCGAAGCTGGATTCGGTGAACAAGCGCGCACGCTGGACTTCATCGAGCGCTGATTGACGATTGCTGGTTCGCGCAGCAAAGACGTTGTCCACATTGAAGAAGCGCAGAGCCGCGGCATTTTCGTCGTCCTCGGGAGGAGCGCCAGGGCGCTTGCCGTGAAAGATCTGATCGACGCCCATCGTCGCAATGCACTTCGCAGCCAAACGCGCAGCCGTGCCATCGCGGACGTAGCTACGATAATCGCCTCCCGTTCCGTGTGCGTACAGGGCAATGGGATACCCATTCTGTGGCATGAGGCAATCGTCCGATGACGGAACGGACAGGGAGAACCGGAGATCGAATTCATCCGCAATCTGGGGTACGCCATCGACGAATTTGAATTCGCCGCCATCCTTGGGGCTCACGAAAGGGAGCTTGCCGTGCTGATAGTTGGGAGACGGGCCATAAACTCCGACGTATTCGATGGAGTAATCGGTCGTCGCCACCAAATGCCACTTTGCCGGATCTGCCGTGGGAGCAGGCGCGTTGGCTCGCAGATGATCACGCGCGGCGAACAATTCTTCCGTGGGATCGTTCGTATGAAAAACGGCCAAGTGCACGATATTTTGACGCGATATGCCGGTCTTTTCGATTTCGAGAACAGCCGGCTCGAGCGCCGCTTTCGCCATTTCGGTCGCCGTGCGTTGGGCCGGAGCGTCCCCGAGCACTTCCTCCAAATCGGAGCTTCGTTCCACAGGCTGGCCATATTTGTCGAGAAGCGCATTCGTGATCACGAATGCATATAAAGTGTGCGGCCGGAGCGGAAATCCTGGCGACGGCAAAAACGCCAAGGTGTTCGGCGCATAATAAACCCCCTCGTCACTGCGAAATTGCAGCGAAATGAGCTTTCGTTGGCCATATTCAGGTGAATTGGGGTCGATATCGATGAGCTGAACCGGAGATTCCGGTAGTCTCGATTCGTCATCCGCTGGGAGCATCATTGCATTGAATGGGCCAGTAAAGCGGACAAATCCCGCAGCAGCGGGCGAAAACCCGTCGAGTCGTCCGTCCATCAACTGAGTGTACGAGATAATGTTTCCCGACCAGCGAGGGTTGGGGAAATTCAAAAGGCGCACCTTTCCATTATCGAGACGTAAGTCGCTAGGCCAAGGATGATCGAAAAACTCTGCTTGGGAGAGTTCCGTAAGGGAAAGATCCGAGATCGGCGAGGAAGCGACCCAGATCGACTCGGGCGGCGACTCCTTTACTACTGCCGGCGGCGGCGGAGGCGGCTCGCCGCACCCCACGAGCCCCAGCGCTAGAAACAAAGTCAGTGAAGAAGGAAGATGAATGCCTATTCGCATGCCGCCAGTATGCCTCAATTCGGGCACGCTTGCGATAGCTCGCAAGAAAACCGCGAATTCGTTTTCTTTCATGTTCGACACATGCGAATCCGTAATGTCGAGCAAGAGCGAAGGAACGCACCGTGACGGCAAAGACACGCCGATCCGGGTGGTGCCTTCGAGCCCACGAGCCCACGAGCATCGAGCGCGACGTGGGTCGTTGTGCTCGATGAGTGAACGTTTTATTACTGGCCGCATCATGTACCTCGCCGGAAAAACTGCTCTCATTACCGGTGGTGGTCGCGGCATCGGGCGCGCGATTGCCGAACGCCTAGTCAGCGAAGGCGCACGCGTCATCGTCACCGGACGGACCGAATCCGAAATCGACGAGACAGCAAGCACTTTGGGTGGTGTGGCGATCCGGATGGACGCGGGGGATCGCTCGAGTGTGCGAGCAGCGATCGATGCGATCAATCTGCGCCCCGAAGACATCGATGTACTGGTGAACAACGCGGGGTTTGCCGAAAGCGTTTCGTTCGAACGCACCGATGACGAGTTGTGGGATCGGTTGATGGAGGTGAATGTCACGAGCGCATTCGCGCTGTGTCGCGCGTTCATCCCGGGCATGATCGAGCGTGGATTCGGGCGTGTCGTGAACATCGCATCGAACGCAGGGCTAACTGGTTACGGATACAGCGTGGCGTATTGCGCATCGAAACACGCGATGGTGGGGATGACACGCGCACTCGCTGTCGAGATCGCCAAAACACCGGTGACGGTGAACGCGGTTTGTCCGGGATGGACACGGACACGGATGGGGGACGAAGCGATCGAACGGATCGCGAAGAAGACCGGTCGCTCGACGGATGCGGCTCGCAAGGCGCTCGAAAACATGTCGCCACAACAGCGATTCACCGAGCCAGAGGAAGTGGCGCATGTGGTGGCGATGTTGTGTGCAGCGGGAGGGCGGAGCATCCATGGGCAAGCGATTGCGGTCGATGGCGGTCAAGTGATGAAGTAGGAGACGACAGAGTTTATGAATGACAAACTCAGCTTCGTGCAGCCGGAAGGCTTTGCCAAACCCAAGGGATACTCGAACGGGGCCATCGTTCGAGGTGCGACGTTGTTCGTCGCGGGCCAAGTTGGCTGGAACGCCGCAGGTGTTTTCGAGAGCAAAGACTTGCCAGGACAGTTCGCTCAAGCTCTCGACAACGTGCTCGCCGTCGTGCGCGCCGCGGGCGGAAAAGCCGAAGACATTGCGAAGATGACGATCTACGTAACCGACCTCGATGCGTACCGGAACTCGTTACGCGACGTGGGGCGCATCTGGCGCGAACGACTGGGCAAACACTTCCCCGCCATGGCGCTCGTGGGCGTTGCGGGGTTGGTCGAAACCGAAGCACTGATCGAGATCGAAGCCATCGCAGCAGTGGACGCAGCGTAGAGCGTACCGAGACAAACCCAAGGACAAACCGTGACTCTATCACCGAAATCATTTGAGCTCGAAGTATCTCGCGGCATCGCGCACATCACGTTGAGTCGCCCTGAGCGCTTGAACGCACTGACGTTCGAGGTGTACGGGGAGCTTGCACGGACGTTCAAATCGCTCGATGGAGCAAGCGAAGCGCGCGCGGTGGTGATCACGGGCAAGGGTCGAGGATTCTGCTCGGGAGGCGATGTGGAGGGGATCATCGCGGAGTTGTTTGCCAAGGACATCAGCGGGCTGCTGGAGTTCACGCGCGTGACGGGCGCACTGATTCAAGCGATCTGCGAGGTTCGAAAGCCGGTGATTGCGGCGATCAACGGCGTTGCGGTGGGCGCTGGAGCGGTGATCGCGTCCGCGTGTGACATGAGAATTTTCGGCGAGAAAGGGCGCATCGGATTCATCTTCCCGCGCGTGGGTTTGTCCGGCGCAG
>CAZETM010000502.1:0-7188 GCA_964514885.1 uncultured Polyangium sp. | reverse complement strand
GTGCCTGGCTAACGATTGCCGGGTTATGTCGCTTGGTTGCCCGATCGAAATGTCACCTTGCACCGCGACCAAGCTCTCTGGGCCGAAGAGCGTTCGAGAATGTTCGGCAATGGCCCCGCCTATCGGCGTTTGTGGGCTCTTTTTGACCGCCTCGCCAGCGTATTTTGGCAAGCGAGTCGTCGTGGCGTTCAGCTTCCGATCCGTTCGCCAGCGGATGCTTTTCGTGCCGCGCGTATTCTTGGATTGCGCGATTTGCCGCTCGTTCGATACCTTGGCTGGACCGTCGGCGATGCCTTGCGCCATTACGGTCTTCGCGAGGATAAGGCGCTCGCCGGGCTGCTCAACATGCTCGTCGAAGACACCGTGCACGGAAAAATCGATACCGCGCCGCTCATCAATGGCGTGCTGGGAGCGACCATTCGCGGTGCAGGACTCACGCGGGCCATTGGAGGCATGTACGGATTTTGGCGGCGTTTTGTTGCACATTACCGCGCAATGGGCGGCGACTTGCGCGTCGGAGTCACGGTCACGGCATTTCGAGGTCACGCGGGCGATTTCGTCATTGAAACGCGAAAAGGTGACTTTCACGCGCGCCGAGTCGTTTGCGCATTACCCGCGCCCCTTACGGCAAAGCTTGGTCCGCCACAAATTAACGAAGCTCTGACGCCGTATCTTCGTCGCGATGCCAATGCCCAGGGCGGCGCCATTGTCGTATTTCTTGGCGTGCCCGAGGCTGAAGTTGCCGAGCAATCGTTCACGCATCACCAAATCTTACATGATTACGATTCACCGCTCGGCGACGGTAACAATATGTTTCTTTCGGTTTCCGCGCCGGGGGACATAGAAAGCGCTCCCGCGGGTTTTCGGTCGGTCATGGTCTCCACCCATTGCGAACTTTCGGCGTGGCAGAACATCGATGACGCCGAATACGAAACACGCAAGAAAAACATTGGACAGAAATTGCTCGACCTGGCGCGCCGCGTCTACCCATCCTTGGGGAGAAACGCCCTGGTACACGAAATCGCCACGCCGCGTACGTATGAACGTTTTACGCGTCGACCCTTGGGAGCCGTTGGAGGCGCTCGGCTTTCGCTGACCAATTCCAATCAACGGGCTATTCCGCACGAACTTGGTTTGCCCGGATTCTGGATGGTTGGCGATTCGACGTGGCCCGGGCTCGGCACGGTTGCCTGTGTTCTCGGAAGCCGCCATGTCGCGCGGGACGTGCTTCGCGGCGCGTCTACCTCCACCCATTGGACAACGGAGAGCGTCGATGTCACCTGATCCTTCATTACCTTCGCTTTCCGCATTGGGGCGCGATTTGCTCGTCACGACGCCTCGTCAAAGGCGCTGGGCTCTCGCGCGCCCGTTTGTCTTGCTCGCGGTATACGCCATTCTTTGCGGCTATGGTTTGTTCTGGTTGACGCCGCTCGTGGTATTCTTTATTTTCGTGGCCATCGTCACGGTAACGCACGATGTCGTGCATGGATCATTGGGACTGAGTCGCCGCGGGACGGACATTGCGCTTTTCGTATTTGGGGGGATACTCTTGGCGAGCGGCCATTCGTATCGTATTTCGCATCTGCAACATCATCGAGTTTTTCCGGGCGACGATGATCCCGAGGGAGATCCGGCTCGAATGACGATAGGGGGAGCGGTGCGTCACGGCGCGGTGTTCCTCCCGCGTTTATGGATCTGGGCGCATCGGCGCGCGAGCGTGACGGATCGGCGTTGGATGCGAGCGGAAGCGTTGTGGGTGCTTTGCGTTCTCGTGGCGGGTATTTTGCTGTTTTCGATGACGCCAGCCATTTTGCTTTATGCGGGGCTGGTGGTGATGGGCGCTTGGGTCTTCCCGTTGCTCACGGTCCATTTGCCGCACCGTGATTATGGAGATACGCCATTGACACAAACGCACACGTTACGCGGTCGAATCATTCCGGCGGTATTTCTCGAATTGACGTATCACCTCGAGCACCACCTGTACCCGCAAGTTCCGAGTCACCATTTGCGTGCGTTGTCGGATCGGCTGGAGCCATTTTTCGATAAAGCGGGCGTGGTGCGGTGGCATGTGCCGTGAAGCTCAACGACCTCGGCGTTTGTCTTATCGCGACGAATCGTTCGTCGCTGGCGCAACGGACGAACGGTCGGTCGGCATGTCGAGGCTGCAACTATAAGCGGGCCGGGGCTAGCATTGTCGCTCCGTTTGGTGTACATCTCGCTCCGCCATGCGTTATTTCAACACCTCGGGCTCGTGCATCGAAGGCAAGCACTACATGCTCCCGCCCGAGCGGCGGCTGGGCGAGTGCGTCGAACTGATCGACAAAGAAGCCTACTTCGTCTTGCACGCACCGCGACAAACCGGCAAGACCACTTCAATGAAGGCGCTTGCCCAACGGTTGACCGCGGAAGGCAAGTACGCGGCGTTGTGGTTCACGTGCGAAGAGGCGCGAGCTTTTTCTGAAAACCCGGGCGAGGCCAACCGAACCATTTGGTCGGCTATCCAGGGTCAAGCGCAAAACATGCTTCCAGGTCCGCTTCGACCGGACTTCGACTTCGACACGGACTTGCGCACCTGCCTCTCACGCTGGGCGCAGCGCTGCCCGAGACCGTTGGTCTTGATCTTCGACGAGATTGATGCCATCGGCGGAACCAGCCTTCTTTCTGTCCTCAGTCAGCTTCGGGCCGGCTATTTGTCTCGGCCTTCGCCCTGTCCCTGGAGCGTCATTCTCTGCGGCATGCGCGAAGTGCGTGATTACAAAGTGGCGAGCGGCGGGCAATCCGTGCGCGCGGGTTCGGCCAGCCCTTTCAACATCAAAGCCGCTTCTATACGGCTCGGCAATTTTACCGCCGACGAAGTTCGCGAGCTTTACCTTCAGCACACGACAGATACCGGTCAGCTTTTCACGGACGACGCGATGACCAAAGCCTGGACATTGACCGAAGGCCAACCATGGCTCGTCAATGCGCTGGCTCGCGAGATCATCGAAACAATGAAGGTACCGGTACACGAAGCAATCACGGTCGATCACCTCGAAAAAGCCAAGGATCGACTCATCTTGGCGCGAGCCACGCATATCGATTCATTGCTCGCGCGATTGCGTGAAGACCCGGTACGACGGATCCTCGAGCCGATCATTGCCGGTGAAATGCCGCAGCACGATCCGCTCGATGACGACCAACGGTATGTGATGGATCTCGGTTTGATCGCGGCAGAGCCTACGGTACGGATTGCCAATCCCATTTATCGCGAGGTCATTCTGCGCGTGCTTTCGGGTGCGGCGGAGTCATGGGTCCTCGAAGATCCTCGAAGATACGTTTTACCGAACGGAATGCTCGACGTAAAGCTGTTGTTCGAGGGGTTTGCGGAGTTTTGGAAGCAGCACGGTGAATTGCTCGAGCCACGCATGGCTTATTCGGAGGCGGCGGCGCAACTGGTGTTGGTGGGTTTTCTGCACAAGATTGTCAATGGTGGGGGGCAAGTCGAGCGAGAAATCGGCGTGGGCAAGAAGCGCATCGACATGATGGTGCAATGGCCTTACACGGATGAGCACGGGAAAAAGCAGGCGCAACGATTGGCGGTGGAAATCAAGGTTTGGCGGGACCGCGACAAGAAGGGCGATCCGCTGGTGCAGGGGCTGAAGCAAATTGACGAATACTTGGCGCGACTAGGTCTGGACGAAGGGACGCTGGTGATTTTCGATAGCCGAAGCATTGCCGAGCCAATTGATGACCGGACGCGATTCGAATCGCAGGTGACGGCGTCAGGGCGGACGGTTACGTTGCTCCGGGCGTAAACCCTCACTCTGTCTTTTCTGCTGCCCAGGTGACCGCTCGATATCCCTTACCCGTGCCCGGATGAGCCTCGTGCTCCCCGAGAAGCGCTCGAAACTGCTTCGGAACCGCAAGAACTGGCTCGGGCAGCGGCACAGGCGTCCGCACGGGTGGAAGCAATCGAAGCGGCTTCCGAATCGGTGAATGCCCCAGCAATTGCGTGCGTACGGCTCGTCCAAGCACTTCAGCGAGCAACGAAGGAACCGCATTTCCAACCTGGCGATGAACGGCGCGATAATCGCCCACGATATGTACGTCATCGGGAAACGTTTGCAATCGGCATAACTCACGATTGGACAGCCGTCGACTCGACCAATGAAATGGTCCCGTGCCCGGGCCTGGTTGAGCTTGAATGGTCCACGATGGGCGATTTTTCGCCAGCTTCAGCAAAAAGGACCAAAACCGGCGACGCCATCCAAACAGCGGCAAACCCCCACCTCGATCGGTGTGCCAAAGGTAATTCTCACCTTCGGGAATCGAAGGGAGCAGCCGCGCCCATTTCCCGCGCATAGCAAGATCTTCGTCCGGATCAATGACCACATCTCCAAACGCGTCCCATGCGGTGCGATAAGGCTGCAATGCGTGCTTTGTTTTCGAGTTTTCGGCGTTATGAGTCGGGGCAGGAAATACAAATGGCTGGCCATCGCGTGCCGCGACAAGGAAAAGGCGTTGACGAAGTTGAGGCACGCCGAAATCCGCCGCGTTGAGCACTCGAAAAACGGGAGCGTAACGGACCTTGTGGCGTCGATTGATCTGCTCGATCATGTCGAGCACGAGGTTCAAACCCTCGTTTTTTTCGGTATACGCAAGGCCTTCGACGTTTTCCAAAACAAACGCACGAGGAAGCGCTTCGTCCACGACGCGCATATATGCGTCAAGCGTTGCCGCACGAGGATCGTCGAGCCGTTTGGAGTCTCCACGCGCCCAGTATCCGGCCTTCGAGAATGGTTGACACGGCGGACCGCCGATGACCAAATCCAATTCGCCTCGCGTAACTCGAGCAGCTTCGAGCATCTGCGCGGTAGGAACATCGAAGATGCTTTTTTCGAAGACCGGGAACGAGCGATTTTTGCGCAACGTTTCGCAACAGTCGTGATCCATCTCGACCGCAGCCCCAGTGCGAAACCCAGCCGCTTCGAAGCCGTAATCGAGGCCTCCAGCACCAGAGTAAAGCGAAACGAGAACGGGCTTGAAGCTCATTGGAGGACGTCGAGTATCACGAACACGGTTTGACGGGTAGTCCCGTTAGCTTGCCGGACGCAGTACAGGCACGATCAGCGTGGTAGCGTTCTCAAACGATTCGGTCATCCAAGCGAAAACGACACGATTGCTCGAACTAGTCCCAGCGTGGTACAAAGCGACCCGCCGGTAGAATTGTTCCCAACGAGTCTCGACGAGTCCCATGCCCCGTTTGTCGCTCGCTCAAATTCGTGCAATCACCGCCATACTGTTGACCGGCGGCTTGCTCCTCACGGTGTATTGGGTTGCTGCCGGACGAGGTCCCTACCCGCTTTTTCTCGCGCTCGAGCTTGGCGAAGGTCCCGCTACGCATCCGCTTGCTGCCGCTGGTCTTACGTTTATCGTCATCATGGTTCCCGCAACTGCGCTGATCATCGCGCTCGCAATGGTTTCGCCGCTGCGAAGCGCCGACCATCCGCAACAATTCAAAGATGTACTCCATCAAATTCGCGCGGGTATAAAGGATGAATCGATCAATCCAGAGCAACGACGTGCCGCTCACGCCATCGGGATTGCGGCAGGCGGAAGCGTAATCGGTGCTGGAATCCGAGCGGGTTGGTTCGAAGCTTGGTTTGGCGATCCTGGCTCATTGACGGCAGCGGCCAGTATTGCGGCTGCGTTCGGAATCATCGCGGGCCTGGTACATGGCCGAACGATGCTCGCTAGGATTGCTTTTTCCGTGGCGCTGGTCATTCTTTCGCTCGGTGCGCTACCCGCGGTTGGCTGGTTTCTCGAACGCCGCCCCGAACCGCTTACATTCGAGCTTCTTCTGCCCATTTTCGTTGGAGGTCTCCCTGGTGGCTTGGTTTTTCTTGGCGTAACGAAGTGGATAAAACCATGAGCCTGGATTGCTACGAACCGTCGCGCCGCTCGTAGCGAAAAATCACCTGCACCGCCGCGTAACGCTGTCAAGGACGCCCCCGCCACCGTTGCGCCACCGCGCGCTCGCCGATTTTCACCGACCGGTCATGCTCCATCCACCCACTGCGCGAGCTAGACCACCGTACGACGTGTCGCGCTGCTCGCGTGAAGTACAAATGCCCACGTCACCGGCTGCGCCATCGAGGGTCAATGGTAAGGCATCAAAGCTTGCTGGCATTGCCTCGCTGGTCAATGGCCTAGCCTATGCGATGGCGGTATTCGTGGGTTTGAAGTGGCGAGCGCGATCGAAGTGAATGCTCCTCGCGTTCGAGAAGCACCGACGAAACGACAGACGATTACCGCTTATTTGCTCGCGTACATCGCCTGCCAGACCGGCAGAAACACGTAAACCCCATTCGCGTCCTTTGGGGATGAGCCGCCAGCTTGAGTGGATCCGTGCCCGTCCATCGTGGCAGCCGACGTGGTCAACCGGTGACTGTTTTCATAAGGAGTCGCGGTGGAATCGACCGATACGGGCATTCCAAGCAAACCCATGTCCTCGAACGATTGCAAGTGACCGGAATGTTGCGGGTCAGCCGTGTGCGTGAATGCGTAAAATCGTTCTCGGGCCGTAATCGGTGTCTTCGCCAGCCAAGCTTGTCCGGAGTCGAGCGGGCCGGACAAACTGACCACACCATTGACCGATCGATGCAGGCCAATCACCGCGGACGAGCTGGCGCCGTGCGAAATGCCCGAAATGATGATTTTGGACCATTTGGGTTTGTCGCCATCGAGGAAATAGGTCCAGTCTCCTTGTGGTATTTGGCCCTGAAGGTATTCGAGCCCCTTGACGACACGTGTCTCGATGCTATCCGCCGGTTGGATATCGATAACCGGGTGATGATCGACCCCTTCGAAAGCTTCGAGTCGGCATCCTTCGATATTGTCGCCGCAAACGCCGACTCCATAATCGCTGATGTAGCACGGGCTCAGGACGTGAAAGCCCATTTTGGCGAGCATCTTGTTGTGCTCCATCGAGCCACACGTTCCAGGTTTACCCGCGCCATGCAAATAAACGACGAGAACGCCACGCGAAGGGGCCGTGGTATCGAGATATGCGAGTTGCGTATTGAGTACGGCTGTGGCTGCAGGATCCGCCGCGTCCGCCGTGAACTTGGCCTCGTAAAGCTTGGGGTCGACCAAATCGACATTGGGTCCCGGATCGACCATACCGCCGCTGCCACCCATACCGCCGAT
>CAZETM010000501.1:0-7201 GCA_964514885.1 uncultured Polyangium sp. | reverse complement strand
AACTCGGGCACGTGCGCCCGCCACTCCGCCGCCGACCAACGGCTCATGGATACGGGAGGCGGGCGAAGTTCGAATTCGTTCTTGGGATTGGCGAAGAGCAGCCAACGCTCGAGTCGCCCAGTGCCGCTCGCCTCGGCAAACGCGTACCCAAGAATCATCCCCGTCGTTCGATCGACAATTTCGGCAGTGCCGAGGTTGAGCAGGCTGGTCGTGGTCATGTCATTTCTCCGGTTCAAGCAAACCGCGTGGTGAATGGCGGCGCGTGAAAACGCATCTTGCACCAGCCATGCCAGGTTTGTCACGCCCAAAAACGCCAACCGTGCACGCACTGGCGCGTCATTGACGCGTCAGCCCCGGGTTTGACGTCAACGGGTTTGACGTCAACGGGTTTGACGTCAACGGGTTTGACGTCAACGGGTTTGCCATCGACGACAAAGATCTTGACGTGCGGCTTGGTTCATGTCTCTTGAAGCGCCGAATGAACGCCCCGTTGCCTCGCCATCACGTGCTTCTCGTAGGAATCGACGCATATCCGAACCCAAAAGTCGATCCACTTTACGGATGCGTGAACGACGTGGATGCGCTCGAGGCCATCTTTCTCGATCGCCTTTCGGTCCCTCCCGCCGCGATCACGAAACTCGTTGCACCTCATACGGGTTCCGTGCGAACGTCGCGAGTTCCGGAAGACAAACCTACGTCGAACAATTTTCGTCGGGCACTCGAAGCGCTGGCCGGAGATACGGTTCGTCCAGGCGATCGGGTGTTCTTTTATTATTCAGGGCACGGTACGCAAGTTTTTTCGCGCACCGCGTGCGAGGCGCTCGTGCCTGTGGACACGGTCGGGCGCGACGAACTTCTCTACGATTACGAAATCAACGAGATTCTTCGTCGTGTTGCCAAACGCACCGAAGATCTTACGGTCATTCTCGATTGTTGCTGTTCGGCTGGGGCGACGCGTAGTACGCTCGCGACACGTGGGACGGGCATTCGATTCTGCCGCATCGACGATTGGGACACGGATGTTCCGGCTCCACGGCAACGGAGTACCGAAGTTTCCACAGGCCTGTTTTCATCATTCGATCCTTCGGATCCTGGGTTCTTGGTCGTGGCGTCCGCGCAATCGGGCGAAGCGGCGCACGAGGGCCGAGAAACACGAGGGATTCGTCATGGCGCTTTTACGGCCGCACTGCTGGAGTTGCTTGATTCCCACTCCGCGGACAAACTCGATGCTTTGCGGTGGACAGATGTTTGGCAACTGCTTCGAGCCCGGGTTACGTCGGCGTTTCCTGGTCAGCACCCATGTCTCATTGGGCGAAGTGAACGACGCGTATTCGGAGGCCCATTTCAACGACAGGATCCGGGGTTTCCCATCCGTCGCGTTGGCGATAAATACGAAATTCAAGCCGGTACGCTGGTGGGCGTGGGCGTAGGCGCCAAAGTTGCCGTATACGGTCGCGAGCCATCCTTTTTCCCGACGCTCCATTCTGCTGCAGATCTGGCAGCGCGGCTCGGTCTTCTTCGGGTCGAGTCTGCCACGTCGTCTTCCGCCACAGCATTGCCCGTGGGAAATGTTTTCCGCATCGACGAGGGGACCCGCGGTCGTTTGGTCGAACCTGGCAGAGCGGACAAACTCGTCGTGGCTCTCGAACCCTTCAATGCCGACCTGGCGCGGTATCTCGAAAGCGAAGCATTGGTCTCGGTCGTCCCGGCATCTGGACGCGCAGATAACGAAGTGGAAGCCGTCGTGGGTTTGTCGTCGGATGGCTGCTTCTGGATCGGTGACGAAATATTCGATAACGACGCGCCGCTCGTTCGAATACCCGCGTCGGATCGCGTAGCGCTCGTCCAGGGCCTCTTGCATTATGCAAGGTACAACCTCCCTTCGCGTCTGGTGCGAAGGTGTCGCGATGGCGTGGGTGCATTGCGTATGCGGGTGCTCGATGCGGGCGCGTCGAGTTTGCTCGGGCCCGAAGAGCTGCACGATCCGCCACTTCCCGAGGCAGAACCGGATCCCGACCGCCGATATCGATATCAAATCACCGACGGACAGCCCGTGTGTTTCTCCGTGGAAAATCGCTCCTCGGCTCGTTTGTATGTAAATGTGATCAATTGTTCGGCGAGTGGCAAAGTGGAAATCTTGGGCCCCACGCAGCTCGAGATAGCACCCAAACGGCGACAAACCTTTTGGATGCGTGGGCATCTGGGAAAACCTTTTCCGTGCAGAATCTCCGCGGGGCGAGTTTCCAATGTGGAGCGCTTGGTGGTCGTGGGTACGACGTCGCCCGACGTAGACCTCGGTTATTTGCGCGTGAGTGAATCGTTTGCCAATGCCGTTGCGACGAGGTACGGAGAAAGGTCGGCCGTGGACAAGGAACCGAGCGATTGGTGGACGGCGGCAAGTGTGACGGTGAAGATTGTGCGGCCGTGACAATTCCCACCATGGAAGCCGCGTGAACCTCATCAGCAAAATACCTCTTGCCCCCGCTACCCTTTTGATTCTACCATCGTTGTCAAATGCCTAGTGGCCGCATCACCATGTCCAGCCGAGCCACGATCGACGAGCGCGGCACTGCCAGTACGTCCGGCGATCATGCCCCCACGCTCGCGCTCACAATCGTCTACCATCCGCAGCTCGATCGCGTCGGCGAGCGCGCTTCGTTGGACGCACTTTCCCTCGACAAACCCATCGCGCTTTCCCGCGTCGAACCCGTGTTCGGCGCATCTGGCGCACCGGCTGTCGAACCTCTCGGCGATGAACACATCAGCCGCAAACCCGTTCATCTCACCGGCACATCGGATGGCGGCGTGCGTTTCGATATCGGCGACAGCAGCACGACGGTGAGCCTGTACGGCCAACGTATCGTCGGGAGCGCCGTGGTATCTGCCAAAGATATCGCACGCGGCGTCATCATCGCGCTCGGCACTCGCGTGGTGCTTCTTCTCCACAGCACGAGCGTGCTCACAAACATTGCTGGCCCAGTCGAATCCAGTGCCGAACGAGAACTCATCGGCGAAAGTGATGTGCTCCGTCGCGTGCTTTGGGACATCCACAGCGTTGCTGATCTCGATTTACCCGTGCTTCTTCGCGGAGAAACCGGCAGCGGCAAAGAGCTCGTCGCCCGTGCCATTCATCGATCGAGTGTGCGGCGGGACAAACCGTTTGTCGCCGTGAATCTCGGAGCGATCACACCTTCGCTGGCCATTGCTGAGCTATTTGGCGCGGAAAAAGGCGCTTTTACAGGGTCGCTGAAGCGCCAAGTGGGCTATTTCGAACAGGCGGCAGGTGGTACGCTGTTTCTCGACGAAATTGGTGAAGCACCGGTCGAGCTTCAAGTTGCATTGCTGCGGGCACTCGAAACGGGAGAAGTACAAACGGTGGGTTCTGCTCAGCCGCGCAAGATCGACGTGAGAATCGTCGCTGCGACGGATGCGGATCTCGAAAACAAAGTCACAACGGGTTCATTTCGTGCGCCGCTGCTGAATCGACTCGCCGCTTACGAAATATGGATTCCTGCGTTGCGTGAAAGACGTGATGACATCGGGCGACTGCTCGTGCGCTTTTTGCGTGAAGAGCTGGCGGGTATCGGTGAATCGCAACGTCTCATTCTGCCCGACGGGGACTCAAAACCGTGGCTGCCCGCATCGATCGTGGCGCAACTGGTGGACTACGATTGGCCAGGAAACGTGCGACAATTACGAAACGTCGTTCGGCAAATCGTGATTGGCAATCGAGGGCGTAATCGCGCCGAAATGACGTCTGGCGTCGAGCGTCTTTTGGCAGCACAACCGCCAAGGATACCGCCGAGTCCGCCACCTGTCGAAATGGCTTCGAAGGAAGACGTCGTCCCGCCAAACGAGGCCACTGCGGACAAACCGGCACCCAGCGTGACACGGAGAAAACCGGCTGACATTACCGAGCCAGAGCTTCGCGAGGCGCTGCGTGTTTGCCGCTGGGAGATCAACGAAACTGCCGAAAAATTGGGTATTTCTCGCGCATCCGTGTACAACTTGAACGAACGGTTTACTTGGTTTCGCGTCGCAGGCGATCTGACGGAAAGTGAAATCCGTCAATGCTTTCAGGACTGCGCTGGCGATGTCGCGCGTATGGTGGAACGGCTCGAAATTTCGGAGAAAGCACTTCGCCGCAGGATTCGTGAGTTTGGTCTGGTCTGATTATGGCGTTTTCGCGAGCGCCGCACGGCCTGCTTCGAGAAAAATATCGACCCACCGCTCGACTTCGTCCCGTGACACATCAAGACGCTTCGCCATGGTTGCCACGGACGCCGTGCCGCGGAGCACCGCAAGCACCGCATCTTCCCGACGCGTGAGTTCTTCCGTATCGATCGTAGCGACTCGCGCCGATCGCGAATGAACAATTCCTGGTGGGCATCGAGCAATCGGAAGCCGAGCGGCCGGATCGCCCAAGAGCACGTAAGCGCTCAAGTCTTGGCGCTGCATCCACAGATTGGCGCGACGCACCTTGCTCCCCTTGTCTTCGACAAAATCGGAAGATGCCGTGGCTTGTTGTGCGCGTTTTTCGTACGATGCCGTAAGCTCCACAGCGGCCGATCGAAAAGACCGTGCGAGTTCTTGGTGCGCCACGCCAAACCGATGTCCATTCACGAAGGCTTGGAGAATACTCTGGAATCGCTCGGCTCGACTTTTCGGAACAAGTCCCGTCGGCTCGAAGTGGTAATCGAGGAAGCTCCAGGACCACGCGAGGTCCACGTGACCCACCACGGCGAGCGGTCCATCGGGATTCGCGAGCGCCGCTTGTGGAAGTGCCGCGACAAACGGCGGAGCATCGCCTTGCGGCAGCGATGCGAGCACATGGTTCGGGGTTTTTCCAATAACGCCCAAGGTGCGGAGTTTTTCGAGCCAAGGAAAGTATGCACTACGCGCCGGAGTGCCCGCACCGTAACATGCAAACATGAACCACACCCCACCGGGCAAAAAGGGCGTATGCGCAACGTCGTTTGCGGTCAAAAGATCGCCTTGGCGTCCGAGGACCATGGCACCTTGAAAAGCGCGCTGATCGGCCAGCGATTTCCATCCATCTGTGGGAGCTCCAGCACCGTGACTCATCGTGAAAAGCATTCCAGCGCGCGCGCGAGCCGATTGGCGTAACATCGACCCCACAGCAGTCGACGGATCAAACGACGAACCCGCGGAATCCATGGGAACGTCGATGAGGTTTTCCGCGTCGAACGTGCCCGCGGCCATTACGGTTTTTGCCATTTCGAGCATCGGTTGCATGAGGTGCCGATGGCCCTCTTGTGTCGCCCGCGTGCCGTCGAGTACCGAGTGAAAAAGGGCGGTGGTCCTGGGGGCTTCTTGCATGGTGGCGAATCGTAGAAGCTTGTTCACGTAGGCTTCGTATCCGCTATCGTGTTCGAAAGCGATTCGCCCAACGAAGGCTTCGCCGCCGAGCATTTGTTGGAGTTCCCAGGAAATGAGGTCCGGTCCGCCGAGCAGCGCGAGATACCGAGGGCGCGCCGATTCGTTCCGGCCTACGGCATCTCGATAATCGTTTTGGATCCAATTCATGGCTGCAACCGCATCCATTGCAGGGTCCACTCGATACACGAGCGCTTCTCGTCCCTGTTCTTCCTCGCGTTTTCGTTGCAATGGTGCGACGAGCGAAAGCAGGCGGTCGCCTATGGGCCCTTTGGGCGCGACGATCGCCCATTGTTGCTCGGCGAGTGAATCGGGCGAACCGCTGAGGTTGACGAATCGTTGTGCAGCAGGCAGTGGCGCGTCAGGCGCGGGCGCGTCGAGCGTGGTGTCGAGCGGAATGCCGTCATCCAGCACGGGGTGGTGGTCGTCGGCGTGGGCGAGAAAGAGTTGGGCGTTCATGAGGTGGCCTCGAAGGTGGACATCATCTATCGA
Organism: uncultured Polyangium sp.; assembly: GCA_964514885.1. Lineage (GTDB taxonomy): Bacteria > Myxococcota_A > Polyangia > Polyangiales > Polyangiaceae > Polyangium. The sequence goes on along the minus strand of CAZETM010000501.1, from coordinate 1,312 downwards.
GAAAGGGGGTGAACTGCAAGGGAGTTCCACAGGCTGCTGCGCGTTATCTGCGGAACATCCCATTGGATGCATGCGCCGGCAGGGCATGGGCACCGTTCGTGCCAGCCACGTAGCCGCGATTTTCGAGCGTCAGCGGGGTTAACGAGGGGCGTTGACGCGTCAACCAATACTGACGCGTCAACAATGACCGTTTGACGAGCGCACGGTCATCATACCAAGCCGAACCCCTCGTTTCACCTCGACCCGCCCTTGGCACGCACCGTGCTTTGACATTGCAGCGGAGAACTCAACATGAAAACGAATCATTCCCGCAGCCTTTCGATCCTTCTCGCCATTGCAACGAGCGCGTTTGCCCTCTCCGGATGCGTCGCGCAGAACGAGGAGATGAGTGACGTGATCGCCGACGTGAGCGATACCGACGAACAGGAAGAGACGTCCATCGAGCCGACCGCGGACGTGTCGACGGATGGCCTCACGATCGAGACCTCGACGAATGACCGCGTTGCCGGCATTTACGAGCACAATGGCGTGGCAATTCGTTTCGACCTATCGCGAGACGAATTGGCGCGGCATGCACGCATTACGTTTATCTCGGGCGAGCCCATTGTCGATGCGACATTGCAGGATGGAATCGAATCGAGCGTTTTCCTCGGCGGCAAAGCGCGCGTTACTGGAGCCGTGCACGGCGGCGAGCCTACGACGGAGGGCGATGCGGACGTCTTTGACGTGCTGAATGGTTTGCCCGAGGCGAGCCTGGTCCCGGAGCTCAAAGAGGCGCTGATCGCACAAGGAATCGATGAAGATCTTTTCCTCGACAAACCGTTAGCAAAAAAGGGCGCTGGGACGCAGCAAGACGCGTTCGACGGGGTGTGGCATCATCTGTGGTATGGCGAGACTGCCGGATTCTTTTCGTGGGGCTTCTACACGACAACGACCGTCATTATCGCACGCGAGGAGGACCCTTCGTACGGATATGTTGCTGGCTGGTTCCAGGCCGGCTTCGCTGCGAGGGAATACGTGGGCGGATACGGGACACGAGTCTATTATCGCAAATGGTGGGGCGCTTGGGTGACTGTCGGCAACAATCTCCTGCCGGTGTGCTCCCCCGACGGGTGGTGCCAGAATACGGCGATGATCATGCGCCACTTTTGATGGTCGCAGGAGCATTACGTAAAGCGCAGTTCGCGATGTTGTCGAGCGGGACGGCGCAGGGCTTTGGCTCGATGATGGCCGACGCGGGATATGGTGGTGATCGCCCATCAACTGTCCCGACCACACCCTCATTGGAACTCGCACGTGACGCAGGATGCCA
>CAZETM010000500.1:0-7210 GCA_964514885.1 uncultured Polyangium sp. | reverse complement strand
AAGAAGCGCTCGACCAACTTGCGGGATACCTGGATCGCTTGGGCCTGGACGAAGGCTGGCTGGTGCTTTTCGATTTGCGACAAGGTCCAACGTGGAAAGAAAAGTCGTACCAGCGTGAAGTGGAGCATGCGGGGAAGAAGATTCGTATTGTCGGGTCGTAACGTTTAGGCGAGCACTCGCGTGTATTCGAGAGCCTATTTGGGTAGGTTTCACGGTAGCGTTGACGTTGGCGTCCCACACACCAGTCGTGTTGCCTCGAATTCCGGTTCCAGATACGACGAATCCTCGGCGACCAGGTTCGCGAGCAGGCCAGGCGTGTAGAACCGTTCTTCACAGACCTCGAACGGGACGCTATACGGCCCGATGCGACAGCGGGCGAGCTTGTCGCGAACATGGCAAGCATCGGCGCCGAGAAAATCGATATGGCCAGCGGGCGTGATGTGGTAGATCGTCTTCTTATCCGCGACATTGCGGAGAATGGCGACGAGGGAACCTTCAGGCAGGTGCCAGAGGCGGAGTTCGTTATCTTCGGAAGCCGATAGCATGTGTTTGGAATTCGGTAAAAATGCGACCGCTTTCACCCTCGCGGTGTGTCCTTGGAGAGTGCCAAACAGTTTGCCCGACTCAGGATCCCAAAGCCGCACCGTCTTGTCCTTGGACCCCGAGGCGAGGATCTGCCAGTGTGGCGAGAACTCGACCGACGTCACCACGTCGGTATGCCCCGTCAACGTGCGTAGAGGGGCTGCCATTGCCGCATTTCGCAGTCCCAACGTCCCGTTCACCGATATCGACGCAAACTGCTTGCCATCCGGTGACACTGCCTCGGCAAAAGCAGCGGTCGGGTCCTGCGTTTCAAGGAGCGTTTGTCCCGTCTCCACATTCCACAATTTTACCATACCATTTCGGAACCTCGCACTGAGACGCTTGCTATCTTGCGAGAATGCCAGCACGTTCACGGAGTCGGTATGCCCTGGAAGGACGTGGAGTGGAATGCCCGTCGCCGCATCCCACAGCCGCACCGACTGATTCGACGCCCCGGAGGCCACGTACTTCCCGTCCGGTGAAAAGGCTAGCGCAACCACACCCGAAGTATGACCCTCCAGGACGCAGACATGAGCGCCTGTGACTGCATCCCAGAGGCGCACGGTATTGTCATCTGAATCCGAGCCGATACGCTTTCCGTCTGGCGAGAGCGCTAGTGTCAGCACATCGGCGGTATGCCGTTCGAGCGTGCGACGTCGCGTACCCGTCGTCGCATCCCATAACTGCACGGTTTCATCCACAGACCCCGACGCGACCTGCGTACCATCGGATGAGAATGCTACTGCAGATACGATATCGTCATGTCCATCCAGAATGAGGAGAGGTCTACCGGTTGCATCCCACATCCGCACAGTGTGATCATAGGACCCCGAAACAATGCGCTTTCCGTCAGGGGAAAACGCTACTGTGTTCACGTCGTCCGTGTGCCACGGTATGATCAGGATGGGTTTGCCGGTTGCAGCATCCCACGTTCGCACTTTATGGTCGTTGGCGCCTGATACGATCGTTTTGCCATTCGGCGAGAATGCCACCGCCCGTACCCCGTCAGTATGCCCCTTCAGGACGAGGATAGGTTTGCCGGTTGCAGCATCCCACGTCCGAACGGTGTGATCGTAGGATGCCGTGGCGAGACGCTTGCCGTCTGGCGAGAATGCCACTGCCATGACATCGAGCGAATGCTCATCCAGAACGAGGAGAGGTTTGCCGGTGGTTGCGTCCCATGTGCGGACTTTGTGATCTCTCGACCCTGATGCGAGACGTTTGCCATCTGGCGAGAACGCCACTGCGAACACACTATCGGTGTGCCCTTTCATTGCGTGGATAAGGGACCGCGTATCCGTATCCCATAACGTGACAGTGTGGTCCGAGGAACCCGAGACGAGCCGCTTTGCGTCTGGCGAAAACGCGACCGCATGAACGACACTATGCACAGGAGCCGCGGTATCCCCTTCCAACCGCGCGCGTACTTGCCAGGAGTCGGTATCAAAGATCGACACCGCATTACTGCCATGAACGGCCACGAGGCGCTTTCCGTTCGGTGACCACGAAATCGCGCGGATGATACCCGCAAACCCATTCGGTACCTCGACCATCACCTTCGCCCCGGCCCTGCCCTCCATGACCGCTATCGACCGATCGAAAAACCGCTGTGCCTCGGCCGAACGTCCCTGTTTTTTCGCCAAAGCCCCGGCACTCATCAGCGCGATCCCATTGAGTGGCCACGCTTCATACGCCTTTTCATAGAGGGCAATCGCTTCGTCGAGCTTCATTGCGCTGGCGGCCAGTTCAGCGTCCGCATAAGCTTTGCGCATCGCGGGGGTGACCTTGTCTGGTGGCGGCCATTCCTTGTCGAATCGGTCGACCCAGTCGGAAGCACGAATCGCGGCTGTGATTGGCGATTCCGATGCATTGGTTGCGGCGCGGATTTCGTTGATGATTCTGCGCGCATTCGTGTACTTGCCGGGTGTCCCTAATGCCGCGGCAACCTCGACTTCGGCCGCCCAAGTTTCTTTTGCCGCTCCTGGACAGAGCCCGTTGGCCTTTTCGATGATGCGGCCGGTCCGGTGGAGCTTGCCTTCGTTCAGGAGGCGCGGCACGTGCTTTCGTAGTTCCGCAGCGATTTCGCAGGGCGATTTCTTGGGCGCGCGTGCTACGGAGCCTCGATAGCGCACGTAATCGATAGCTTTGACGGGTGGCTGTCTCCTCCGAAAGTCGGTAACCGTAACCGTACAGGCAGCAAGCATGAGCAACGGTACGACACGACAAACCAACCGTGCTCGGAACCACCAGCCCTCGCTTTCACGATGCGTATTCGAGTTCAAAGCCATATCGTCCTCCTCGCTCTCGTCGTGTTTCTTTCGGTTACTGAAATGGATCGGGTCTGTCTCGCAATACGTCTGGCACAGGTGCTCGGACCACAGGCGGTGCTGCATTTTCCTCGCCCCTTCCGGCAATACGTCGCTGCAAATCCTCGAAGTCCTTTGTGGTTTTCGCTTTCTTCACGTCATCCTGAAGCTTCTCGAGGTCTTCGAGATATTTGTCTTTGAGTTGTGCAGTTGCTTTTTCAGCGTCTCGTGCGACGGCCCCCGCCTTTTCAGCGTCCTTGCGCGCATTGTCCGCAATGGTTTTCTGCTCGAGCGCTTCTGCCGAACTCTGCTTTGCTTTCGCCTCGCTGATCTTCGATTCGGCGAGCGCTCCATCCACTTCGTTTTTGGCTCCGCTCGTGACCAACCACCCCGCAAGCGCAATCGCCAGCACCACGCCCACGATCGCTCCTGGCAATACGCGATTCACCCAAAAGATGCGCTTCTTCGCCCGCTGCGCCGCGGCAATCGATGCAGCGACGAACGACTGCGCCGGCTCGGTGCGAATGCCCTGCAACACCTCGGTTTGTTGCAGCAAGGTTCCGCCCCATAACATGTCCGCGGGTTTGCCATGACGCTCCCACCGCTTGGCATCGCGCTGCGTATCGCGCACCAATTCACGATCCGCACGAACATCGTCAAGCCATCGGCCAAGTTGCGGCCAGCCCTTCGCGAGCGCTTCGTGAAGCGGCTCGATGAGCGCTCGCCCGTCTTCTTCGACCCGCCGTCGCACGAGACCTTCAGCCACCCACCGTGGGACGAGGGCCATGGCAGCCGCATCGAGGGTGCTTTCGTCCACGATATGACGCGTGCCCTCCACATCGAAGAGCGCCAAAAACAAACGTCGCGCCGCTTGCTGGTCATCGATTGCGAGACTGTCGTATAAGCCTTGCGCCGCTTCGCCGAGTGCACCGACGATGCCACCAATGTTTTTCCACGATAACGCCTGCAGTACGCGCGTTGCCGTATTGCGCCGATCCCATAACCGTGCCAATGCAAACTGCACGAGCGGTAACGCCGATGGATCGCGTTCGATTTCACGCCCAACGTCACCGACCACATCGACATCGCTGGAATCCTCCAGCGCGAAGCCCGTACCTTCGAGCGGACCGAGCACGATCGCCCGCGCAGCATTGGGATCCACGCCGCGCACCATATAGAGGTTACGCTCGGGAAGGCGTTCCAGTTCGGGCAATGCAGCAACCCGGCCAAACAGATCATCGCGTACGGTGGCGACGACACGCACGGTGTCGGTTGGCTCAATGCGTCGATCGCCTGCGACGACCGCCGCGCTCCTCGTGACGAGCGCGGTGAAGGCACGGCAGAACGCTTGCCGATCCGCGACGTTCAGGCTCAACACTTCCTCGAATTGGTCGATCACGACAAACAAGCCGACGGGCGAAAGGTTTGCCCCGGTTCCGGTTTGCCTCGGCATATCGTCTGACGTAATGGACGTAATGGACGCGACGGCGAGCCCACCGCGTATGGTCGAAGGGCGCAAAATGAGCGGCTCCCAGCCTTCTTTGTCAAGCAACATCGATTCGTCGATGCGGGCTGCGACGCCTGCCATTGCGAGCGAAGACTTGCCCGTACCGGAAGGGCCACACAACACGAGGCCCACCTGATTTTCGAGGCGGCGCACAATCGGTTCGATATCACTGGCGCGGCCGGGCAAATACCCTGTGCGACGCTGATCGAACGCTTCGAGGCCGGCATAGGGGACCGATGGACGACCGTGAGGACGCCGGTAAACGTCGTCGAACAGCGCTGCAAGTTGTCCTTTCGCGGGGCGATCCTGCACGGGACCGAGGAGCGTTTCGACGAGTGCAAGGACAGCAAGCGGCGTCGTCATTGCGGCGTTTTCGAGTGGCTCGAACATTCGTTCGACGGTGGCCTGGTGGAGCGCGATCTCGTATGGATGCGCGCCGCTCTTATGGCTTGATGCCACTTCGACACCCCGCGGCAAACGTTGTGGCATACGACCGGCAATCATTCGGTAGAGCACCACGCCGACCGCAAAGGCATCGTCCCGAGGGTCGGGGAGCAGGCCGGTCAATCGTTCGGGCGAGATGTAGCCCGGTGTGCCCATGATCGGAACGGGCGCTGGTGCGTCTGGGAACGCGGAGGACGCGGGTGCCTGCACATCGGTTTCGTCGGCCGAATGGACGCTGGTCGACGTGATGGGAGCTTTCGCAAGGACGCCGCCGAGCGAGGCAATGCCAAAGTCGAGCACGAGAATGCGTCGACGATGGACGCTTTCGAGGAAAACATTACGAGGTTTGAGATCGCAATGAATGACGCTGGCTGCATGGCAAGCGTCGAGCGCAATGGCAATCTGCCGGGCAATGGCGAGGGCTTTGCGCCAATGAATGGTTCCTCGGGAAAGTCGGTCCTCGAGCGTTTCGCCCTCGAGCATCTCCATCGCAATGAAGGGCGTTGCGGAGTATCCGGGCAGGTTTGTCGTTCCAACGGTGTACGTCTGGGGGATGGCGTCGCAGGGCACCTGGCTGACAGCGCGAGCTTCATGGAGCCAATCGTGTTCGGACGGCGACGACGGGGACGAACCGGCGGTACGTTCGGGGGTCTTGAGCAGTTTGAGGGCAATGGTCCTCCACGCCGCGGCATCCACGGCTTCGACCGCTGCCCAGACTTCGCCACCACCGCCGGCGCCAAGGATTTTTTCAAGGCGATACTTGCCGTCGACGAGCATATTGGGCGTGAGGCCAAGCCGTGAACCGGTCATGGATTGCTCGACGCTCATTTCACGCCTCGGATGGGCAACAGGAGGTGTCGCGAATACATGATTACGATGGGTAGCTGGGGTCGGGTGATGGTGTCATTTGCTACGTCCACCAGCGCCTTCGATGCGCTGAATCGTTTGCAATTCACTGGCAAAGGTGATCAAACGATCGCCCAATTCGAATACGGGTGGCGGGCCGTCCGGTCCACGCCTGCCAGAAAACCCCGACGGGCCTTGGACTCCATTGGTGCCCTGTTTGCCGGAGGACGGTTTGCATGTGTCGGGCGCGCCTTTGGGTTTTGTGCCCGCGGCCCCACCGTCGCCGCCAAGGCCTCCAGGCCCGCCCAGGCCCCCAGGACCGCCAGTGCCCCCGGGAGTGGAAAGCAAGAGACGCCCACGAAGTTTGGCCGCGTTGGCCTCGTCCAGAATCACTTTGATGGTGCCACCGGGCCCGCCATTCCCACCTGGCAAACCAACTCCTCCGGGCCAGCCAACACCGCCGTCACTGCCGTTCTGGCAATCGCCTTTCGCGTTTTGCCCTGCAGCGCCCTTGGCACCCCGTGCACCTTGGACCCCTGGAGCGCCAGATTGGCCGGCCGAAGTGATACGAATGGGTTTGTCCGCCGATGGGCTGATGAAGTAGGCGCGATTCGAGTCCCATTCGACGCGAACAAGGGCGGCATCAGCGTAGAATGGCGTCGACAACGTCGTAATGGCAACGGTGACGTTCAGGCTCATGGTCCCATATTCGCCATTTTTGCCATCTTGCGGGACGGAATGGATACTCTCCAGTCTGCATTGGTAGACGGGTTTGAGGTCGACATTGCCCTCCATCGACTTGACGGTTTTGCCATCGAGCACGGCTTCGAGCCACCCGCGTATTTGAATGCCAGTATCTGCGGTTTTTAGCGGATCGGCGCTGGCGGTCCACATGGCGTGATGGTCGAACAACGAGCCGGTGCCTTCGCTGCCCGAGACACGTATGAGCTTCGGATCGATGACGATATTTTCTCGGTTCATGCAACCACTTTTCGGATTAAAACTGCTGCATGTGGTGCCATCTTTGAGTTTGGCCAGCACCTCGACCTCGAATGCGGTGCCGGGGCAAAAGAGAGGCTGACCCGTTGCGGGACGCACCGTCATATTGACGACGTTTCTGGGATCGACCTTGGCGTGCGCAGGGCCGCAACCAGCAAGGACGGGCTGGGCCGCGACAAGGGTGAGAAAGGTGAAGAACCGAATGCTCGACATGGTAATGGCCTCCAAATAGGTGACGAAAGATGTAGTCACGGAAATGGTTTGTACGGACAACCGTCGTTTTACCCGTTCATCATCTCCTTTTCGGCCCGGCACTTGTCGTGCAAGTCGGGTGCAAAATGTCTTCCTTCGCGTCAGGACAACCGGCATCGGCAGCGAGGTCGTCATCATCGGAACGTATCGTGGGGCAACCGTCGTTGGCCTTGGGCAAGACGCGATCTTCGGGCTCATCGGGGCACGCGTCCTCCCCGTCCGGAATGCCGTCGCCGTCGTGATCGGGGCCGCGGTCGATTACGGGTTCATCGGG
>CAZETM010000499.1:0-7246 GCA_964514885.1 uncultured Polyangium sp. | reverse complement strand
CGAATTCTATTCCGCCAACCGAGCCTTCGAGTCGACTGCTTTCCAAGAGGTGGCAAGTCATTGGTGGTATTGGCGCCACTTTGGGGGTTGTGTTCGCTGCCGTCGGGATCGTCAAGTTTGCGCAAAAGCAGGACATTCCGATGCAGTTGGCGCTGGGGGCGATTCGCGGGGCGCTGCCTCGCCCGCTCACGCATGAATGGCGTTTGGTGCGTGGGAAGCATTGGCAAATCGTCGTGGCATCGGCCGAGCCTGCGGCGACGACGGACATGCTCGAGGGAAACCGGGGAGTATGTCCCACGGGCATGATCGAGGTCAAAGGCAATATGAAGGTCGATCCTTCGGCCACGGCTGCATACGACGGCAAGTCCGTCGAAGAGATGCAGAAGTCGACGTGCACGAAATGGATTAGCAAGGATTATCCCGAGCGGTGCGGGGTGTTCGACCGGGACAAGTGGCTGGCCATTTCCAAAGAATTGCCCACCAAGCCCATGCATTATTGCGTGGACCGTTTCGAATATCCGAATCAGCGTAATGACTATCCGGTCATTTTGGTGAACTTCAACGAAGCCAATGAGATGTGCGCTGACCAGGGCAAACGGCTTTGTGACGAGCACGAATGGACGTTCGCTTGTGAAGGCGAAGAGGCGCAGCCTTATCCATACGGATATGTTCGCGACGCCGAAGCGTGCGTAATCGATAATCGATGGCGGCCTTATAATGAAACCGCCATGTCGCCGCGAGATTCATTGCGAGCGATGAATGAACTCGACCGGCTTTGGCAAGGCGCTGCATCGGGCTCGCGACCCAAGTGCAAGAGTCCTTTCGGCGTTTATGACATGACGGGCAATATCGATGAATGGACGCGCGGTGTGCGGTCTTGGGAAAGGCCGTCCATTTTGAAGGGTGGATATTGGGGGCCGGTGCGCACGCGTTGTCGTCCTTCGACTCGTTCGCACGACGAAAACCACACGTTTTACCAGCAGGGTTTCCGGTGTTGCGCCAACATTGGCACGACGCTCATCGAAAAGCGGTTTTCCGCAGATTCTGCCGCCGCACCTCTGCCGCGAGAAGCGCAGTGATCGCGATGGCTTGCTAGTCCATGCAATCCTCTCCGCCGCCCGAAGGTCAAGCGACCGCCGAAGCTGCCGTCACGATGTCGCCAGTTCAATCGCGCCTGAAGTGGCTCGAGCTGGTGACGAATCTTTTGCTGCTCACCACGATTGGGATATTTGCGTTCACGGCCATTACCGCGCTCGTTCGTCCTACGGCGCGCAGGTTTTTGGAGCCGGTGTCGATGCTGTCGCCTCATGACGGCGAGACGAATGAAGAACCCCATAGAAGCTTTTCGACGGCTGAAGCCAATGAAATGCTCAACGAAAGGCTCAACGAAAGGCTGCCAGAGGGGCGTGGCGGCCTCCGCATGAAACCTCCATTGTCTGACGACGAGGAGGGAAGCGGCGAGAAAGAAAAAGTTGAATTGCGCGCTGGAATCGTCAAGAATGATTCCAAGCTTTACGGGAAGTCGTCGGATCGGTCGGCGGAAATGGGCGAGGTTCGGGCGGGTGAAACCGTATTTGTCATGCAGCAATCTGGAGATTGGGTGCTCGTGCTGCGGGGCGAAGGAGCCACGATGGGCTGGATGCGCAAAGAAAACGTTTCGGCTCGCTAACGAAGGAGTGGGGGCGTGAAAACTGCGTTTCGCGGCAAGGTATTGACGGCACGAGCGGGCGAAGCTGGCCTTCATTATCTCGAAGATGGCCTCGTGGTCGTGGACGAACAGGGCCGCATTGAAATGGTGGCTCCGTGGTCACCTGAGCTTGGGTTGACTGCAAATGTGCGTGATGTGCGCCCGTGGTTGATTTCGCCCGGGTTTATCGATGCGCATTTGCATTATCCACAAATTCGCGTGATTGGCAGTGCTTCCGGGCCGCTCATGCCGTGGCTCGAGCGCACGGTGTTTCCGGAAGAATCGCGTTTTACGAATATCGAGCATGCTCGTTTGGTGGCTAGCGAGCTGGTGACTCGTCTGGCGTCTGCTGGCACGACCACAGCGGTGCTATTTTCGAGTTCGAGCCCATCGGCGACGCGCGTGCTTTTCGAGACGCTGGCGCAGAGTGGTTATCGCGCCATTGCAGGTCTCACGCTCATGGATCAACATTGTCCCGAAGCGCTTTGTGTGCCTGGCGAAATAGCATTGACCGCATCTGCAGAATTGGCCGAAGCATTTCACGGTTTCGATGGGGGTCGGCTTTCCTTTGCCGTGACGCCTCGATTTGCGCCCACGTGTTCACGTGCGCTGCTCGAAGGTGCCGCAAAGCTGGCTCACGATCGAAAACTGTTTGTCCAGACGCACATTTCCGAGAACGCAGACGAAGTGCATGCGGCGCTCGGTATTCATCCTTGGGCCGCCGATTATCTCGATGTCTACGAACGGACGGGATTGATTGGTCCGCGTACGTTGCTCGCGCATGCCATTCATTTGTCGGCATCGGAATGGGACCGTATCGGAGCGCTCGACGCGCGAATCGTGCATTGTCCCGATTCGAACTTTTTCCTGGGCAGCGGCCGTCATCGTTTGTCCGAGCCAATGCAGCGAGGGATTCGCGTGGCAGTGGGTACCGATGTCGCCGCGGGGCGCACTTTCGATGTGCGTCGGATATTGTCGTCGGCGTATGACAATGCGTTGTGCTTGGAAGAACGAGTTTCCCCGGCCAAACTGTTTCGTTTGGGCACGCTCGGCGGCGCGGAAGCATTGGGATTCGATGCGGCGACGGGAAGTTTGGAGTCGGGTAAAGACGCGGATATCTGTTTGATTGACCTGCCGGAATATGTGCAGGGATTGCAGGACGTGCTTTCTCGCGTCGTATTCGGTAGCGATTCAGCTCCGGTGCGCGAGGCGTACGTACGGGGCAAAAAACTAGGTACTAGCCCATTTCGCTGCTAGTTGTAACAATCGCGCATTGTCCGGAACATTTTCGAGAAAACATTTCCGCCACCGCTCGTCACTGATTCGAGCAGCTTTGGCCCGAAGCCCTCGCCGGGCCACCTTGAGCCACCGTTTTCCTTCTTCATCCTGCCCAATGCCACGCAGAGCGAGCGCGTGTACGACGCGAATCAAGGACTCGCCTTCTTCGACGCCTTCGAGCGCTAGCAGAATGCTCATGGCTGCCGTTGCCAAATCCAATGCCGCGGCGGGTTGGCCCTGGGTGAGGAGAATATCGGCTTGTACGGCAAGGGCGAACGCTTTGAGCCCCGGAACGTTTTCAGCGAGCAGGCCGGCTTGTCGGGCGGAATTGAAAGCGACGTCCATTTGTCCAAGCGGAGCCAAGATGCGTGCGAGATAGGTCATCGCATAGGCTTCGGCGCGCACGTTGCCCTGCATTCGTGAATACTCGAGCGCGACCGTGAGCCACCGAATGCCATCTTCGAGCCGTCCACTGTTGGCCAATGCGATGCCAAAATTGATTCGCGCGACGCCGGAAATGAAGGCGAGCTGCATCGGCTCGGCCAGCGTAATGCTTACTTCGAGCGCTTTGGCGGCGTGTTCATGGGCTCCGAGCTGCAGAAAGCCATTTCCCAAATTGGCCCGTTGCAGGCAGGCATTACGCAAATCATTTGCGGTCGTAAACAATTCCACTGCGGAATGAATGTGCTGCACGTAGGACGTCAAATCACCCGAATGCACCGCGAGTTCTGCCGACGCGACATCGATCCATGCCCGCACGAAGGGCGCCGCGCCATTAGAGCTTGCCGTGAAATTCACGACGTCGCGGACGAGGTCGTGGGCAATTTCGACCAGGCCCGTGCGCATGGCAAACACGGACAGGCGGCAGCACGAAACGAGGTACGCTTGGTTGGCGATGCCTCCGGGGACTTTCCCCAATGTTTCCAGCTCTTTGGCCGCGGCAAACAGAGTTGGTTTGCGCCCCAAATGCCCGGCGGACATGACCAGGTGCCCGAAAGCTGCGTGCCATCCGGTACTTCCTCGAGCCAGCCGCTTCTTCGCTTTTTCGGCAGCGTCGTGAGCTCCAACGAAATCACCGAGCCAATACCTGGCAATCGTTTGCACGAGCCACATCCGAGCTTGCGCGTCGGGCAATAACTCGGCTTCGGTGAGCGCTTTTTCGGAACGATCGATTGCGTCGCGAAGAGCATTGATGGCGAGCGCTTGGTCAGCTTGCTCGACCCAGTCCACATCCCGTACGGAGACGGGTTTTGGTTCGTCGCGCCATTCCATTTCGGGTTGCGGCATTGGCGCAAACGACATGGGTGCTTCGCCATCGGTCGACGGTGTGGCCGGGCGTAACTTTCGACGCTCTTGGCCGTCCCAGATGAGCCGTTCCGGATCGAGATTGTTCCGTGAAGATGGCGCCGTACTAATGCGTGCTTTACCGGTGGCCCGAGCCTTCTCGCGCAGCGCAGTCACAGCGACCTCGCTCACGGCTCGATCACGACGTCGATGTTCGGCCATTGCACGGATCCCCTCACAGAAGGCAGGTCGGAAGGATGTTACGCTCGTTTTGGTTGGTTCGTCAAGCTTTGGGAAAACGCGGTGTGGCGATCATTTTGTCGGCGGGCTCGTCTTGCTCGCCTTCACGATTTCCCACAGCGCATTGATGAGGTCTGGCATGCCTTGACCTGTCGCTGCACTGATGAGATGTAGCGGGATTTTTGCCCGGCCAAACCGTTTTTTGATCGCCGGATATTCCTCGCGGACTTCGGAAATGTCCGCTTTCGTGAGCGCTACGATTTCCGGACGCGCTGCCAGCGCTTCGCTGTACTTCGTCAATTCTTTGCGAATAGCGCGATAATCCTTCAATGGATCTCGCCCTTCGCCCGGATCGATCGTCACAAGGTGTAATAGGACACCCGTGCGCTCGAGGTGCCGCAAGAACTGAATCCCCAGCCCGATGCCTTCGCTCGCGCCCGGGACGAGCCCGGGAATGTCGGCCACGACAAACGTCGTTCCACCTGCCCGACGACCTCCGCCGATCTCCACGACGCCGAGCTGTGGCGTGAGAGTCGTGAACGGGTAGTCGGCAATTTTCGGTCGAGCTTTGGACACGGCCGCGACAAACGTGCTTTTTCCCGCGTTCGGAAAGCCCACGAGTCCCACGTCGGCCAATACTTTGAGCTCCAACCGAAGTTCGTGCTCTTGGCCCTGTTCGCCTTTTTCAGCTCGACGAGGCGCGCGTTCTTCCGGCGTCGCGAAGTGCATGTTTCCGCGCCCGCCGCGCCCGCCTTTCGCGATGATCACGCGTTGACCAGGCTCGGTCATGTCCGCGATGAGCTCGTTGGTTTCCGCGTTGAAAATCTGCGTACCGAGCGGCACTCGTTCGACGCGATCCTCTCCGCCGCGACCGTAGCATTGGCTGCCTTGCCCGTGCTCACCGCGCTCGGCTTCGATCGTTCGCGAGTAGACGAAGTCGAGCAGCGTGCTCATGCCCGAGTCGCCCTCGAACACGACATCTCCTCCGCGGCCTCCGTCGCCACCCGAGGGGCCACCGAAAGGAACGAATTTTTCACGGCGAAACGCGACGGAGCCGTTGCCTCCGCTGCCTGCCACGACCTTCACTCGACAATTGTCCACAAACCGCATTGCCGGCCGCTTGTACCACGTTGTCACGTAAAGCAAAGCCCATGCGCATACATACTTGCCGAAATCGACGCTTTCTCGATCCGCACGGGACCTTTTCGCGTCGTGGTGGTACGCACTTGGCCTGGAGGGTGCGACTTTGGCGGCACGGATTCTGATCGTCGACGACAACCAGAGCCTCGCGAAAAACCTACGCGACGTGCTCGAAGGAGCGAGCGAGCTGGGGGCTGAAGTTGCGCTCGCGCCCACGGGTCGGCAAGCGCGCGAGCATGCGCGACGGGAGGGATTCGATGTCGCCGTGGTCGATGTCAAGCTGCCCGACGAGAGCGGCGTGGATCTGATCGGGCCGCTCCGTGAATCGTGTCCGCATGGTGAAATCGTATTGCTCACGGGGAACGCGACGGTCGATGTGGCGATTGCCGCATTACGAGCTGGTGCGTTCGCATTCGTGTTGAAATCGTTTCGCCCGGCCGAACTGATTTCGACGGTTGCGCAGGCGCTCGAAAAAGTTGCCTTGAAGCGTGAGCGTGAAGAATTCGAGCGGCGATATCGAGCCATCGTCGACGCGGCCGACGTGCTCATTGTCGGTCTCGATATTGGAGGTCGCGTCACGTTATGGAATCCGCGTCTCGAGGCGGTGACGGGCATATCGACAGAAGTGGCTGTTGGCGGAGACTTGGCCGAAAACATTTTCGACGAGGATGGTCGACGCAAGTTTTGTGGGGCATTTGCCGCCGTCCGTGACGAAGGAGCCGCGCGCGATATCGAAGTCGGTTTGCGCGATGCGATGGGTGCCATTCGATTGGTGCGGTGGCATTTGAGCGCCGTGCGAGGCTCTGGCAATCGAATCGAGCTGATTTATGGTATCGGCATTGACGTGACCGAGCGTCGGGCGCTCGAGAGGCGAGCGCAAGGAGCCGAGGCGCTCAATGCAATGGCACCGCTGGCGCTTGGGCTGGCGCATGAGATTCGTAATCCACTCAATGCCGCGGTGCTGGAATTGCATTTGCTTGGGCGCGGGATCGATCGAATGTCGGATTTGGCGGCGCGGGATCGATTGGGCAAACGAGTGCGGATCGTGGAAAGCGAAATCAAGCGTCTCGAACGATTGTTGACGGACTTTTTGGAGCTTGCGCGGCCTCGTGCTCCGCAGCGCGAGCCGGTGGACTTATCGCGCGTGCTCGAAGACGTGCTCACGCTCGAAGCGGAAGCGATTGCATCGCATCATGTCGAGCTGGTACGGGAATTCGATTCCAATGCGTGGGCATTGGGGGATGTGGAAAAGCTCAAGCAGGTGGTGCTCAATCTCGTCGTCAATGCGCTCGACGTAATG
Organism: uncultured Polyangium sp.; assembly: GCA_964514885.1. GTDB lineage: Bacteria > Myxococcota_A > Polyangia > Polyangiales > Polyangiaceae > Polyangium. Next base: position 317 of record CAZETM010000499.1, on the reverse strand, counting down.
CCCGACAAAGGTGTATTGCGAGCTTTTTCAGGTGGGGACGAGCGTGAGGTATGGTTAGCGATTGAAGATACGGGTCCGGGGGTGGATCCGCATATTTTGGCGGAGATCTTCGACCCGTTTTTCACGACGAAGGCGGCTGGGACGGGGCTGGGATTGGCGATTGTGCGTAAAATCGTGGAGCAGCACGGGGGCAAGGTCGTGGTGGAGACGAAAAAAGGGGAGGGGACGGTGGTGCGGGTGAATTTGCCGCGGGCGAGTGTGGGGGAGTGATGGCGGGGTTTTTCCGCACGAGGGCCGCCCTTGCGCAAGAGGGCTCC
>CAZETM010000498.1:3445-7250 GCA_964514885.1 uncultured Polyangium sp. | reverse complement strand
GCGGCCCTCCAGGTGTTTTTACTTCGTAAAAACACGGGCCGACTGCTCTGCCCCCCATACCCCCCGAGGGGATCGGACTGCAAGGCTCGGGGTCGGCTTCAGCGCACCAAGCCACGTCGGGACATCGAAACCACACGACCTAGCGCGACGACCTTGAGCGCGGCAGGATGGTTTTCGTATTCGTCCTGTTGCATGTGCGCTTCGGCTATGAGCCGCGCCTTGAAGCGCTGAAACATGGGCAGCTTCTTCGCGAGCGCCTCGGGCAAATATGCGGGCATCGGCGTCTGCGAGCCCGCTGGCAAAAGCAAACTGCGAATCCACAACTCGCCAAATACCGTGCGCTTCTGATAGTGGCGCTGCTCGAGGAGCATGCGATCGGTGTGCGTGTCGAGATAGCTCGGCGGAAGCATTCGGTTGCCTTGCGCAAACGCTTCCTTCACGCGCAACGTGAGACCCTCCGCTACTCCGCTGGAACTCTGCAACCAGGGCGTCTTGAGCAGCTCGTTGACCGTATCCACCGTCTCCTTGAGCTTCTTGTCGCCCGCAATGAGAGGCGTGACTGCCGTGACCGTCGCCTTGAGCGTCTCGAGCTCGTCAAACGGAAATGACAACTCGCCAGGCACGAGCACGAGCGGCGGAGTGAAAGTTCCATCGTCAGCGACTGCGTCCGCGATCGTTTCTTGAATGCCTTCGGAATCCGTCGTGTCGCCCTTGGTAAGGACCGCAAATACGTCGCGTCTTTCACGCACCTCGGGAGGCTCTTCCGGAGGAGGCTCGTCGTCGAAATCGAGATCTCGCGGGGGAGGCTTGAGTTTGTCCAGGATAGCCTTCCACTTGGCATGGTCGCGAAGCTTGGAAATTGCTTCGGGATCAAACCAAAGCAAATCGATGACGTCTCGTGCAGCTCCTCGCGAGGTGAACGTCGTTCGGACAACAGGAGCCGGCGCGGTGGAGACATCACGATCGCTGGTGCCAGAAGCCCATTGGCTGGCAACTGCAGCCGCATTCGAAGCCGAAGCAGCTCCAGCACCGGCCGCATTGGCGACCATTCCAGGTGGCGGAGGCGCGGCCGACGAGCCGCTCGAGAATGCAACCGCGGCGGCTGCGGCACCCAATCCAACGGAAGCCATTGCAGTGGCCGAGATCGGGCTCGGACCCGAGACGCTGCCAACAGAAGGACCAGGCTCGCTGGGCGTGCGTGCGGAAGAGTTTGCCCAGGGACTATCCAGGGGCGAACCCGAACTCGATGCCGACGGGACCATGGGAGGCGGCGCGGAAGGCATCGGTAACGGGGGAGGGGCCGCAGGCATGGTGGTTGGTGCAAACGGCGTAACGCTCGGAATGTGCGCAGGGACCGCGGGGAGCGCACTACGCGAGGTGGAAAGCCACTTCGGTGCAGCATCTCCAGGAGCTGGCAATTCGGTTGCAGGCGACGATCCACCCGCAGTGTTTGCCCCGACAAACGGTAGCCCTCCGGCGCGAGGTGCCGAGGCGGGGATTTGTGCAAACGAGGTCTTGCCACTCGAGGGCGGCTTGGATGATTCGACAGCACTGTCCGAGCGCGGAAACGGCAACGTTCCCGGTCGAGACGGTTTCGGAGGAGGTGCGGCTTGAGCGGGCGGATCGGGGGCAGGTAAAACCGCGCTCAACCCAGCGAAATGCCGTTCGAATTCAGTCCAGGTGAGACGCTGTCCAGGCTCCTCCATGGCGACGACGACGCGTCCAGGCGCATTGGGACGGTCGAGTACGAGTTGACCGCGCCAAACCAAGGTGCACTGTTGGCGGTCGGTATCGATCCACAAGGTGTCGCAGCGGATGTGCACTTCTTGAGGGGCATTTCCCGAGCGAACGGCGAATACGCGTGGATGAAACCCAGGCAAACTGGTGACGAGGCGAGGCTGTTGTGGATGAAGGTTTTCCAAGACGATGCGCTCGTTGTCGCGCAATTCGTCGAGCTGTTGATCGTGGGGAGCACAGTTGAAAAATGACGGGTCTATGTCGTCGGCAAGAGGCTCAGCGCGGAGGTTGTGGAGCGAAAAGGTGCTGGCGTGATGCCCTAATCGCTCGATTCGGCTGGGCCATGCAGGGGCGATAGGGCCGTACCCGACGAAGGGGATGAGGTCGCTGCGGGTTTGGATGAGCAAACCTGGCGGCTGAAGATTGGGCAGGATGGTGGAGCCGTGAGCATCGAAAGGTGCGTCTGGACGAACCCCGACGGGATTGTACGTGTCGGGACCGCCCGCGGCGCGCTCGTAGCGGAGAGGGACTTTGGCGATCCGCGCGCCTTCGCGGAAAGAGCCATCGAGCGCTATGGTTCGTTCTCCAAAGGCTTCGATGGCTTTGTCGATGGTGCCAATGACGAGGCGAGTGGGGATCGAGCGAGCTGGTTCGCCTCGAGGGGCAAAAGCGTGTCCGACGAGCAGGACATCGGCGCGCACTTTGAACGGAACGAGGTCATTGGGTGAATAGAGGCTTCGTGCGGGGTCGTCGTTCCAGTGGTTGTCGTCTTCGTTGGGGTCGTCCTGATCTTGGGCGAGACGAGCCTGGACGGGAACGAGGTCGAAGGTCGCTTTGCAGACGATGGTGAGGATCGAGCCGCCGCGTTGACGCTGCCACTGCAGCGAAGCGACTCGGAAAGGGCAGACCGAAACGACCTCCATGGGGGAGGGATGTTAGTCGAGGGTGATAGGGAGGGATATGGGGACGTTTTGAAGGTGTCTCGAACGTTTACGGATTGGTAACGTGCATGTGGCAACATCGCAGTGTACGTTTGCCCTCGTCACGATGATGAGTCGACAACCCTTGCGCATCGACAAGCTAACTATCCGCAATTTTCGCGGCATTGACGACCTGACGCTGGAGTTTCCGCCGGATGCCGCAGGAGGCGGAGTCGCGGTTCTCGCAGGCGACAACGGGTGTGGAAAGACGTCGGTGCTGGAGGCGATTCTGCTGGTGCTGGGACAAGAACACTTGTTGCCGGAGGATTCAGCTCCACGCGAGCAACAAGTGCGATTTGGAGCGCGAACGTTCGTCATCGAGGCAGACGTGAGTCCAGTGCCCGATGGATTGATGAATGGGTACGTGTATTTGGATTTAGATTTGGCGACGTCCCAAGCTGTGAAAGCGTTTGCGGACCTTGCTCGACCGGGTATTGAGTATTTTTCTGCACGGCGTGAGCCCGAAGCCCTGGGCGAGACTCCAGCACCGCAAGGTGCTCGTTCTGAGCGAGAAGCGCGTCGAATTGCTGAGCTGAAGCGACGATTGATCAGCGCCTATTACCGAGCGCTTCGCTCAAAAAAACGCTCGCCAACCGATATTCCGGCATTCGAGCGGCTGCAGAATTTCATTCGTCCATTTTTCGGTGACGAGTGGACTATTGATGTCCTTCCTCTTGCCAATGACCCCGGGTCCGGCGATGACGTCGTCCTTCGGAAAGGCGAGTTGCCGGCCGATATCACGAGTCTGGCGATGGCTCGTATCGAAGGCGTCGATCGTACGGACATCCCCGTAATCGTCCCCATCGATCGCTTGAGCTCGGGCCAGATCGCTCTTTTTGCGTTCGCAGGACCGCTTTTGTTTCGTGATACGGCTGCAGACCTCGTGCTCATCGACGAGCCCGAACAGCACATGCATCCGAAGTGGCAGCGTGTTTTTTTGCACGCGCTGCAATCGCTATCACCCGAAAGCCAGTTCATTGTGGCAACTCATTCTTTGGAAGTGCTCGATTCCGTATTCAGCGATCAGCGCCATCTTTTGCTTCGAGATGACGATCCGCGGATATCCGGCTGGAATCGGATCGAGGGCA
>CAZETM010000498.1:0-3345 GCA_964514885.1 uncultured Polyangium sp. | reverse complement strand
ACGCCAGCGTGACGAGGATTTGGCACGAAGCCTGGCGCGTTACATGCGGGAGAATGAGTCGATTCCAGCCATCTTCGTCGAGCTTCACACCCGCCTCCGCGCTCGCGCGGGACTAGCTCGACCATAGTAGCAAACCCATCCTCAATGCAGCGTAAACCAATCGCCTTCGTGTTCGACCTTGGGCACTTCGGCTTCCGGCGGAATAACGCTGCCCATTCCTTCAACCCGGGAACGTACCGGTATGCGCTCCGCACGCGCCTCGATTGCACTCATTCGCTCCGCTTCGAGATTCGCCAATTGCACTTCGCGTGATGGTTTTTCCTGACGATCTCGTCCGCGCTCGAAATATCGGCGAAGAAATATAAGCGCCGCGCAAAATGCCCAAATAGCCACGCACGACAAAAACACGGGCAAAAAACCATAACGACGCGCCATGTCCCGATGCCACGCACGCTCGATCGACGCAAGGCTCGATCCATACGCACCACCAAGCGCTCGATCGAAATCCTCGCCCCCGTGGACCTTTTCAAGCATCGTCGCGAATGCTACCCGCCTGGGTTTGTCCGACAAAAACCTCGTCAAGTCCGCCGCTTGCGCATAAGCAAGCGACGTCTCCGGTGCATCGACAGGAAATCGCGCGCCAATCTCGGCAATACCGAAAAGTCGTTGCTGAAGCGTCGCCATGACCAGCATCTGCGCTCGCGCCGTCGCCGCGTCCTCCGCAATTCGAGCCGCATAACCCTCGTGCAACCATAGCGGCGCCGGCTTGCCGTCAAGCACTTCGTCGAGCGCAACGTGCGCAAGAGCATGCGATAACGCTCCACCCAAGTCCGTCTGATCCAGCGAACGAGGCGATCCGAGCGTTGCGACGATAAGCTTGTGCTTCGAGAATGCAATCGCGGGCGCATAACTCGGAACGTCTTCCGTAGGGCCCAGCGTGTGCATTTCTTCAGGCAATGCGGCAATGCGGATCTCGAGCGTGGCCAGAACCTCCCGACCAAGCTGCTCGCTGATTTGCTTGCGAACTCGCAAAACGACCGGAATCGCCGCGCGGACTCGTTCATGCGCCGAAGGATGGTACGCGAACGTCAAGCCCGCTTCGTGCTTATCGAGGTAACCCTGAGGCAATGCAGGCGTGACGGAGCGAGGGTTGGGTACGATCGGTGCGTCGTAAGGCCGAGTCATGAGGTGCGCAGACGCATCGGACACGAGGGCCAACGCGCCGCTAAAACCGAGTAGCGCAACAAGTGCAGGACCGATGCGCCTGCTCGGCTTCATGGCCCGACTTGCCCCCGCAACCGCACGGTGTCGACGTCGTCTTTCGTCGCTTGCGACGCGATCAAAATAGCCGCCCCCGTCGCGACGACCGCGCCAAGCGGCCCCCAAAACCATGGGGACTTGTACCAGGACGAACCTTCACGAACAGGCTTCGGCGGCGCAGATTCCACCTTGCGCGGCGCAAGCGGAGCGGTCGCTTGCGGGGACGGCGCGACGACGAAAAGCTTGTGCAACGTGGTGGTTGCATCGGGCCACGTGTACTTCACCGCGCCGGCATCGTCACGCGCTGTCGTGGCTTCGAAAAGCACGGATTCATAACGCGCAGAAGCGACGCGAACGACACGCGCGATGGGACGATCGGCCGACATGGAAACGGCCACGACAATCTCGGCCTGACGCTCTTGACCGATGGCGGCAATGAGCCTGGCACCAAGGTCATCAGGGTTTGTCGGAAGAGACTCGCGCACTTTTGCGAGCGAGCGTAGCGATTCCGATGCGTCGTCAGCGGCAGGCTCACCAGCGAGCACGCGCGCCGCACTGTCGTCGACGTTCGGGCGCAAGCGTTCGTCACGATAAACCTCACGCGCGAGCGCTTTCGCCGCGGCGGAAGCGTCGGGACCGAGAGCTACGACGAGCGCGCCGTGAGCCGTCGTTGGTGCGGGTGCTTGGGCGCGTGCATCGACCGGGCCGAGCGCTGCTGCGCCGCCCGCGAGGGCCCAAGCGACCACGACAGGACGCATGAGCGGATTGTACGAACGCGGAAGGAAACGGTCAAAGTGTTCGTCGGATCGAGCCTTCACAGAGCACGCTCGTAGATCCGATACTTTTTGTAAACGCGTCCGCCCATGAGCCGAATGCCAGCATTGATGGCGCCGTTGTCTTCGAGCGTCCATCCGAGTTCGCCGTGGGTCATACCGATTTTTGCCGCGGCCTGATTCATGGCGACGTACAAATACGCGGACAAACCCGCGAATCGGCGGACATTACGATATTTTTTGCGCACGCCCAAAATAATCAATCGCCCGGTTTTAGCGCCTTTTACTTTGAGCCGCCACAAAAGCTTGGGGACCGTGAAAGGTGAAAGCTTGCCGTCGAAGTCGCCAATCATTTCATTGATATTGGGCAGAGCCAATGCAACGGCTGCAGGCTCGCCGTCGATCGATACGAGGTACGTGAGCTCGGGGACGAGAATGAGCTTCATGTCCGCAGCCATTTTCTCCAGCTCGGACTTGGAGAGCGGTACGAATCCCCAGTTTTCGCTCCACGCGTCATTGAAGATGTCCATGATGATGCGCACTTCGTCGAGCATCTGTTTAGGATTGGCATGACGAACCGTGACCTCAGGCATGGCGCTGATTTCGTCGTACGCTTTTTGCGCGCGCACAGGAACGGTGCCAACGTGGTATTTCCACGCGAAAAGGTCTTTGAGCTTGGACAAACCAGCTTGTTCGATGAGACCACCTTGATAAGGAAGGTGATGCGGCATCATGATGACCGGCGGGTGTTCGAAACCTTCGACGAGGCACCCGGCTTCTTCATTGATGTTGAGCGACAACGGGCCGCGTAGGCGTTTCATTCCATGGCCAGTGACCCACGAAGCGGCTTTGTCGAGCAGCGCGCGGGTGACGGCGGCATCGTCGATGGTATCGAGGAAGCCGAAAAAGCCGGCATCGTCTTTGTATCGTTCGAGGTGCGAGCGATCGATTTGGGCCGTGATGCGTCCGACGCGTTTGCCGTCGCGGTAGGCGACAAACGCTGCTGCTTCGCCGTGCTCGAAGAAGGGATTTTTCTTGCGGCTCAAACGATCTTCGACGTCCATGTCGAGCGGACGAACCCAGGCGGGATCGCCAGCATAGAGGTCTCGGGCGAGGTCGAGGAAGTCTCGGTGCGCCTTTTTCTCGCCTTCACGAAGCTCGACGATGTGGATGGTCATGGTCCCCCTCTCCCTACAAGGGAGAGGGGAAAAAAGGAAGAGCCTGTCGTCAATTGATCTGAATATTGGCTCCGGCGGTGCCATTGAGGCCTTTGCCGCCGATGCCACCTTCGGGGTTCGTCCCGCCATTGGCT
>CAZETM010000497.1:0-7250 GCA_964514885.1 uncultured Polyangium sp. | reverse complement strand
AGGCGTCGCCTTCGCCCGCGCACGTCGCTCGTGCCGGCCGCTCGCGCGGCCCGTGGCGAAGGCCCGGCAGCGGGCCCGCGAGCAGGCGCGGCTGCAGCGGCGGAAGGAGGAGGAGGAGGCGGAGGTGGAACTGGCGGCGGAGGTGGAGGATACGTCGCCGCATACGTCGGCTGCGGGGGAGCCACTGTTGCGGTCGGCAATGGCGTTGTCACGGGCGTCGTCGCGACAGGCCACGCAGGGGGCGGGGCGGTGGCCGTCACATACACGTAGCGAACTTCAGTAATCGTGCGAGGCGGAGGCTGCCCCGAGCCGCATGAAGCAAGAAATGGCAGCGCGCCGGCTGCCAGCATGAAGATGGAGGTGCTGGCGTAAGAAAAGCTCGAACGACGACGCGGAGACTTCATGGTAATCGCCAATGTAGCATATTGGGCGGAACCATCGACCGAAATCTCAGGTGAAATGCGGGACGGCTGTGGTCGTTAGAACTTTGCGCCGAATGACAAGCCTGCAAACCCCGGGCCGGCGCTGGGGATGAGCGCCAAATCGCGCATGAGGGGCGATTGCTCTTTTTGGGGCCCCTTGTCGTCTTTCTTGGGGCGGGGCTTGGCAATCGACGGCTCGTCGAAATAATAAAGCAAGAACCCCAGCGCGCCTACTGCTGCACCCAGGTTGAACGCGACCGTGGAGCCAATGAGGAGCTCGGATTGCTGTCTGCGGAACTTATCGTAATCCGCGAGCTGTTCGGCCGTAATGGATCCCTTTTCGCGTTGTTTGGCAATGTCGTTGCCTTGCGCATATGCACCCGCCGAGCCCAGCGCCATGAGCACACCCGTACCGCCAATGACAATCCCGGTACCGAAAAGCACGAATGAGCCGATTCGTTGTCGCGTGCGACCGAGCTCCGTTTTGATTTTCGTCTCGCCCCCGCGCGCGAGCGAATAGTCGCGAGTGAACGAGACGAACCCATTTTGACTGACGGTGATGCTTCGTTCGCCGGCGTCGACTTCGAGAGGATTGACGAGCGGCAGCGAGCCCATGGGCAAACCATCGACCGTGACCGCCGCCCCAATGCGACCCTCGATCATGACTTTTGCCGGCATGGGACGTAGCGGGACGTCAATGGCCGTCATTTGGCTTTGATTGGCATAAAGCTCGCGCTCTTCGGGAAAATAACCCGGCGCTTGAATGACGACTTTGTGTTTGCCCGGTTTGACCTCGACAGGCTCGAGCGTACGAGCCTGTCCGCCATCAATGGACACCATCGCCTCGTCGACCTGCGTGGTGACGGAAATCTGCGTTGGTTGAGGCGGCTCGGGAGCCATAGTCGTCGCGGTCGCCTGTTGTTCGGGCGGTAGGCGGACGAGGATCGCTTCGATCTCCAAGACGGCAGCGGTCGCCTCATTTCGACGTTTGCCGCTTTTGTCTTCCGCGAGAAAGCGTCGATAATATTCGTTCGCTTTGCGTAGATTCTGCGGTTTCCCATCGATCGCGTATTGACGTTTGTACGACTGAGCAATGGAGAAAATCAGGCCCGGTCGTTTGGTCAACGTGTAAGCTTGATCGAAGGCACGAATTGCGTTGAGGTAGTCGCCTTTTTCGTATGCCTTGGCGCCCGTTTCGAAGTATGCGCGAGATTGCGCATCGGTGTCGTCGGCCATTGCTCGTGGTGAAGTGAGCAAAATGGTGGGCAAAATTGTGGAAAAGGCGAGCATGACGGCGGTCGTTTTCATTAAAACCGCTCCCTCCCGAGGAGGAGTGTGAGGTTGGCCGGGGTGGAGAAGAGAAGATCTTCAATGCCGTCGCTATTCGCATCGATCGTCAACAGCGCCTGACCGTTATTGAACTGCGAGGAGTCAGGCCGGTCCGGTACCGGTTCCGGTTCCGAACCGGGCAAAAAGTTGATCCGGCGAGGAGATTCTAGCTCCGCAGCGTCGGTCTCGTTCACCTTTTCTTTGACCACGAGCTTGCCAAAAAGCAGGTCGTTGCGCGTCAAGATCGCGAATTCTTTGAACGTGTCGTCATCGAGGTTCAGCACGGCAATGTCGGCGATGGGGTTCTTTCCGGCGTTTGGGCCCGTTTCGGCAATAAAACTGCCGACTGGGAATTCTGTGAATACGTTGGCGTCCAGCGTCTTGGACATGTTCGTTTCAAGATTCCAGAAGATGAAAATCGCGCCTTGGGTAGGATCCGTCGAGGATAGTCCGCTCAGCACGACATCACGACGCCCATTGCCATCGACGTCCGCGAATGTGAAAGGCACGTCGATTTCTCGCAGCCCGGGTAATCGCAGATTGGCCGTCGTCGTTCCCAGCCATTTGGGTCCTTCGCTGAATGCTCCATCGATATAGTCGACGATTCCCAAAGCCGCTTTACCATCCGGCGTGCGCACGAACACTGCGAGCGAGTCATCGGTGTCGTTTCTGTTCACCGGTGCGAAGAGAAGCGCGAGTTCTTGTAGGTCGATGCTCTCGAGATTGGGGGACAATGCAGGTACCGACGAACCATTTACTTCGCATCCTGCTAGCCAGAGCTTGCCGGTCGTCGTTAATGCCGCGATGTTGGAGGGCTTCCGGTCCGCCTGATCACCGTCGAATGGCGGTAGCGGCATCTTGCATCGGTTGGCGTCGGGCTGGCCTTCCACTTTGGATTCATTGATTCCGAATTTGGACACGACGAGCCCGAAGATGTTGTCGACCAAATTGGGCTGGTCAATGGTCGTATACTCCTTGATCGATAGTGGCGAGACGAGGTTTCGGGTGGCATTGCCCTGGATGAGCGTGACGGGGCGAGTGTCCACCGCAATCCCATTTTCATCGATGTCGTCTGCCTGCGAAAGAATCACCAAATCGGAAAGAGTATCCGGGAATTTGAGAGCATTTACACCTCGAATTCGCGCCGTAATGAGGTCTATTGGATTGTCGACGAATCCAAGTGACACCGGAGGCGAGGGCACCGCCAGCGGCTCACCGAACATCGCATACAGCTCACCGGGATTACGCACCATCGGGGCCATAGGATCCATGTCGCCGGGCATCCCGAATCGGAATGCAGCGTCCATGATCGTGTCACCGTCGAAGTCTCCGCCCACCAGCTCGGCCACGGGACCGGAAACCGCAACCGTGAACGTATTGAAATTGCCTTCGAGCAACGCGTACCAGACGTCGAGAACGGCTTCGTTGGCGCGAGCCGCGACGATATCGTTCAAGCCATCACCGTTGAAGTCGCCGATCAATGCTTGCGCCCAACGCATGTCGCTCGTATTGCATACGCGAATGCCCTGGGAATTCGTCGAATCGTAGAACAGAATGCCCTTCGAATCGACGAAATCGGGACTCCCATCCAGATTCATGTCCCCAATCGCCAGCGGCTCGCTCGTCAATACGCCGGTGCCAGTGACACATCCTTCCGTGTCCACGCTGAACAAGACATCCGGCGGGAAATTCGGCGGCTCGAAGTCGTTTACGAGGGGATCGGGATCGAACTTGCGCACGAGGATCGAGGGAACGTTGGAAACGATCTGCCCGTAAAGCAGATCTGGGTATGTATCATTGTTGATATCGGCGAAATAAGCGCCGCCCCACGGATCGCCCGCGGCGAGGACCTGCGGGGGCTTGGGCGTCATGCTGTTGCAGCTCGTAACAAATACGCGGGGTTTGGTGCCATCGGCAGAGCTGGAGACTTCGAATGCAACAGCAGTACAAGGCCCTGTCGGACTGTCGAAGCTGGCTACATCTACATGGCCGACGAGCGATCCCGCAATGGGCATCATCGATGCCTCCAAAAATTGGTGCCCGCCATCGGGTTTCAATTCCAGCCTCTCGACCGCAAGACCTGACTCCTTATTCTCGACGAATGCTAACAGATCGAAGCCGCCCGCAGATGTGGGGCCAAGCGGAACCAGCCGTTTCGTTCCGCCCTTGGAAACCGCTGTCGGAAACGATTGCGGCACGAGCGAACGATCCTCCGTTCCCAGCAATACGCCAATGGACCTGCTCGCCTCCAGTTTGACCTCCACCTGCAGCAACTTCTCGGCTTTTTCCAATCTCACCGCGAGGTCGGACAAACCGTCACCATCGATATCGCCAATCCCAGGAATTCCTTGGTCGTTCGGCACGGTCAACGTGCTGTCGACGTATCCGTCGGCCGTCAGAAAATGGATATCGATGGCGCTATCGCTGATCGCCACGACGTCGTTGCGCCCGTCGCCATCGAAATCGCCAGTCATCAATCGCCGAGCGCCGCCTCCGGCAATGGCGATCGATGTCTCTTCCATTCCATTGGATTTGCGGCAAATACCATCCAATCCGCAACCTTGTCCTGCCGGACATCGAATGGCACCTACGTTGGTTGCGTTGTAATCGCAAACGAAACGACACGCGCCATATTCGAATGAGGCTCCGCATTGCGTGTTCGGCTCCGAAGCGGCACTATCGCATGCTTCGCCAAATTCTGGCTCCACTACGCGATTGCCACACAAATTCGCCTCGATGGCCGGCAGCGTCACGCAGCTCATCGAGCCGAGTGCACCCATCAACGCTAAAGCCATCAAGGTTGTTCCAAGATAAACCTTACGGCGTAATGTAATACGATTATTCGAAGAAGACATCGTCACGCTTCCCTGTACTGGTCGGTCGTGGTTTCGTAATGGAAGCACTCTTGTCGAGCGTAATCGGAATAAGAACGTTCTGCGAAGGTACGATCGGCACGTTTTTCGATTGATATCCCTTGGCCGAGAACGTCACCATGACCTTGTCGTTTCCCTTCGGAAGCTTCACCGGATCCGGTGAAGTACCAAGCTTCTTGTCACCAAGAAGAATATCGACATTCGCCGGAGTCGCATCCACACGCAATTCGACTTCGTCCGCAGCCGCGGCCGAAGCCGTCGCCGTCAGCACCGGGACCACCGTTGGAACCACGGATGCCACAACGTCCGCCGAAGGCGTCGCAGTCGTCTTCGTCGGCGTATCCGTTGCTCCCGGGGCAGATCGCGTGGCGACGAATCCTGCTGCAATGCCCCCAATCGCCACGACTGCTGCAATGGCCAGCATCATGGTTTTTTTGCCATTCTTCGCCGATTGCCCCGCCTCGGGTAGCGTCGTCTGCGGATCAATCGTCACCCCAGGCTGCACCATCGTCGCGGCAAACACATCCTCCGACGATACCGATTTCGGCATGTCGAGCCGCGGAAGCTTTTCACTCGAACGCGTCGCCATCGTCGGGATCTCGAGCCCCACCGATTTCGCCGCTTCCATGAGGCCGTCGACCGCGGCTCCCACCGTTTGCGGACGAGCCGCCGGATCCTTCTCCAGCATCTTCAATAGCGGAGCGTCGAGCGCCGTGGGTATGTCGGGACAAACTGACGATGCTGATGGCGGTTTGCCGCTCACTTGCGCCATCATGACATCCATGATGTCTTCACCACTGAATACCGGCTGACCCGTCAGCATTACGTGCGCCATGATCCCGAACGAATAAATGTCCGTGCGGTGATCCACTTGTTTGCCGCGACATTGCTCGGGAGACATGTACAGCGGCGTGCCCATCGGCGTGCCCGTTCGCGTCTGGCTTTTCTGCGAATCACCCAAAAGCTTCGCGATGCCGAAGTCCAAAAGCTTGGGGATTACCGCGCCATCCTCGTCGAAAACCAAAAACACATTTTCCGGTTTCATGTCGCGATGGGCGATGCCTGCGGCGTGTGCTGCATCGAGCGCTCGGCCAATCTGACGCAAGATCGGAATCGTCTCCGCTGGCCGAAGACGACCACGCTCACGCAGGTAGTCGTCGAGCGTCTTACCCTCGAGCAACTCCATGATGTAGTACTGCCTGCCGTCATCGAGCTTTCCGAAGGCGAAAATATCGATGATGCCGCGATGTCGAATTTGGTTGACCGCTCGCGCTTCCGAGATGAAGCGCGAAACCATCACCGGATCGGCCGAAAATTGCGGCGAAAGAATTTTGATCGCCGCCGATTTGCCGATGACAGGATGGATGGCGCTGTAAACAGCTCCAAATCCGCCTTCGCCAATCTTGCGTTCGATACGGTATTCCCCGACGACTGCGCCCATTTTGAGCGATAGGTCGTCGGGCATCAGGTCGTCGCTGACGAGCGCAGAACCATCAGCCCCGCAGATGGTTACGTCGTTCGAGTAGCGGGTGGAGCAAGTCGGACAAATGGCCATGTGGCGGTTTGGACAGCGTACACCCGTTGGCTGTCGAATTGAAGCCCCAACAAAAACCAAGGCATCTGCAAGCGCATCACGCTCGCCGTTGATACGCTCCGCCGCCCTACGCCCATGCCGTCTGTCTCGAATTGCCTCGCTCGCGCGCTCGATGTCGTCATCCCCGCACTCGACATCGCCCGCGATCGTCCGTATGGCGCCGAGCCTCCTGCGTTCTGTCACGCCCGAGGCATCGCAGATTTTCTCGCCACGCTCTCCGACGAAGAGCTCGTCCGTTGCGAAACCGAAGGCTTCGCGAGGCGCCTCGACGCGCTCGAACATGCGCCCGCCTCCTTGCGTGAGCTTGGCCAAGCACTGCTCGAAGTGACGCGTTTGCCCACGACGTTACATCACGACAAACCACTGCGTATCGGCAAACAACGCAGTGTTTCCGAGCGCAAACAGAGCGAGATCGAATCGCTCCTCGCAACCGTCGCACCTCTCGCGTCTCGCGCCCTGCGGATCGTCGACGTGGGCGCAGGACGTGGGCACTTCACGCGCATCGCCGCGGAATTGTTCGACCGTGAAGCAATCGGCATCGAGCGCGTGCCGGAGCGTATCGATGCAGCGGTTCGGTTGAGTTTGGGAACTCGCGCGACCTTCCAATTACTCGATGCGTCCCGCGAGCCACTGTCACTACGTCCCGGCGATCTCGCGATCGGACTGCATGCGTGCGGCGCGCTTGGAGATCGCCTGATTCAGAGCGCCGCGCAGGCTCGATGTGATGTGGTGCTGGTGTCGTGTTGTCTACAAAAAATCGATGCTCCAGCGCGGTTGGCTTCGTCGAGCTTGGCCGCGAAAGCAGGGCTCGTCCTCTCGCGAGAAATGCTGGGTTTGTCCAACCTGACTTCGCGACTTCAAGGTGTTGAATCGACGCTGAGCGAAACGATGGATGCGCGTCGAAAACGATGGATGCTGACGCGGCTGTTGCAACATCGAGGACACGTGGTCAGGCCTGGAGAAGAAATGCGCGGACTCAACCGAAGGCTCGCACATCGACCCTTTTCCGACCTCGTGGGCAGGGCGCTTTCG
>CAZETM010000496.1:0-7251 GCA_964514885.1 uncultured Polyangium sp. | reverse complement strand
CCCGATGATGGTCGCGCGCAGTCCCGTTTCTTCGGCCATCGGCGCAAGGGGCGGTGGAGGCGGAGGCGGTTGCTCTTGCGGCGGCTCTTGTTTGACGACGGGCGGAGGCGCTGCTGCAACGACAGGCGCTTCAGGTTCAACCGGGACAAACTTGGGTGGTGCAACAACGGGAGAAGCAACGATGGCGGGTAGTTCGACTCGCGGAGGAGGACTCACGAAAGCGGGCGCTACGACGTCCGGCGGAGCGACTTGACTTGGCGCTTGCGAGCGCATGAACGGGAGCACGTCGATGTCGCGATCCAGGGTGACCGCTTCGGTCATCGGATCTTCGATTTGCGCAAACGGCTTCACCGGTTTCGGTGGGTCAGCACGAGTGATCGGGGGAGATGGGTTTGTCCAGGCGGCTGGTTTGCCCGCATCAGCATGGGCAAACGGCGTGACGGCCGCACGTTTCGCCGTGAGTTGTTCGATGTCGATGGCGCGTGTGGCTTCGTCGTCCTTGTCCTTCGAGGCAAAGGGAGTGACCGGGACACGTTTTGCTTCGAGTTTGTCGAGATCGATTGCACGCGTAGCGTTTTCGTCATCGCTCACCACACGTCGCGACTGCGGCGGCGGAGGTGGCACGGGGCGCGAAGATTGAAGCGCCGGCGAAGTGCCTGGAGCAAACGGGATGGCTGGACGAAGCCCGCTCTCTTCGTCTGCTGCGACGGTGCGCATAAGTGGATCGTCTTCGTTGAATTGGATCCGCGGACGAGCTGGCGGAGAAGTCATGAAGGGAACGACGGTCATGACTCCTGCCGGTTTCGGCTGGAAAGGGAGCGGAGCGCGAATGATGCCGCTGTCGTCGCGTGGGTTTGTCCGGGCGGTCCCCACGCTTGTGACGGGGTTGATAGGCGCTGGTGCAGGCGCGCGCAGGACCTCGGCCGCTTCGGGCCAACGCGTAGAATTTCCAGGCAACTCGACATCTGCGAAGACGCGCAAACGCGGGAGGACATCGAGCGAGTCGAGTGGAAAGCTGCCGCGAAACACGACGGAAGCAACGAGGCGATCGGCATCGATGACGAGCATGTCTGCGGTGAGGTCGACCGCTTGGCTATGGCTGACGCCGCTCGGTCCGACGAAGAAAACGCACGCTTTGCCGCGCATTTGTGGCAAACGAGACTGCACACGCGGCAGTTGCGGATGCATCCCGTCGAGCACGATCCACTCATCACCGCGCAGGAACTCGATTTGTTGATCGGCGGGCGCAGGGTTGTACCAACGAAAGTCGAAACCATCGGGAAAGTCAGCGACGAGCGCTTCGAAACGCGATGGATCCGTCGTTCCGAGGAGTCGCTTTCTCGGAAGCCAATGCCTGCTGATGGGGCCAAAACCAGCCGAGCGGTTCGGGTTTGTCGGATCGCAGATGTTGGGCAACGAAGGCCCGCCCAAAGTCATGCCTACGGGATTTTCATCGCTCGCACTCGTCCGTTCGTACACGAGCGGAATGCGATCGAAGGGGTGCGGATGCTGCGGAGCATTCGCTGCGCGCTCGCCGAAAACGTGCACTGTTTTGTCGAGCAGATTGTGCTCGCGGAACATCGCTAGACGCGCAGAAATGGCTGAAGTCGGTCGACCTTGAGGAGCGTAGGCACGCGCGGAAAGAAGAACGCCCGCGTTTGGAAGGTACGGCGCGACTTCGGAAGCTTCGATCAGGCTCGAGTGCGGGTGGGCATCTCGACGGCGATCTTCACGGATGAGCTCGAGCGGCGTGGTGGGCCATGCAGTGCGCTCATGAACGAGGCCAAGCGAGATCTTGACGATGATGGTGGCGCGCAAAGCACCAGCGCTGCGCCACAAGGTGGAGCCACAAGCGACGGGCTTGAGCGCGGACACGGGGATCGGGAAGGGCGATAATGAATGCACTGACCCGCGTTCCTGGTGCGGCGCACGGCCGATAACGTTTTCTGACCGTAACGCTATCGATGCAACCGTTGCAAGTCGGTTCGATTGTGAGGCGGCAAAAGAACGCCAAGAAAGAACGCCAAGAAAGAGCGCCAAGACGGAGCGGTCGCTAACCACAGCGCGCGTCATGGAACCGAACGAGCGAAACTCAGCATTGATGATTTTCATTCCCACCGAGCGAGCACGAGCATTTTCATGATGCATTCATGATTGCAATGGCCCTTCCGTACACCTCGGACGTGCTTAGACTGCGCCGTCTGGCGAATGATATGACCCCTTCCGTGTCTTCTTGCGCCGAACGAGGATGCGGGCCTGGAGAATAGTCAATTGAACGAGCCCAGAATTTCGGGTCGCAAAGGCAAGCCGGTACGCAACCAGCGTTCTCGCTCAAATGGCCTAGCGGCCGACGAAGCACAAGTCCGAAACGCCACCGATATCTACCTGCGAGGTCTTGGCGAAAGCCATCCTCTCACGAGAGATGCGGAGAGCGAGCTGGGCCGTCGCATTGCGGAAGCCGAGATGGCTGCATTGCGAGCCCTGGTATCCTCGCCGGCGGGTCCCGTCGCGCTCGGTGCGCTCGCTGCCGACGTAATGAGTGGCGAAAAGAGCGTTCGCGAATTGCTGCTCAATCCGGACGCTCCAGATGCTGCGGAAATGGCCGCGCGTGTGGCAAAAATGCTCGAAAACGTTCGAGTGCGTGAGGAAACCGGGTCCTCGTCGACCGAGCTTGCGGATGAACTGGCAGGAATTCGATTCGAACCGAGTGTAGTCGATCGTGTCGAAGAAGCCATTGCGACGCATATGGAGCACTTTGGCCCGGACGAGTGTTTGCGGGCCGAAGAGGCGCGGCGAATGGCAAAGAAAGCGCGCGCCACTGCTGCTGCAGGAAAAGCCGACCTCGTTCGTGCCAATCTGCGGCTGGTGGTCATGGCCGCTCGTCAGCGGGCTGGACGAGGCGTTCCGCTGCTCGATCTCATTCAAGAGGGAAACTTGGGTTTGATCCGCGCGGCAGACAAATTCGACCATCGACGTGGGTATCGGTTTGGCACGTACGCGGCCTGGTGGATTCGGCAATCGATCGACCGAGCCCTTTTGTATCAAGGTAAAGACGTCCGCATGCCAGTGCATTTGACGGCGAGCCGCCGTCGAGTGCTGACCGCGCAACGTGCGTTATCGCAAGAGAAATCTCGCGAGCCGTCACCGGAAGAAATTGCAGAAAGGTCCGGAGTGCCGCTCGATAAGGTTCAAGCGGTGCGCGCATTGGCCATGGCCCTGGTAAGCCTCGAAGCTCCCATGGGCGACGAGGGAGACTTGCGTTTTGGCGACATGCTGGCAAGCCCTGGAGATACGCCGGACGAAGCGCTCGAGCGACGCAGATTGCAGGAGCAAGCCGCTTTGATGCTGGACGAGCTGACGCCCAGGGAGCGGGACATCTTGCGACTGCGATATGGTTTGTCCGGGGAGGAAGACCATACACTCGAAGAGATTGGCCGCTCGTTTTCGCTGAGCCGGGAGCGAATTCGACAGATCGAATCGAAAGCGCTGGAGAAACTGCGAGCTTGGTCGAAGGAACGGGGGCTCGAATCGTATTTGGAGGGTTAACCTGGAAGATCAAAGCTTGGCTTGTTGCACTTCGCTCGTGGGCAAACGCCGACAAGTAGAAAACGCGCCATTGCAATGGCCAGCCTGGAACATGGGTCCTCGCGGAGCGCTGGTTCCAGGCCAGAAGCCTTTGGCGCCCCAACGTCCGGAAAAACGAAAAACGCTGGCAGAGACCGAACCTTCGGGCAAGTCATCGAGCCGCGATAACCCGCCGCCTTCCCACGTGCGCCAGACGTGCGGGGAGCATTGGTCGGAGCTGGTGCAAGTGCTGATTGATTCGAACCACGCCGCGTCGCTTGCGTTGGCATAGGTCGCGTGGGTGCCTTTGGCTGAAAAAATGACCGGGTGGGAACCTTCATTTTTAAGGTCGGCCCAAATGAAGAATGGCCCGGGAGCATTGTTTTCGTGCCTGGCTAGATATGCGCCACGAGGCTTCATGTATTGGTCGAGCCGCACCGTGATGCGCTCCCAATCGCTCTCGTGCTTGAAGAAAAGCGGACCGTCGTTGTACGGGTAGTAAAACCAATATTCTACGAGAATGTCGCCATCGACACGCGGATGAACATTTACGTAGGTGACCCACTCTTCGGGATTGTTGCTGCCTTTTCGCGTTTCTGCATCGAATGCGTAATCCGCGCTTTCGGCCGATTGTATGAATTGGGTGCGCTCCAAGACCCACGGCACCGATGCCGGCCGAGCATGGTCCTCGTCATCGAGAATCACGACGGGGGCAAACGTGCGAACAAGCACAGCTTCACGTTCGTCGGAAAGCCCATCACCATCGGCATCGCCCTCGTTCAACGGAGGCGGTGGAGTCCGCACGGCGGAATAAATGGGGACGATCCATTGGTCGGTGAAATCTACCGGAGCCCCCTGACCCAGCTCCACGACCGCAATGGAGGCAAAGAGACAGGCCGCAGAAGATATGCGGCTCAGCGTGCGGGTTTTACCAAAAATCGATCCGAACGAGGGCAGCGGCATAGAGAGCGGGCGACTTTTGCACGCTCTTCACCGCGCCGCAAGGACGGACGGGCAGAGCGTGTTGAACAGGCTGCTGCGCGAACCGGTGCTTCGGTCGGCCTCACTCAGCGTACTGAAGTACGCTTCGTATCAGCCTCCCTAGCCCCGATTCGCTCGCAACGCCTGTTAAAACACGCTCTTGGAAACCGTGGTCACTACATTGAAGACTAACCCGGCTGTGGGGTTTGACCGGGTTGAGCAGGCAATGGCTGAGGTTGTCCGGGCTGACCAGGTTGCATCCCGGGTTGCGGCTGCTGACCGAGCAGGATTCGCTTAGCGTGAATGTATACTTGTGCGCGGCTGAGTTGCTCGGCGTCCTGAGCCGACAGATTCCATTCTTTTTGCAGATCATCCACGCCCGGCGACTTGCGGACTTCGCCCACGAGCGTGACGTGATCACCTTGGGTGAGGCGCTGCTGGGCCGTGAGCAATGCACTGCGAGCTTGATCGTCGAGAAACACAGGAATGGTGCGATCTGCGGCCGTCCCGACCCAGAAAACGCGGTCGGTCGACACGCTTTGCACGATAACGCTCGTCAGCTCGGTTTGACGATTGACCAATTGCGTGCGGTCGGTCGCTGCCACGAGGCTATTGACGTCGCGAATGGGAGCAGCAGCCTGTTGGTCGGCAGTTCCCGGACGAACACCCGGCGAATGTTCGTCCGCGCTTTCGCGCTGACATGCGCCTGCCGCCAACATGAGTCCGATGATGAATACGCCTGATCGAAAAGGTTGACTCGTCATTCGACTTTTCTCCCCCGATTGATTGGCCCCGGCGCACGAGCGTCGGTGACGATTCGGCCGGGAGCAAGAGTCGATCCTCACCGCTTGCCGCTAGCTTGAAATGGGGCGGCACGAAAATCCTCGAATACACAGAGGTCGGCAACCATCTCGACGGGCGACGTACGGTAAATTTTAACGTTACACAACTCTCTTCACATACACCCAAGGACGGATTATCCTGATGATTCGTCCATGCCCGATTCCAAAACGCCCACCCAACCGCCTCCTGTTGCCCCAACCGCGGCCAGTCCGCATCATGCCCGGCTCGGCGATCTGCTCGTCAACGCTGGGCTGGTCGAACGGCCTGCCGTCGAAAAAGCGGCCGTGGAAGCTCGCGGGCGCCACGAGAAGATAGGCGAGTCTCTGGCACGTCAAGGACTGGTCGAATTGACCGACGTGTACCGAGCGGTCGCTGCGCAGTGGAAAATCCCCTTCGCCTCGGTGGAATCGTTGTCGCCGCTGTTGGAAGCGGATCTATTCGATGCATTGCCACGTGGATATCTGGAACGAAACGGTATCTTTCCCATTGTTCGTAGCGGTGACGATGTGGTGATCGCGACGACCGATCCGACGGTCGTCGTCGATGACGTGCTCAAGGCGTTGCATTCTCGTGCGGCTCGTTTGGTGCTCGTCACGCCGACGGATTACCGGCGCTTGTGGATGCTCACGGACTTGCGTCGCAATCAAGACGACAAGGTTCTGGCAAATACTGGCGGCCCGAAAGATCAACCCGATCTGCTCGCCAAGGACACGAAAGTGCATCCGCATCACGTGGCCATTTTCGAGGCGTTGCTCATCGAGGCCATTTCGGAGCGTGCAAGCGACATTCACCTCGAGCACGAAGGCGATCGCGTGCGGCTACGTTTACGCGTCGATGGCGACTTGTGGGACCTCGAGCGAATCCATATCGAGCCTGACGATTTGACGGGTTTGGTGAACGTCATCAAGGTTCAGGCGCACATGGACATTGCGGAGCATCGAATACCGCAAGGATGTCGCATTCGTCGCGTTGCAGGCGGCAAAGCCTACGATCTACGTGTGCAAACGCAGCCTGCGCTCCATGGCGAAAACGTCGTCATTCGTCTATTGCCACAAGAAACCAAGATTCTCAACATTGAAGACCTTGGTTTTTCGGGCGAAATGGCCAAGCATTACCGCCGCCTGCTCGATAGCCCCGGAGGTCTCGTGCTCGTCGTGGGTCCGACCGGCTCGGGCAAATCGACGACGCTTTATGCCGGCCTGCAATACATTGCCAAAGATCAAACACGCAAGGTCATCACGATCGAAGATCCGATCGAATACGCGATTGCCGGTGTGCAGCAAGCACAAGCGAGGCCCGACCTGGGATTTGCATTTTCCAACGCAATGCGCGCATTCGTCCGTGAAGATCCCGACGTCATTCTCGTAGGTGAGATTCGCGATAGTGAAACGTCGCTCGAAGCCATTCGAGCTTCGCAAACGGGCCATTTGGTGCTCTCCACGCTGCATTGCAACGATACCATCGATGCCGTACAACGCCTGATCGACTTGGGAATGCACCCCAACTCCGTGGCCAGCGAGCTGGTGGCCGTCATTGCGCAACGCCTGGCCAAACGTATTTGTGAAGGCTGTCGTGTGCAGGCGGATCCCGACCCGGAAGTTGTCGCCGAGCTATTTCCGCTCGGGCCTCCCAAAGAGTTTCGAGCCTTCAAGGGGCGCGGTTGTGGACGATGTCATCGCCGAGGCACCTTGGGGCGCGTGGCCGTCGTCGACACTGAAACACCCAATAATCCATGAGTAATTATCCGACCCAAAACCGGCTCGTCACTTGCAGGTTTCTTTCGTAGCCGCTGCAGGATGCGGCTGCATGATGCACTGCGGATTTGCACTTCTTTGCAAAGCCGCACTCGACGGTACTGCATGC
>CAZETM010000495.1:0-7265 GCA_964514885.1 uncultured Polyangium sp. | reverse complement strand
CGGCGGCTTGGCCGGACTGCCTGCGTCGCAGCATGCACCGACGAAACGCTCAATGGACTTTTCGTCTTCCGTCTGTCGTCTTCCGTCTGTCGTGCGCGTGCGCGTTCAGACGCTCCGTCGAGTCGAATCGCTGGATAACCGTGACCGCATACGGAAACGCAGCTTCAAGTCGCGTTCAAATTGTCCAGTCGCGCACGCCAATATCCCGGCCTGCGTCGGCTATGCGCGACAGCCAGCAAGATGATGGCTTCTTCGTGCACCAGGTATGGAAGCGCAAAGGGAAATCGTTGCAGGACGAACGTTCGAACCGGCACCCGTGTCTTGATCCCCTGCCATTGCGGCCAGGCATCCGGATGCTGGCGGATCAGCGCCACGCTTCGGGCAATCTCAGCTACAAAGTCCTGCCCCAGACCGGATCGGCGAGCTTCATACCACTCCGCCGCGGCAGTGAACTCTTCGCGAGCCTCGCGGTGGTACCGCGCCTTCACGGCGACAGGACGCGGAGGCGGGCGATCAACTGCTCGTGCACGACGTCCGCATCCTCAAGATCAGCGGTCTCCGCGAGGACTTCCTCTGTTCGACGCTCGATCTCGGCCCGCCAGAGATCCTGGACGTCCAGTTCCGCCGATTCGTCCAGGCTGGCGAGGATCTCGTGCGCAAATTTCGCACGAACAGGCTGCGGAAGCTGCAAAACACGAGCCAAAAGTTCGCTTTCCTGATGCGACATGGTGAAGCGGAGCCTAGCACATCTCGAAGCCACGCCTGGTGCTTTCCACGCTCGCAGCAGAACCGACTTCGCACCCGAGCGGTCGCGACTCCCCATCCACCGGACCACGTGTTGGTCCTGGAGGGGTCGAGACCCCAACATCATGAAGCGTGCATAAGCATTGGAGGGGTCGCGACCCCCACCTTCCGGAACATACTTCGGCAAGCGAGGCGTTCAGACCCGTCTCCCAATGAAACAAACATCGGCACGGAGGGGTCGCGACCCATAAGCGCTTACTTAGACACGCATTCGCCCTCGATTTTCTATTCCGGCGGGGTTTTGTCATGGGTCGGCCAATCGGATCCGACGCGGGTCACCCAGTCGGATCCGACTTTTGAGGGCTTGGACACACTGCGCAGCACCCCTTAATAGCCCCTCTGTCGCCGCGCGCAGGAGGCGGCAAGGGCTCGACTTGTTTCAAGTTTCGCGCAGCGAACCCTTGCCGCTTCCGAGCACGGCGGTACGCTCAACCATGTAAATGCGAACACTCTTCTCGGATCCGATCCGCCGACCCCAATTGGATCCGATCAGGCGGTCCGTGACACCGTTCGACTCCTTGCCTGACGAGATCTTCGGCAATTTGCATCAAAACCGTAGTTTTCCCCACGCGACGAGGCCCGGATAGCAAAATGGCGCGGCGCAAATCCTTGTTGAGAAGGAGCGAGTGACTGGCGTGAAATGCGAGCCGACGGAACGGTGGATTTCGAAACGGCTTGTCGACCCACCAGGCGTTGAAAGCCTGCAACACCCGCAAAGCTTCCTCTGTTTCATTGATCTCCCTCGCCTTTGCCATCAGACAAGTCTACAGTGTACTATAGAAATTGTCAAATAAGAATGTACAGTGTACTATATACTTTTATGGCGCAACATCTTCCGTGTACTAGAGACAGGCAGCAACATGACGCGCCATCTTAGACACGCATCCGCCCTCAATTCTCTATTCCGGCGGGGTTTGAGGCCGCACGCCCCATCGTCAACCTTGGTCAACAAATCAGAGTAAGTTAGCGCTTATGGGAGGAATCCCCCGGGGCTACTCTACAATCACCGGTTTTTGCCTCTCCGATACGATCCCATTCTCATCGACCCGTCGGCTTCAATCGGTACACCGTTCGGCCATCGAATATCGTCGTCTCTCCTGGCCGTGGCTCGTACCGACCCGCAAGGAGCTGCATCATGCGTGTTTTTTCATCCCCATCCATACGTCTCGGGTCATGCACCCACAAGCTCTCACCGAACTCGGCCTACTCGTTACGGTGAACGAGCGGGCTGCCAAACAGAGCTGGAACGCCCTGCCCCCTAGACAGCCGCTCAAACTTATTGTAAGCCTTGCGTTGATGCACGATGACTCTCTCAAGGCCGTGGATCTGCACTCACTCGTGGACAAACTCTCGACAGAAGAGCGTCTTCGCTTGGCAAGCTACACACTGCGCCTTGCAAACCAGGGGCGGACCACGCGGGAGTACAGCACAACGGCGCCCCCTCTTCCTCGCGAGAGCCATGGGCGCCAGGCTGGTCTTCACGCCGGAGCCGCCATGATGAGCGACGATTTCGACGCACCGCTGCCGGACGAGTTCTGGCTGGGAGCATCATGAAGCTGCTACTGGATACGCACACGTTCATCTGGTGGGACAGTGAACCGCAGAAGCTTCCACGACGCTCTTGTTGTGCCAAGATGAAGCGAATACGCTCCTGCTCAGCGTGGCCAGCGTCTGGGAGATGCAGATAAAGCTACAACTCGGCAAGCTGACGCGCTGCGAGATCTGCCCGCACATCATAAGGACCCATTCGACCGCATCTTAATCGTCCAGGCCAACGTCGAGGAGGCGATACTGCTCAGCAGTGATTCAATCATGTCGCACTATACGGTCCGCCTCAACCAGTAATGGCCCGCGGGTTTAAGGCCGTCCTGTCGTGACGAACCTTCGTTCATTGGTCGAAGACGCCACTGCGACGCCTGATAAACGCGTGCACTCGCGCGTTCCGCACGCAAGATATGCAAGGACATCGTGTCCTAACCCGATTGGTGGTGGACGACGAGGATGAGGACGACAATCCCTCCTCCTGGGGTTCGCCCCGAAGCTGTGCACGATATGACGCGCAGCGTTCATCCGTTGAAATTTCTTGCGCGTCGCACTTGGCCGACGGTCGCACAAGCGGCATGGCTTCCACGTTGCAGCTCCGCCTATTGCGCGGGCATGTTTTGAATACGCCATACCATAGCGGTGTTATGGTTGGAGCTGGTGACGACGTATTCGCTGTTCGGGCTCCATACGGCGGAGATGACTGCGCTCTTATGCTGCAGGACGATCGGCGGATCACTCGCCCCGTTCACGCGCCATATCCGGGCAGTCTTGTCCGACGAAGTTGTCACAACGTACTGGCCGTCTCCCCGCCCTCGACCTGGCAAGGGGCCAGCCCCTTGACCCTTGCAGGCGTCGCCGAGGCGACGCACTGGGCGATGTCTTGAGCGTGCCTGGAAAAACGACGTTGCGGCCTGGAAAAACTGTCGCAGTCGAGTATGCTCGGCCGCACGAGGTTTGGCATGGCATCGATTGTCGAGCGGCATCGGGACAAGGTTCGTGGCGTTATCTCTTGTTTTGACCGTGTGATTTTACAGGGAACTCTGCCGGGATTTTGTCACGCCAACGGCATGACTTCGTACTTGTATGCGCAAAACATTCGGATATTCGATTATCCGCGGTTTGCTGAGCCGCTGCGCAACGAGATTCGTGAGAATGCAGAAAAGCTTGCGCGGGAAAACGGCGTCGAAATCGAATTCGTGGGCAAGGCGAGCTTTCGCAAAGAAGAAAGGGTCCAGGAAATCCTTGCCCAGCGTGGGCATCACCCGGGTCTGGTCTGCATCCTTTCGGCAATGGAGTCGTGCACGTCGTACAGGCCGTGGCCAGTCAAGGCCGATGATATTGCCACGTTTCTCGGCCGTAAGCTCACAAAGAATTATCCAGA
Organism: uncultured Polyangium sp.; assembly: GCA_964514885.1. Classification (GTDB taxonomy): domain Bacteria; phylum Myxococcota_A; class Polyangia; order Polyangiales; family Polyangiaceae; genus Polyangium. The sequence goes on along the minus strand of CAZETM010000495.1, from coordinate 3,535 downwards.
CGAGCTCGGTAACAATTTCGGCATCCGAATCGAAGGAACTCGCATCAAGCATCGAATGGGATCCGCTTCGATTAAAATGTACGATAAATGTGGCTTGGTTTTACGCATTGAAACCACTGCGAACGACGTATCCTTTTTCAAGCACCACCGCAAGGTGGAACAACGTGACGGAACCACCGTGTACAAACTCGCACCCCTTAAAAAATCCATCTATAGCCTCGGCGACCTTCGAGGTTTGATGCTTGCTGCAAATCGACGATATCTCGAATTCGTCTCGAAGCTCGATGACCCCACTGTAGCAACACGAAACCTCGAGAAAATCGCCGCGACAATTATTCAAGACGGGCGAACGTACAAGGGCTTCAACTTTTTCGACCACGTCGACACTCGTCTTTTCGAGGCTCTTGTTCGTGGCGAAAACAACATCACCGGGCTGCGCAACAAGGACCTCCAGCAACAATTGCCCGAGCTGTCCTCCGGCGTGATTTCACGGGCGCTCGAGCGACTACGGGTGCACGGACTCGTCAAACGCGTCGGGCACACGTACAAATACTACGTCACCTCACTCGGATGCGCCGCAATCACCGCCGGGCTCATGCTCAAAGAATTCTTCCTCGTCCCGGCGCTCGACACCGCGTCAATTTTTTGACCGAGTTGCTATGAACTGAACCGGTTAGAGACTACGGTGAGTTCTCCGGGGGCAAACCCTTTGATGGACAAACAATAGATCTCATTGCCAGAGAGTCCCGAGATGATCATGCGGCGACCTTACTCGGTGTCCGGTTCGGGGACAAGTGCCGTCCACGGTGATGAAGACGTGCCTGAACTTTTCCCCGAGCAGTCCTTCGAGATCGCCCCAGAGTGTTTCTGATGTATCCGACCCAGCGTCGGAATGCTGATCGATATCGATGACCAGGACTGCGCCGTTCGAGTCGTCTGCGCCTTTCGCGACGATGTAACGAAATCCATCAAGAAGGAGGACGAAAAATTCGATCGTTGCCGAAGTACCTCGTCGAAAGGGTGTCTCACGACGAGGTCCACGAGGAACCGTTGTGTTGACAATACTACCTTCACGAATGAGTTGATGGTCATCCGTGGCTGGTGCTATCGTGGGTGAAGTAACGAGCTTTTGCGAAGGCGCAATTGGCGAGTCCACTGTCGAACGTCGGAAGGCTGAACCTTATGAATACCGCAGGAATTGAAGCACAGCCGTCACCGTGGCATGCGGGGGAGCGAGCCATCCAGGAACGCCTTGGAGTTGCCGCGCGAATGGAAGCAGCGGGGCGTCGCGTCATTCGCGATTTCATGCCCGATCAGCATCGGACTTTTTATAAACAGCTCCCGTTTGTTTTGATCGGTACCGTCGATGCCGAAGGAGCCGTTTGGGCTTCGATGCTCGAGGGGTCACCGGGGTTTGTCTCTTCCCCGGATCCGCGGCATCTTTGTATTGAGGCGCCGCCCGATTCACATGATCCCGCTGCCGTCGGCGTCGAAATCGGTGCTGCGGTGGGTCTATTGGGAATCGAATTATCGACGCGGCGTCGCAATCGAATGAACGGGCGGATCACGAAAAAGGATGGCGCGGGATTCGAAATCGGCGTGGAACATTCATTCGGTAATTGTCCGCAATACATCCAGACACGCGAATTTTCGTTCACCCGTGAACCTCGGTCTGCTCCAGACGTCGTTGCCGAGCGGTCGAAAACGCTGGATGACGAAGCTCGGCGCATGATTGAAAAAGCTGATACGTTTTTCGTGGCCAGCTACGTTGACTTGGACGCGGATCCGACGCGTCGAGCTGTCGATGTGTCGCATCGTGGTGGTAAACCGGGATTTGTTCGAGTTGCGGAAGATTGGCTTTCGATTCCTGATTTCGCGGGCAATCTCCACTTCAACACGCTGGGCAATTTGTTGCTCAATCCTCGCGCTGGCCTCGTTTTCGTCGATTTTGAAACGGGTGACGTGTTGCAACTCTCGGGTCGCGTCGAAATCGTCTTCGAAGGTCCCGAAGTCGAGACGTTTCAGGGGGCCGAACGAATTTGGCGATTTCGCGTCGAGCACGTGATTCGTCGCCGTTCAGCATTGGCGCTTCGATTTCAATTCGGAGCGTTTTCGCCAAATTCTCTCATGACCGGGTCGTGGGAAGAAGCGGAACGGCGGACCCGTGCTGAAGCGTTGCGACAAACCTTTCGACCGTTTCGCGTCGTGCAAGTCGTCAACGAGAGCCAGACCATTCGCTCGTTTCACCTCGAACCTGCGGACGATGCCGGATTACCTCGTTTCCAAGCGGGACAACACCTTCCCATCCGGTTTCGCCTGCCGCAAGAAACGAATACAGTTTTACGTACGTATACCATTTCAACGGCGCCATCGGATGGTACGTTCAGAATTTCGGTAAAGCGTCAAGGCGTGGTTTCGCAACATTTGCACGACAATGTGAAAATCGGGGACATCATCGAAGCAAAAGCTCCAGCGGGCTGTTTCACGGTCGATGCGCGAGAAAGGCGCCCCCTGGTTTTGATCTCTGGCGGCGTTGGCATGACCCCCATGCTCGCCATGTTGCGACACGTGGTTTACGAGGGGTTACGTACGCGTCGTATTCGACCGACGTGGTTTTTTCATGCTTCACGTACACGAGCCGAACGGCCATTCGATGCGGAAATCGCGGACCTTGCCAAGTCCGCGCGAGAAGCGGTGCGTGTCGTGCAAGTTGTGAGCGGAGCCGCCGAAAAAGGCGGCCCATCCGGCGAACACGCTGGGCATATCGATCTTGCGCTTTTGCGACGTGTTTTGCCGTTCGATGATTACGACTTTTACCTCTGTGGTCCTGCGGCTATGATTCAAGGCTTGTATGATGGACTGCGAGAAATGCGTATCCCAGACGATCGGATTTTTTCTGAAGCCTTTGGTCCATCCGCATTAAAGCGTAAGCCCGATCAGGTCAAAACGACGGAGCCACCCTTGCCAAATCCGGCCACGGCTTCGGTACTCGTTCGTTTTGCGAAATCCGAAAAAGCGGTATTGTGGGAGCCTGGGGGCGCGACGTTGCTCGAAATGGCCGAATCGCTAGGAATTCGACCCGATTCGAGTTGTCGCGGTGGTTCGTGTGGGACGTGCAAGACGCGGGTGCTGAAGGGGCAAGTGACGTATTCCTTTGCGCCTGCTGCTCCAAGACAAACCAATGAAGCGCTCATTTGTTGCGCATTGCCTGCGGAAACGCAAGCAACGGACAACGTGATCGTGTTGGATTTGTAAATGGAGTGATAGAGGAGGTTGATCAGGCTTTCCTAGATGTTTGGCATTGGAAGCGCCACGAAGTGCCGCAATACGCGCAACGATATCTTTACATCAGCCGAGCAACATCATCCTTCGACGATCCTAAAAGCGGTGGCAGTTTCCAATCTGTGCGCACGTGCACCCATACGCAGGATTCCGCGCACGGAAACATATCGCCCGTCCCGATGAGCGTCACATGCAGTTATCGTGCGGGCGTTTGGCGTCCCCTTGGCAACGGTCAAACGTTATTGTGCCCTCT
>CAZETM010000494.1:0-7275 GCA_964514885.1 uncultured Polyangium sp. | reverse complement strand
TTCGAGCAGCGTGGCCTGAGCTGCGCGCGGCGATAGAACGATGGACGTCGCGCACGCGAGGGCGAAGAAGACGGGGGAAGTGATGAACGAGGATCGCATGCTGTACGACGAACCGAGGCGATTTTGGCACAAGGCGACGGATGCGTCACTCAGAAGAAGCGGCACGTGTGAGGCGATCGCGAACAGCTAACCATTCGGGGCCGGGCGGAGGCTCGGCGACGAGGACGAAATCGCAACCTGCATCGTCGAGCTTGTGCATCGCCGCATAAAGGCCGGCTGCGTACCCGTCGGGATCGTCAGGCAAAATCTCGACGAGCGGATCGAGCAAGATCGAAGACGCAAACACCAAAGCGCCCACGGACAAACCTTCGGCACGACGACGCGCGAGTTTGTCCGGAACAACATGAGCGGGAAGGATCACGAGCGTGGCACGAGGGGCGTAGTGGCGAACGGATGTGCCTGGGGCAGGATTACGCTCGCCTGGAGCGACGACGATCGAGCCGGGATCGACGACATCGACGACCGCTTGGAGCGCTTCGAGCGAGAGGACTCCGGGGCGAAGGAGCACGGCGGGACGGCGTGAAACATCGACGATGGTGGACTCGATGCCGCGAAGACACGGGCCAGCGTCGAGGACGAGCGGGATGCGGCCATCGAGAGATTTGACGACGTGTTCAGCGGTCGTTGGAGACAAGGTCGTGGAGCGATTGGCGCTTGGTGCAGCGATGGGAAGACGGCACGCTTGGAGGAGCGCTTGGGCGGCAGGCGCGGCAGGAACACGCACGGCAACGGTGTCTCCGCCTGCGACGACGTCATCGGCAACAGCGCCGGGACGACGCTTCAAGACGAGCGTGAGAGGGCCAGGCCAGAAGGCAGCGGCGAGGCGTTCGGCTTCGGGAGGAAAGTCGGCGGCGAGCGCACGAGCTGCATCGACATCGGCGACGTGAACGATGAGTGGGTTTGTCGAGGGACGTCCCTTGGCCTCGAAGATTTTCCGCACGGCCGCAGGGTCATCTGCGCGAGCACCAAGGCCGTAGACGGTCTCGGTCGGCAGTGCGACGAGTTCACCTGCACGAATGAGCGTGGCAGCGCGTTCGACAGCGGATGGGGAAAACGGGAGGACCTCGGTACGCACGGTGGGGCGTAGGTATCAATGATCGGCGGAACTGGCGAGCCATTCGACGAGTTTGTCGGTGGGGAGATCGAGGACGAGGTCGCCGAGTTGTGCACCATGAGCATCGAGTCGCGCCAACAAGACGGAGCGCTCAGCAGCAGTCAGCGGTCGGCCGAGTCGGCGTTCGATCTGGCGCATGATTGGCGCAAGCGCTTCGAGCTTGACGTCGCGCTTCACCTCGGGCCGGCGGTCGAGCAAAAAGCGAACGATGTAATTTTGTCGCTCTTCAATCTCGGGATCGTCCGTCCTCTCAGCAAGATGCTCAAGGAACACATCACGCACTTCGACGCTCATAGGTAAGAACTTTACCACGTCGGTCAGCCACGTGAGGGGTCTTCGATCAAATACCCAACGGATGAAATCCAATAGCGGGCGCCCAGAACGAGCGACAAGAAACGCTACGAGCGCGTCGTGCAGCGGTAGTTCGTTTGCCGCGATCCACAAGAGGGGAAATGGAGTGGGTTCGACGGAGTAACATCCGGGACCAACCATCACGAGCTTTCGCTTCTTTTCCAGCCATTTCGGCAGGTTTGGCGCCAAGAACCAAAGGGCCGAATCGTTCAGCTCCAAAACGTTTGTCGGTCCCGCCTTGGACGCACGCTGCACCTGACGCGCTTGACGTCGCAGCAAGGCCCGTTCGAACTGAATCGCATCCGAGTGATCGCCCGCCATCTTGGTTTCGAGCAGAACTTCATCGGTGCTCGATGCGCCAGGCCAAGGCCAAGGCAAGTGACCAAGTGCGTTGGGACGAACCACTCGCAGATATCCGTCCGGACGAAGATCGGCCGTTGGAATCTCGGGAGGGTCTTCCCAAAGAACCGCATTGTCGGTCACGACGGGAGTTTCGGCGGCAAACGTGAGCTTGGAAAGTTGGTCCGGATAACCCACAGGGGGCACGTACCACGACCAACCCTGGAAGGACAGGACCGAAGGGACAAACCTTCACGGCGTCGGTCGGCAGTGCGACGATCGGCCTTCGCGAATGAGGCAAGGCCCAGCTTGTCTTCTCGATGGTGGAGCGCAGCGTGATATGGTTTGCCGTATGCCGGACGAGAACCCGAGCGACGAGCCCAACGCAGCCGATGTGTATGACGAGAACGGCGTAGATCTATCGCTGATCCGGTGGATGCTGCGGTTGTCGCCCGCAGAACGGATTGCCGTCGTGCAGGGCAGCATCGACCTCGTGCAACGTGCCCGTCCACTAACCAAACCGAACTTTGATGGCACTCGCGGCGAAAAGCAAACCGCGATGTTGGAACCCCTCTGGACACGTGAATACACCTGTTCATACCTAACTTTTGCGATACCATGCCCTCTCAAAAGGTGCGCATACTGCATGACGCCGCGGCTGTCCGTGCAATCCGCTGTTGGATTTCACTTCGCCGATCGTCGCAATCGAAGGAAGATGCCACTATGAATGACGTTCAAATTCAGCACAAAACCTATGACCAAGTCACCTGGGCCATGGCTCATGATTCCCACACCGCCACCAAGATTCGGTATTTCAAGGACGACATGCCGATGGAGGTGGATCAGTATGTGCCCATTGCCGATCAGCTCAGCCGCGGCGTTCGTGCGGTTCGCATCAGTGCAGAAGACCGCCAAGGCTCGGTCATCCTTCGCCACGGTGATGCCATTTTTGGAGATCGCGTCTGGTTCTGGCCCTTGTCGACGTATCTGATTCATGTTCGGGATTTTCTCAATGTCAACCCTCTGGCGGTGGTCACCATCATCGACGAAGGGGACACATCCGACGGCGCAGTCGCCGATGTTTACGTCGATGTTTTTGGCGGCACTCCTAAAGCTCCCGGCGGTGGAAAGGATGGCAAAGGAGTCCGAACCTTTTTGCCCGACGGCCAATGGCCAACCATTGCAGCAATGGCCGCAGCCAACACGCGGCTCGTGGTTTTCCGACGCAATGGCAATGGAAATGGACGAAATGCCGGGGCGAAAGCCTCCTACCCGTTTTTGCTCAAAGCGTGGAGCGCATCCGATCCAAATGATGATTACTTGTTCGCCAATCCATACGAATACCTGCACCCGCGCGAGATTCGCTTTTTCCCCCACGAAAAAACCCAAACGACCAACTCGGCAGGGAAAGGCACCTTCTCCAAAGACAAACTGTACCTTTTCAATCATACCTACTACGATCGCGTCACCGCCTCGGAAATAATCACCACTCTCGGGTTCAACGATATCCTCCAGTCCTCCCAGGCGCGAATTCCCTGGGTCGTGGGCAGTTGGCTGCTAACCAATACCGTTCGAGCATGGGTCGTAACCGGATGCCGCCCCAATTTCATCAATGTCGACTTCTTTGATGGAGCCAATCTGCGCCCGGGGCACCACTGCTCGCCAGAAGAAGAAGGATTCCTCTTGACTCTGGTGAATCGCATGAATCAAGTCGACTCCCCGACGGACCTGCGCTTCGTCATTCGATGCCAAGGCAAGCCGGAGTTGGCACTTTGCGGCGGCCCATCCATCACGGTGCGCACGTGTGATCCGGCAAATTCTTCTTTCCAATGGGGATTTGCTCGCTCCCATTCCTCGGAAGCAATTGCCATCGTGCACCCCGACCACGGTGCGCTCACCGTCCGGAACCTGAAAGAAGGGAACCGAGCCACCTATGGCTCCAATTTCGAGGGAGATGAAGCCGGGTGGAGCCTCGATCTGACCGAGGACAATACCGACGGCATCTACTCCATTCGCCTGCTGAAAAATGACCGCACCCTTTGCTTGGATGCGTCAGCAGAAGACGGCCAATCATCCAACCTACACGATGGAGCCTCCGTGCAAGGTTGGAATTGGCATGGCAATGGCAACCAGAAATGGCAATTCGAGCTCGCTCCCGCTTGAGCGACGAGCGCGCTCTTTCATTCGCCCTTCGCCACCTCAGCGTCGAGGTGCTCTCTTTTCTCCAGCCACCAGCCCCTCGATGGCATTGAGTGCCTCCACGCGGCTTTTCGCACTGAGCTTGGAAAACAAGTTGCGCACGTGCGTCGTCACCGTGAAATAGGACAACCCAAGCTCCGCCGCGATTTCCTTGTGGCTGAGCCCTCGCGAGAGTAGCTCGCAGATTTCGATTTCGCGAGCGGTCAGCTTCGCTGCACGAGCGCGTGCTCGCAAGTGATGCCTGCGCCAACCTAAATTCGTGGCGACAGGATCCAAACGCACCAAAACCGTCGACTCGCCAACGGAGGGAATCGCCGCCGCTTTGACCTCGAACGAAGTGCCATCCCGCGCAGCCCAAACCATACGCGGCGCCGCAGGACGCGCGCATGGTTTGGACATCTCCAGCAGCGCGGACAATTCGGGATTCGAACGCCCACCTCGCTCATGCAGCCCCAGAGCTTCCTCTGCTGCCGGTGATGCGGCCAGTAGCTCGACCGACCCGCTTGGCGAGCACCGCACTGCAATCATGACATCGCTCATGCCCGCAAGAAGCTCTTGAAGCGCGGTCGAACGTCGAGCCTGCCATCTCTCCCATTCGAGAATATCGGACAATCCTCGCGCAACTTGACGACTTACCCCGCTCAGGCGGGCCAAGCCTTCCGAAGAGAATCCTTTCGGCTCGGGATGGCCGAAATTCATCCCACCCACGATCGTCCCGTCATCTCCGCGCAGGGTGAGCCCCGCCGCACACCGGGTGTCCATCTGACTGAGGAATTCCAGGTAGTATTCGGATTCCCGCCAAGCCACGGTTCCCACCACCTCGGAGTGAACATATACGGGCGAATCGAGACGCGGGACAAAGGGAAGTACCGGATTCCCTAGGGCATAACGCGGCATGGCTTCGCAAACCCAATGCGACTTGTGCGCGTGTACGCCATAATTCGCATCGACTCGATCTCCAGGGGCCGGAGAGAGGTATTTGCGACCAAGCAATAGGTTGGCCCCCTCCGCGCCGCTCAAGGAACAGAGCGATTTGACGAGCAGCTCCCGAGCTTTCACGGCGTCTGCTTTCAAAGAAAGTGCGTCCAAAAGCAACTCGTATCCGTCATGCTCATGTTCGGTCGTCAACATACAGGCATCCAATCGGGTGCGTTGTCGTGCATTGGCTCCCGTTGAACCGGGACGGCGATGGGTCGACGATAGCAGAAACGTGGAGCGATGAAAAGCGTACGGCGCAACGAGCTGCATGGGAAACCACCGGCGGCGGCAAGAGTCGGTCCGCACTCGATATACTTCATCTTAGCGATACCAAGTCTTGCAGCGAAACAGTAGACTGATACACCGCCCGAGACGTCACGGGCCTCCACATCCATCTTTGACGCAACGTGTACATTCGAGGAGCGAACATCATCGCCATCCTCACTGCTGGAGAAATAGAAATGCGCATCATTGCACTCGAAGAGCATTACGCAAGCCACCCGATAAGCGACGACAATGCCGTTGCCAACATGTTTGCGAACGAAAATCGGTCCGCCTATGATCGACTTTACGACGTGGGAAACCTTCGCCTCGAGCAAATGGAGCAAGCCGGTATCGATTACCAGATTCTGTCGTTGCTCGACCCCGGCGTGCAGGAGCTGGCAGACCCGGGCCAGGCAGAAGATGCCGCACGTAAATACAATGAAGAGCTGGCGGCGGTCGTTCAGCGTCAGCCCACGAAGTTTGGCGCTTTCGCTGCATTGGCGACACAGAATCCAAATGCCGCGGCAGAAGAGCTCCGGCGAGCGGTGAAAGAGCTGAAATTCCATGGTGCATTGATCAATGGGCATACCAATGGCCGATATCTCGACGCGCCGGAATATGATTGCATTTTCGCTGCGGCTCAGGAGCTCGACGTGCCAATTTATCTGCACCCCACGACGCCGCATCCGAAGGTGATGGAGGCATGGTTCGAGCCGTATGCCAAAGACGGGCTGCATTTGGCATCGTGGGGATTCGCCGCCGAAACCGGCACGCACGCCCTTCGTCTGATTTACTCGGGCCTCTTCGATCGATATCCACGTCTCAAGATGATCCTCGGGCACATGGGCGAAATGCTGCCGTTTGCCATGTACCGGCTCGATCGGTATTACCTTCCGGGCGCTTGGTATCTCACGCCCGAGCAGAAGCGTGAAAAAATGCGCCTCGAGCACATGCCGTCGGAGTATCTCAAGAGAAACTTTTGGATCACCACGAGCGGCAATTTCTCAGTCCCGGCACTGCAATGCTCGATTGCTACCATGGGAGCCGAGCGTATTCTCTTTTCCGTCGACTATCCCATGGACGACAACCAGACGGGCACGGACTTCTTGCGCCACGCGCCCATCACGCCCGTCCACCGTATCGCCATTGCGCAGGGCAATGCCGAAAAGCTTTTCCGATTGCCGGCGAAATGACGCGCCGCCGCACCGCGTAACCCGCCGCGGGACAAAGGTGCCAACCACTTCGGAGAGGTCCCCCGCACGCGAAGCTCAACCCTCCGCGACTTGCGCGTGGATCGGCGAGGCCACCGAGCATGGCGCAATCGACACACGGCGTCGGGTACGGAGTATACCGATCGAGCACCAGTTCCCAGACACTTCCGCCCAGATCGGCATGCCCCCAGCGTCCGTCGCCGAGGATTTTCTGCCCAACGGGCAAAATATCGGCGAGTCCGCAGTCTTGCGGACCAAACCCATCCCCGAAGCAATCGTACACCGCGCAATCGAGGTTGATTGCCTCGCCCCAGGGGAATTTGCGTTGCTCGTTTCCGCCAGCAGCAGCGTAATTCCATTCGGCTTCGGTGGGCAAGCGACCGCCATCCCACGCGCAGAATGCAAACGCGTCGAACCATGTCACGCAACCCATCGGCATGTGCTCGAAAGCATCGGGCATTTCGGTCCACGTTGGATATCCGGGGTTGCACGCGAGTGCATTGCGCAGGGCCGTGGTATCGGCCGCGAGCTTATCGTTCCAGGCCGGATCCCAACCTGAATTGGGAATAAGGGGATGCGTCCCTGCTCCCGCCGCGGGAGGTTTGGTCTGGGTCCCCTGACCTCGCTCGACGAAGGCTCGAAATCGACCCACGGTGATTTCGTACACGTCGAGCTTGAAGTTCACGTTCGTCGGTGTGCGGGCACGAAGACTGGCGCGAAGACTGGGTGAGGAGCGAGGGTGAACGTGCAGAGACAAGG
>CAZETM010000493.1:0-7286 GCA_964514885.1 uncultured Polyangium sp. | reverse complement strand
CGTTCTTCGTGTCGTCGAAGAGCGAACTGGCGAATGCGCTGGCGCAAATCATTGGGGAAAACCAAAAGTTCGAGCTTTGCAACGGCATCGACGACGATTGCGATGGTCTCATCGACGAGGACTTCCCCGAAAAAGGACAGCCTTGCACGGATGGCGAGCTTGGCGCATGTCTCGGTTTGGGTGCCTATGTCTGCAAAGCAGACGGCTCGGGCACCGAATGCGGCATTTTGGATCCGGGTGCAATGCCCACGGCCGAGGTTTGCAACAGCATGGATGACGATTGCGACGGCATCGTGGACGAAGACGACGCGGGTTTGCCGCTCGATTGTCCGAACTGTATACCGTCGCCCGAGGTTTGCGACGGTATCGACAACGATTGCGATTTCAAGATCGATGAAGAGCCGGACGTCTCGACGAACCAGCCGGCCATTTTCGGTGTGCCTTGCGGCAACCTCATGGCGCCGAACGATCAAGCACCTTGTCAGCTTGGCACGGTGCTGTGTATCAATGCCAAACCCATATGCGTTGGGTTCATCGGTCCGAAGCAAGAACTCTGCAATGGGCTCGACGAGGATTGCGACGGCATTGGGGACAACATGGCTCCCTGCCCTGGTGACAGTAAATGCATCGAGGCGCAATGCGCGATTCCCTGTGCGGCCGGCGAATTCCCCTGCCCGCCTGGATTGTACTGCAGCCAAGACAATTATTGTTTGAAGCTCACGTGTGACAACATCACGTGCAAGCCCGGGCAATTGTGTATGGATGGAATGTGCGTGGATGATCCGAATGGATCCAGCAGCTCGGGCAGCGGAGGCGCGGGCGGTTCTGCCGGAGCGGGTGGCGCGGCAGGCGCAGGCGGAATGGTCGGTACGGGCGGAATGGGAATGGGCGGGACCAATTCCTCCACGACGTCCGGCAGTGGCGGTAGCGAAACGGCCGATGACCAATATGGCTTGGTGACGGGCGCTGGTGGTTGCACGTGCGGCATTGCTTCGGATGAGCGTCGAGATGCGCCGTTCATTGCGGCGTTGATGGCTCTCGGTTGTTTGGGTCGGGCGCGTCGGCTTGCGCGTGGCCGAAAGGTGGCGTCATGAGGACCAGACAAACTCGCGCGATGGGATTGCTCGTTGCGTTGACCGGGGGCCTGGTTTCGGCCCTTTTGGGCAGCGGTTGCACGGACGACGCATATTGCTTCGTCGGTTGCGTTGACGATGCGACTTCGAGCAGTGGCTCGGGGGGCATGGGCGGCGCTGGTGGAATGGGAATGGGCGGCGGTGACGGCGGTGGATTCATTTCCGTGGGCCCCGGTGGCGGCAATACCAACTGCAACGCAGATTTGTTGAACGATATCGACAACTGCGGTGCATGCGACAATCGATGCCTGACGCCGAGCGCATTTCCGAAATGTGTGCAAGGCGCTTGCGTAATCGATTCGTGCATTGCGGGCACGTACGACGTCGACGGCGACGTGAAAACCGGTTGCGAATACACGTGCCCGGTCCCGGTGCTGGGTCCCGAGCTTTGTAACGGCATCGACGACGATTGCGATGGCCAAGTCGACTCGGCGGATACCGACTTGATGGAGCCGGCCAATCTGTGCACCAAGACCCCGGGAACGCCCTGCGCGGGGACGAACATCCTGTGTAATGGTGCAGCCGGTTGGTCATGCGATTATCCGGCCGATGTCGAGGTCGTTTCGGGATTCGTGCGGACCACGGAAACCAGGTGCGACGGTATCGACGGGAATTGCGATGGCAGTATCGACGAATGGTTCCAGGACCTTGGCGATACATGTGACGACGCCGCGCTTGGTCAATGTGTGGACGTGGGCGTTGTCGTTTGCGATCCGCAGAATCCAGGGAAAACCGTTTGCGATTATGCGGCGCCGCCCGCTCCGCTACCTCCGCAGCCGGAATTGTGTAATGGGCTCGACGACGATTGCGATGGGCTCATCGACGAAGAAATGGATCCGGCCGCATTCGATATGGATCTCATCGCGGGAACCGATCCTCCTGTGTACGTAGACCGATACGAAGCATCGAGGCCCGATGCGACTGGAATGGCGGCGGGCATTGTCGAGTCGGTTTCGTGTAGCAAACCCGCGGTGCTTCCGTGGACGGGTGGAGCGTTTACCGAGGCTGAGGCTGCATGCGCGTCGCGCGGAACGGAATTCCGCTTGTGCACGGCGGCGGAGCTATCGACGGCGTGTAATGGCGCAATGGGCATGCTTTACCCGTACGGAGCGATGTACGATCCGATGGCGTGTTATGGTGTCGACAATGCCAATGCCATGGGCGCGGCGAAACCGACGGGAAACCTCGCGATGTGTATGTCGATGGCAGGCTCGTTCGATTTGTCGGGCAATGTGACGGAATGGACGAGCACGCAGACGAACGCGAATCCGGCGCCGAATCGGATATTCCAGCTCCACGGCGGCTCGTACCTGTCACCGCAGCTCGGCCTTGCCTGCACGATGGAACTGGCGTCTCGCGCAGCGGAAGCGACGTTGCTTCCGAATATCGGGTTTCGGTGTTGTAGGCAGTGAGCACTTGACCGTTGCGCGCTGCTGACGGCGCTTCGCTTGGCGTGCGCACATCTCCGCTCATTACCCCAAAATTGTCCAATCATTGGCGCTTATCGCTAGGTAAATCTGGCGAGGCGCCTTCATTTCTCTCGGAAATGGCGGCAGGTAGGTTTGCCGAGCGGCTGGCGTAGGAATCAAGGAAACAGATCGTCAAAATCGCGAATGAGGGCGTTTGCGAGCTGGATTAGATTACGTAATCGGTGCGGAGCGAGTGGATCGAATATGTCTCGTACGACTTGAAGTTTGGATGGCGTCGCCACGTTCGTACCGTCTTCCCACGGATACTCAAGGTGAGGCCCGTGTTTCGTCAATGCGGGATGTGCACGCTCCAATGCTTTCACGAACGGCAATACAGACTTGAATTTTTGCCCGAACTGCGGAAGCTTTGCACTTTTGAGAGCTTCGAGCAATTTGGATGCGGTTGCATGCGACATGCGATGTCGGATGAAGGCGTCACGAGCGCTTCGTGCAAGCTGCGCCTTCCCAATTTTCTCGAATGTCATCTGTAAGAGCATGCAAACGATGGATTCACAACTGGGATCCCCTGGCTTGCTCGGTGTCGCAAGTCTCTCTGCTGCGGCCAAATCCTCTCGTGCTTGGTGCAGGAGCGCTCTCGTCCACTGTTCTTGCGGGGCACTTATCGCTGGTGTTCGAGCGTCGTCAAGTAGTTCCTCGACGTACGGCTTCAATGCGTTCCAGGTTTTCTCAATGCCCGATACGTCCGAAGAAGTCATCGCTTCGTTCATGGCGACGAGCTTTTTGTGGATTTTCTTCACCTCAGTCGACATAGGGGACTCTACTTCAGTTCAATGAGTTTCGGATGGGCTCCCCATGCTTCTGGCAAATCGAGGTTTTCTTCTTGAACCTCTTTCATTTCTTCTGGACTCAACAAAACAACGACGGTCGGGTAATCGAGGTTTTGATCAGGACGCGCAGCGAAGCGAACGGGCATTACCCCATAACTTTCGACCGACTTGGAAACCTCGAGCATCCTGACCTCGCGGTCTTGCTCATCCTCGATGAAGTAGATATGGGTGGTGTCGGGATCGTTTTCGCGATGATGTTCGGCGAGAAATCTCGCCTGCTCGAGCCTTGTTATTCGCGGAGTGTGCGCTTGTGGGGTACGTGCCGTAGCCATGCGGCGACCTTACCCCAATCCCCGTCAATGTCAAGAGTCGCACCGACGGGGATTCTCCGGCAATGCGTCAATCCTTCCGATACATCGTCACCACGCAGGCCCCGCCGAGGCCCAGGTTGTGCTGTAGCGCCACTTTCGCGCCTTCGACCTGCCGCGCCTCCGCAGTGCCGCGAAGCTGCCACACCAGCTCCGTGCATTGCGCCAAACCCGTTGCACCCAGCGGATGCCCCTTCGACAAAAGCCCACCCGACGGGTTTGTTACGTATTTACCACCGTACGTGTTGTCCCCGTCCCAAATGAACTTCTCCGCTTCGCCTTCCTTGCATAGCGAAAGCGCTTCGTAGGTCAGCACTTCATTCGCCGTAAAGCAATCGTGCAATTCGACGACCTGCACGTCCTCCGGACCGAGCCCCGATTGCGCGTACACTTTGTCCGCCGCAGCCTTCGCCATGTCGAAACCGACCATTTTGATCATGCTGTCGGAAAAGCTCGACTCGAAGTCCGTCGTCATCGATTGCGCTGCAATGTAGACCGGATTCGAGATGTTGTGCTTCTTGGCGAATTCATCCGAGCAAAGCACGGCCGCAGCAGCACCGCACGTCGGCGGGCAGCATTGAAACCGCGTCAGCGGATCGAAGACTTCGGGCGAAGCCATCACCTGCTCTAGCGACAACACTTCATTAAACAGCGCGTACGGGTTTTTGCTCGCATGCAGGCGCGCTTTGGCGGCAACTTTGCCGAACGTTTCGCGCTTTGCACCATACTTCCACTGATACTCGCGCCCTGCCCCGCCAAACATCTGCGCCGTCGGCGGCGATTGATTGAAACCCTGCACCCGGTTCATCACGTCCGCATGCTTATCCACCGGGCTGGGACGATCGCCCCATTTCGATCCGAGCGCGCCTTTCTCCATTTGCTCGAATCCGACCGCCAGCACGCATTCGGCCAAGCCCCCTTCAATGGCTTGCCTCGCCAAGTACAGCGCCGTCGAACCCGTCGAGCAGTTGTTGTTCACGTTGATCACCGGAATCCCGGTCAAACCAACTTCGTACACCGCTCGTTGACCACACGTGCTATCGCCGAATACGTAGCCCGCGTAAGCTTGCTCGATTTTGTTGTAATCGACGCCCGCATCAGCCAAAGCCGTCTTGGACGCTTTCGCTGCCATTACGTGGTAATCTTCGCTCGCGCCAGGCTTCTGGAACTTCACCATTCCGACGCCGATGACATTGACCCTTCTGCCCATGTTATCCTCCTCAGATGAACGTCGCCGTGCCTAGCAGCCCGTTGACTTATCTGCTCGCACCCGAAATCGTCGGTCGACATCGCTCGAAATACTGAAGTATTCCTCGCTCAGTCGCCCTAGCTTTCGGGCGCTCGCGACGATAATTCAACGAGCTGCTCAGC
The DNA here is from genome assembly GCA_964514885.1 of uncultured Polyangium sp. GTDB lineage: Bacteria > Myxococcota_A > Polyangia > Polyangiales > Polyangiaceae > Polyangium. Next base: position 2,157 of record CAZETM010000493.1, on the reverse strand, counting down.
TCGATTGCTCCAGCAAACCCTTCAAGAAACCCAATCGACGCGACGCAATGCCCACATTGCCGTCTACACGCATTTTGCCCGTTTGATACAGACGCGCATCGCTTGCGGTTCCTTGCACCAATCCCACGAAGTCCCCGGTCGACATCGTAATGACCGTCGCCGCATCTTTGCCTCGGCCCACGCCTACGCTCGTAGTGCCGTTCGTGAAATCCACGTGCCACTCGCTGTCCGGTCCCGTCAGTCGGAAATCGACCACCGCATTGACCTCCTTGGCCAATTCCGGATTCTTCGCTATCCGCTCTTTCAATGCATCGAATACCGCCGCCGCGCCCGGTCCAGCATCCGCTTTCACGACGGCTGCGGCCGGTGCTGCTGCTGCTTTCGGAGCTTCCGCGCTCGATGCCTTGCCCTTGTGCGCCGCGATCGCCGCCTTCGCTTGCGCCGGGTCGATCTTCTTCATGAAGCTCAGCTTCTGCGACGCCATCACGTTGCCCGTAATCTTCAGCTTCCCACCGAAGTAGAGCTGCTGCGGATCCGCGCCACCCGTCGCCATCGCCAGCCAATCTTCGACGCTGATTTCGAGCTGCGTGTCACTCTTGTCTGCGCCAGCACCCTCGAAGACCGCGCCTTTGCCATTCTTCAAGTCGATCGTCCACGTGCTGTCCGGGCTCTTCAGATCGAATTGGAAAATGGTCTTCACCTTCTCCACCACCGCCGGGTTCTTCTCGATGTAATCGCGAATCCCGATGAACACGTCCGCCGCCAACGACGCCGGCGTATCCCCAGCCGGTGCTGCTGCAGCCGCCGGAGCTGCCGCAGCCGCGCCTCCCTTGGCCTTCTTGTGCGCCGCGATCGCCGCCATCGCTTGTTGCGGATCGATCTTCTTCATGAAGTTCAGCTTCTGCGACAACATCAAGTTGCCGTCGATCTTCAGCTTCTGCTCGAAGTACAACTTCTGCGGATCCGCTCCGCCCGTCGCCATCAGCAACCAATCGCTCGCTTGAATCTCCAGCGTCGTGTCGGGTTTGTCCTTACCAGCTCCCTCGAACACCGCGCCTTTGCCGTTCTTCAGATCGATCGTCCACGTGCTGCTCGGGTTTTTCAGGTCGAACTGGAAGATCCCCTTGACCTTCTCCACGAGCTGCGGGTTCTTCTCGACGTAATCGCGGATTCCGATGAACACGTCACCGCTCGGATCCTCCACCACTACCGCCGCTGCTGCTGGCGCCGCGGCCTGAGCCGGAGATGCGACCGCTTTCGCCTTCGCTTGCGGGATCTCTTTCCACAGCTCGATCGCCGCATTCGAGATCACCACCTTGTCCCGCTCTTTGATCTTGCAACGGAACACGATGCGCGTATCGCTCTCTTTCCACATCTCCGTGATCACCGTTTCACCGGGGAACACGCTGTCCGCAAAACGCGCCTTGATGCTCTTGAACTTGCGCGCATCTCCACCGGCAAACGCGCGAATCACGTGACGAGCCGCATAACCGAACGTGCACAACCCGTGCAGAATCGGTTTGGAAAAACCAAACGCCGACGCGAACGCCGGGTCGGCATGCAGCGGATTCCAGTCACCATTCAAGCGATACAAAAGCGCTTGGTTCTCCGGGATCTTTTGCTCGGTCACCGCATCCGGCGCGCGCTCGGGCGCAACGTTCACGTCCGACGAAGGACCTCGTTCACCGCCCCAACCACCAGCTCCACGAATCACCGCCGTGCTCTCGTTGACCACGACCAACTCGCCCGATTCGTCGTAGCTGCGGACTTCCGTCACGATGACCGCGTTCTTCCCCTTGTCGAAGATCTCCTTCACCTTCGCTTTGTGCGTGAGCTTCGCCGTGGGCGGAAGTGGCTTGGTCAGCTCCATGTATTGCTCGCCGTGCAGCAAACGATCGAGCCCGTAGTTCATTCCCGGAGCCGTAATTCCTTTGCGCGCCATATCCAGCAGCGCACGGAGCGCAGGCACGACGCCGTACGTCGGAAGCGGGACAAACCCTTGTCCGTGCATCTCGTACGTGTGTCGCAAATCCACATCATCCAGAGGGTTTTCCGCGGCGCCGACGCTCAAGCCGTAAATGGCGAGGTCTCGTTCTTCGTAGCTCGAATGCACGTGCGGGTATTCGTATCCCAGCGCCTGGTCGACATCGATGTACT
>CAZETM010000492.1:0-7312 GCA_964514885.1 uncultured Polyangium sp. | reverse complement strand
GAGGTGCATGCGGTACCGACCCGGAACCCGTCGCTGGAAATGGCAATGCCGGCCGCGAAGGCACAGGCGGAGGCGGATCGGTTTTTCGCTCTGGCACCGCTTCCATCGCTGCACGGGCCAGGTCGTCCGACACGAGCGCGGAACGTGGCTGCATTCGCGGCGTCGCCTCAGCAGGAGCGAGCGGTCGTGCTGGTGGAACCTCGATGAGCTTGGGCATCGGCACGCCCATCGGTGGCGTCGTCGAAGGAGGCGGGGCATCCACAACTTTGGGCGCTGGCACCCCCATCGGTGGCGTCGTGGATGGAGGCGGGGCATCCACAACTTTGGGCGCTGGCACGCCCATCGGTGGCGTTGTCGATGCTGGAACGGACTGCGGCGACATCGATGCCGCCTGCTGTTCGTACATCGCTTCTACGGCGGCTCGAAGCTCGGCCACCGGCCTCATGAGCACGGTGTCCATGGGTCCACGTGCTGTCGGCGGCTCTTCGCCATCCGCGGGTGGAGGGCTCGAGCGATGCGCTTGGATGGCACGTTTTCGAGCGTCGAAAGAGGCTCGGTAACGTTCTTCGAGCGCATTGCGAGCGGCTTCGGGCTCGTGCGACATGCGCTCCATCCACGCGTCACGGCTGCGTGCCCACGTGGTTTCGTGCAGAAACTCGGCCTGCAGCACGTCTTCGAGCGTTCTGCCTGCTTCCACCTCTGCGCACAACGCAGCGAACAGCTCGAGCTCGATTTCCGGTTCCATCCGCATCGGGCGCCGCGCGGGGGCGCCGAGTGACCATACGCCGCATCGTCACGGCGGTCGAGGGGGCGAAGCAGTTTTTCGCCCCGTCATGAGCGCTAGAGCTTGCCCTTCCCCCAACAAACCGTGTTAGGTATCGAGGAACAACGATGAACTCGAGCATTCGTACTTTCCTCGGTCTTGGCCTCTTCGCGGCTGCAACTGCAACTGGCTGTGCGCGCACCGCGCCCTTTGATCAGATGGATCAGGCGCAGATCACGGTCATGCGCTTGACCAATCCGCCGCCGGCGCAGTCCGTCACTCCCGTCACGGGACAACCTGGTTTCCCCGGCATTCCCCTTCCGCCTGAGCTTCAGGCCGGAGCGAATGCAGTGCTTCAGGGCGCGCAAGCTGCTGGCTTCCCGATCCCGCCAGGGCTCATTCCTGGACTTCCGCAACAACCGGCGATGCAGCAACAGCCGCCTCCGCCCATGTTCAACGGCCTCGCAATCGTCGCCAGCGTTCCCGTGACGACCGAGGACCAGAAGAACGAGATCCTAGACCTCTTCGGCAACGAAAGCAGCTTCCAAGCTGCTCCTCCGGCGCAATGCCCCACGCCTCCGGGACTCGGTATCGCCATGGTTCGTCCGGGCCAACCCAACGTCGACCTGCTCGTCTCGTTCACTTGCAACAAGGCGTTCGGTATCGGCTTTGCCTGGCCCTACAAGAAGGACGCACTCACCACCGAGTCGACGCAGAAGTTGGGCCAAATCCATCAGCTTCTCTTCGGCATGCCCGTTCCCCAAGGCTCCTGATCACGCGGCTGCTCAGCACTGACTCTGCGTTTCGACGTCCGAGTCAGCCCTCCACATTCTGCACCTCAATCGCTTCGTAACACTCTGTTCGCGTGCTCCGCATTCGCGGTAGCTCGTCACATCGTTGTCACTTATGTGCCCGTCGACCTGGCGCCGGTGCTAGAATCGCCGACGCGAGTGCCCGGCCGATGCGGCCTTCTCGCAGCCTTCCATGACGCAACCCGAAAGACTTTCGCCCGGAATGGTGCTCGGTCGTTACGAGCTGCTCTTGCCGATCGCGCAAGGTGGCATGGCGACCGTTTGGGCTGCGCGGCAAAAAGGCTCGCGCGGCTTTCAAAAAACCGTCGCCATCAAGACGATGCTTCCGGCGCTCTCGGATGATCCGCAGTTCGAGCAGATGTTCCTCGACGAAGCGTCCCTCGCCTCGCGTATCCATCATCCGAACGTCGCGGAGATCCTCGACGTTGGCGAACAAGACGACGTCATCTACATCGTGATGGAGTGGGTCGATGGCGAAGCGCTCAGCGTCGTCACGAAGACCGCCAAGAAAAACACCGTCACGTTCCCTCAGCGCATCGCGTTGCGTATCGTCCGGCAAGCTTGCACAGGTCTGCATGCAGCCCACGAGCTGAAAGACGACCTCGATCAGTACCTCGATCTCGTCCACCGAGATGTTTCACCTCAAAACATTCTCGTGTCGTACGACGGCATCGTAAAAATGGTCGACTTCGGCGTGGCCAAAGCCCTGGGTCGCGCGGGTGGAGAAACCACGGCCGGTCAGCTCAAGGGCAAAGTCCCGTACATGTCGCCCGAGCAAGCGTTGGGCAAAAAGATCGATCGACGCACGGACATCTTCGCGATGGGTATCGTGCTCTATCGACTCACGACGGGTCTGCATCCGTTTTTGGGTGAGAGCGACATCGTGACGATGAAGAACATCATCTCGCGTCCAGTGCTTCCGCCGCGCATGAAGAACCCGAGCTTCCCGGCTGAACTCGAGCGCGTTCTGCTCACGTGCCTGAAGAAAGATCCCCACGAGCGCTATCAGACGATGCTCGAGCTCGACGCAGCGATCGAACGAGTCCTCGCGATCGCTGGAGCATCCGTGGTCGATGACGACATCGGAGGGTTTGTCCGGGCTGTCATGGGAGATCGCGGGCAGAAGCGTCGAGGCGCGTTGCGGGATGCGGTTCGAGCAGCGGATGAACGAGCGGCAGGCATCGCGGCTGCTCCGTCATCGGGCTCTCCGATGGTGCACGAAGGCGTCACAGATATCGCGCTCACGCGTTTGAACACGGGCCTCACGTCTGTCCCGACGCACCTAGGCTCGATGGTGTCGCCATCGATGTCGCTCATTCCTCCGTCACCCGAGTACGAGGGCACTGGGGCTGCAATTGCGCAGGGAATGTCGGGCTCGATGTTGCCATCGGAGCCTTCGTCGCCGAAAGAACGTGGCCGCACGGGTTTCATCCTCGCGCTCAGTGCCGTGGGCGTTTTGGCGATCGGTGGCACGGTGTTGGTTTTACGCAATCCGTCGCCGCCCGCGACCGACGTTTCGGCGGGAAACCAAGCGCCAAGTGCCACGCAGGCAGCAGCTCCGACCACGCCGCCTCCAGCAGCAACTCCGCCACCAGTCGCCGATCAAGCCGCATCTGCGGCCAGCTCGAGCGCACCAATCAACATCGCCGATCTTCCAGAAACGAAGAAGACAGCGAGCACGACGAGAGTCATCACAGCTCCCACGACACCGACGCCCCCTCCGACCTCGACGGGCAAAAAAACGTGGAGCCCTACGGTCCAAAACCCGGGCTTCTAGGGCACTCGATGCATGGCGAATTCGCTGGGTGATCTAGGCATCGTCGTCCTCTGCGGCATCGTCGTCACGGCGGCCATTTTTCGTAGCTCTGAAAGCGTACGCGAAGCTCCTCGATCCCTCGAAGCACCCGCTGCTGCTGCGGCCATGGCATCGCTACCCCCAGGTGCCGCGGACAAACCTTTTGTCCTCGAAACAATTCCTACGGGTGGCTGCGACTTCCCCGAAACCGACTCCACCAACTATCTCCCTGCCCGCACGTTGCCTCTAGGCAAAGTCTTGATCCCAGCCGACATCGATTTGCCGCCCGACGGTGGATTCGATTTGCTCGTCCACTTTCACGGCGCCGAGCCCGTGCGCAAGATGCTCACGCCGATGGGGTTGGGGCTCGTCATCGGCTCGCTCGACACGGGCACGTTGTCGGGAGGCTACGACCGTGCCTTTGCTATTCCGAGCACGTTCGATGCGATGCTCGCGTCGATCAGTCGCGAAGTTTCTACGATTGCGAACCATCCTGCTGCACGTCCGCGCAGCATCATCTTGTCGTCGTGGAGCGCGGGTTACGGCGCCATTCGTCGCATCATCGCTCCTGGTCGCGACGATGTAGATGCCGTCATCCTCATCGATTCACTCCACGCCAGTCACGCTCCTGGCACGGAAGATCCCGACCCGAACGAGCTTGCTCCGTTTGCAGCTCTCGCTCGCTCGGCCGCTCGAGGTGGTCCGATCCTCGTCGTCACGCATTCGGCCATCGCCACGACGGGCTACGCCTCGACGACCGCCACGGCGAGCTTTCTGCTTCGTGATGTCGGCGTTGATGCCGCGATCGGACCTGCACCGAACGACGATCCGTTTGGGCTCATACGAGCACAGGATCGCAATCATTTTTTCGTTCGTGGGTACGCGGGTGGAGATGCCCCTGCACACTGCGCGCAACTGCGCCTGTTGCCCGACATTCTTCGCCGTCACGTGCTCCCGTCGCTTGGCCAATAGGAGACTCGCTGTCCGTGGCAACTCCCCGATCCATCGCGCTTTACCACGAAGATCCGTTGCTTTTTACTTTCCGCGCGCGCGTCGTCGAACACGCAACGTTCGGGGACAAACCCAGCGTCATCCTCGATCGCACCGCCTTCTACCCAGAGTCCGGCGGACAGATGGCCGATCGAGGAACGCTTGGAGGTGCAACGATCCTCGACGTCGTCATCGACGATGCTGGACGCATTCATCATCTGCTGAGCGGAGCGCTGCCTGCCGTTGGTGAATCCGTCGAAGGGTTTGTCGACAAAGTACGCCGCCGCATCCACATGGCGCAACACACGGGCCAGCACATGCTCTCGCGCGCGCTCGTGCAAGTCGCCAAAGCGGAGACCGTTTCATCACGCCTTGGAGAAAGCGCGTGCACCATCGATCTCGACCTACAGACGCTCGACGAACGAACCGCTGCGCAGGCTGAGGATCTCGTCAATTCGCTCATCGATGACGACGTCGCGGTGCGTGCGTACTTCCCCTCCCCTGACGAGCTTCGAGCGCTGCCTTTGCGTCGTCAGTCGAAGGTCACCGAGAACGTGCGTGTTGTCTCCATCGGCGACTTCGACGTTTCCCCTTGTGGCGGAACGCATTGCACGCATGCAGCACAAGTCGGGTTTGTCCGAATCGAAGCCGTCGAACGTTACAAAGGAAGCGCTCGGGTCGTGTTTTCTGCCGGCTCCCGAGCCAGACACAACGTCACGCGCGAAGCCGCCATCACGCGCGTTTTGGCCAAGGACTTCACGTGCGGCACCGACGACGTACCGGCTGGCCTGGACAAACTACGTCGCGAGCTTGCAGATGCTCGCGAAACGCTTGGACGCGTGCGCCTGCGAGTTGCTTCGGCCATCGCGGACGACTTCGCTCGAGCGGCGAATGCAGCCGCGGTCATTGGCGTCGTCGACGATGCATCGCTCGATCTCGTTCGTGCGGTTGCGGCGCGAATCACTGCGCAGGGTGATCGCGTCGCCATGGTTGCTGGAGTTGCGGATGGGGGAACCATCGTGCTGGTGGCTCGAGGTCCGGACAGTCGATTTGACTGCGGCGCTTTTTTGAAGCGTCTTGCAGCCGCTGCGGGCGGTCGTGGTGGAGGCAGGCCGGAACGAGCCGAAGGTCGATTGCCGTTAGGTATCGATTGGCCGGCGCTCGTCACGGCCGCGCTTGAAGCTGCGCCTGCGTGACGTCATGCGCGCGTGCTTTCGCCTGGCAACCTGCGCAGCCATCAGCTACGCCCGCCCCATGCGTCGGTTTGCCTCTGCCCTCGTTTCGCTTTCGGTTTTTGCACTCGCCGCCCTTGGTTGTGAAACCACGACGGACTCCTCGCTGATCGACAGCGTCAGCGGCTCGGTAACCACCAGCCTGCTCGTCGACCCTTCGGAGTTTTTGGGCGACATTCCTTGCGCGAACATATCGGGTGCGATGCAGAGTTACGTTGCGTTTATCTACGACGTCACCAACTTGCAGAACGTGGTCACGTTGCCTGCGGCGCCTCCGGTTTCTTGCTCGGCTGGAGTGACATTTAGCCAGGTGGTCGTGGGCAGGCAGTACCGCGTGAAGATCGACGGTTATGACGTGCCCGCTTCGAAGCTCGTTCCGCTCGCCTCGGGCAGTCGCACGATGCAGTTGAAGACCGATACGGGTGTTGCCGGGCCGGTCGTTCCGCCGCGCTGGCAAACGTCATGTGCAGACATCACGACTGTGAGTGCCACGCGCAAGATCGTGGACAAGTGCGAGCCTTTTCCCGAGGGCAAAACGACGACGGGCATCACGGTGGATCCGCGGATCGCGCTGAAGTCGGCCACGCCCGCGCTTGCTTGCAAACAAGCGATGACCGGTGACGTTTTTTCGTGGGACGTTCGTCCGGACAATCCATCGTTGCCTGCGCTTTTGAACCTGCCGTGTAGCGAAGACGAGACGGCTCCGCTGGCGTTCACGTCAGGTATCGTGCCGGGACAAACCTATGCGTTTCGCATCGAAGCGCGGGCCGAGGCAGGTGGGCCGGTCGTTTGGGGCAGCTCGTGTGTTGCGCTAGCCAAGGATGGGTTGGTTGTGGATGCGGCGTGTGATCCACTCCAAGCGGATGGAGCGATCGACATCGTTGTTGGTGACTTGCTTGGGCCGGACACTTGCACGGACCCGGCGAAGGTGAACACGTACGACGTGTCGCTGGGGAGCTTGTCGGCCAAGGGGGTTTCTTGTGCCAAATCCGTGCGATTTGCGCCGCTTTCGCCTGGAGTTCATGCAGCCACGCTGGTCGGGTATCGCAGTACTGGGGATATCTCAGTCGAGGCTACTTGTACGGCGGTCGTCGAGCCTGGCAAGGTGAGCGTAGCTACCTGCACGGTGCTTTAAGAGTCGTCTTTTCGTTCGTTCGTCTTGACGGGTAACGAGCGTCTTTTTTGTCCACGCCGGTGGCGCTGAACATTTGACGTTTTTGCCATTCAAACTCTTTGCAGAAAGCTCTTTCCTGGACTACCTGAGAGCGCTCTACAGGCGGCGCGGATGATGCCTTCCCGGTTTCTCCGGCGCCGAATTTGGTTCGAGCAGCGGTATGGAAGACGTTTCCACCATCCAGCATAAAATCCCTGTCAGCATTCAGGACGAACTTCGCAATAGCTACCTCGATTACGCGATGAGCGTGATCATCGGTCGCGCGATTCCCGATGTTCGAGACGGCCTGAAGCCGGTTCATCGGCGCATCCTGTTCTCGATGCACGAGCAGAAGATTGGCCCCGGTGGCTCGCACAAAAAGTGCGCGCGCGTGGTCGGTGATGTGCTCGGTAAGTACCACCCGCACGGGGATCTAGCGGTCTACGACGCGCTCGTCCGTATGGCGCAGTCGTTCAGCCTTCGCAATCCGCTGATCGATGGCCAAGGCAACTACGGTTCGGTCGATGGCGACTCACCGGCGGCAATGCGTTACACGGAAGCTCGGCT
>CAZETM010000491.1:0-7322 GCA_964514885.1 uncultured Polyangium sp. | reverse complement strand
GTTCTGGATGCGCGCGAGAGCACAACTATCCACGGATGACGCGTGGCGACGTAGGCGCGTCAATGGCGAAATTCTGCCATTGATTTCCTTATGCGCCGCGAGGTGCTTCCGCTGCTCGCGGGTGATGCGAAGTCGAGCGACGGTCAAGCGCGCAAGGCGGCAGGGACGTCGTTTGTGGCGATGGGCGAATACGGCCGGGCGGCATCGATCGCCGCGGACGAAGACGAGCGGGTGTGGACGGGTGTGGCGTGCGCCTTGTTGCGAGGGAACGACTGAAGGGAGCTTTCGGGTCGAGCTGCGCGCACAAAACGACCGTGGGCTGGGTCGCGGACGATTCTGCGGTGCGGAAAGCTACCACGAGCCAGGTCACAGACGATTCTGCGATGCTAAAAGCTACCGCGAGCTGGGTCGCGGACGATTCTGCGGTGCTGACGAGGGACAGGAGCTGAGTCGCGGACGATTTGGTGTTTCGCTCAGCCGGGCGACCAAAAGCCATCACTTCCCATTACGCTTTTTCTTTCCGTGCCCGCAGGTGCTGCTCCGCTCGAACAAGAATACCTGTACATCAGATTTCGCGCTGCAACGTCATCCAATATATTGATTTGCAACGACGGATTTCGCCTCGACGCAATTGACGTCGGTGGCTATCGACGATTTCGCTGGGTGATTACCGTTGACGCCGGGCACAAGTGACCACTGCGTGGAGAAACGCGACGGGTACCTCACCTCATTCTTCGGCGTACGCATTCTCGTCTGCTTGCCACTGTAGGTGGCTCGGAACGCGAAATAGCCTGCCGTTGCGCACGATCGCCTTATCACGCGGGGACAACGGCGAGACTGCAAGCTTGCAAAACCTGCAAGTTGCGAAACTTGACAGCTACCCCTTGGTGAGGTTGACTGCGCCCATGTCTGCACCCGTTTCTCTGACCAAACCCGCCGACGTCACGCATCCTCAGCGCTTGGACAGTAGATTCGTGCAGTGGTTGGCCATTCAGGCGCTGCATGATCGTCACGCGCGTTTGGTCGAGGGCGGGGCGGAAGCGGACGCCCAACACATCGACTTAGCCGCAATCTTTATTGATCTTCCTCTGCGCGCACCTGGGCAAACGCCGCGTGGTTCGTCGGACTCGAGCCTCGCCATGCCCTACCTTTTGGGCATGACGCCTTGGAACGATTCACGTCATTCGAAACGTCATTCCCGCCCCGGCGTTTGTCCGCACTTTCTGCTTTTGGGCGGACCAGGTTCAGGCAAAAGCACGCTCACGACAATGATCGCGCAAGTGCTGCGTCTGCAATGGGTAACCCGTCAAGTCGACCAGTTGTCGCCGAACCTCGTGGAGGATTGGCACAATGCCGGCGAAGCGCTCGCAAACTTGATCGAAACATCGAAATGGTCTTTCCCAGAAGAACCATTGCCCATGCGAATCCACTTGCCATCGGTCGCTCGGTGGCTGGCGACGGAACAGAAAGACGCGCCGCAGTTCCTGACGCATTATTTGGCCAGCCTTATGAAAAAGCAGCTCGGGGACGAAGGGATTCCTTGCGACCTCGAGGCGGAAGAAGTGCAAGGCTGGCTCGACGCCACGCCGAGCATTTATTGGATTCTCGACGGGCTCGACGAGGTTCCCGCATCCGCCGGACGAAAAGAAGTCATTGACTTGATTCGCACAGGAACGGGGTTGGCTTCGCGCCAAGGCGACTGCCTGCTGGTGGCCACGCGTCCGCAAGGGTATGCGCGTGAATTCGCGGAACTCGATGAAATCGAATTGTCCGCACTACCGTTGGAGACGGCTCGCGGATATGCCGAGAAGTTGCTGCAACGTTGGGCGCGACGACTACGCCCGTCGCAGCTTACCGAACGATTGCAAACGTTGCGACAAGAATTGGAAAAACCTTCCGTCGCCACGTTGTTACAGACGCCCTTGCATACGACCATGGCGACCTTGTTGGTGGCCAATCAAGGAAAGTTGCCGCGATCGCGCAGCGAACTGTTCGAAGACTATTTTCAAACGATTCTCCGTCGCGAATTGAACAAACCCATCGAGCATGGGATTCAACGCGAGGACCAAGCCGTTCTTCGTGCGCTTCATACGCAGGCCGGGTTTACGTTGCAAGTCCGGTCGCAACGAGGCGCGGGAGCGCGGTCCACATTACGTCGGCGCGAGATACGCGAAATGTTGTCGGCTTGGTATCGGCGACACGGTCATTCTGATGCGACGATTCAGTCGAACGTCGAGCGGATCATGCCTTTCGCCGTGGATCGATTGGTGTTGCTGCTGCATGCATCGGAGGGAGAATTCGAGTTTGGTGTGCGGTCCTTGCAAGAGTTTTTTGCCGCGGAAGCGTTAACCGAAGACGAAGGTCCAATCGTGGAAAAACGACTCGCAGAAGTCGCGACGAATCCGCATTGGTCGAACGTATTGCGGCTCGTGGCGAGTCATTCTTCGCGTGAAATGGGGAAGCGTGCGCTGCAATTGGGCGAGGCGCTCGTGGCGACGTGCCGAGGGATGAACGACGGCACGATTGGCGGAGAACCGGCCAAGCGGTGTTTTGCGGGGTCTGAGCTGGCCATGGCCTTTTTGGAGGAGACCCAAGAATACGGGCAGCCGGTCTTGCACGACCCGTTGTGGACCATTGCCCTGGAAGGGGCTTGCTCGGCGTCGGCGATGGAGCTGGGAAAACTCGCCGCGAATTGCTTGGGTACGAATGGGGAAAAACATCGCCACGCCCTGCTGAAAATCGTGGAAGCGCAATTCGCCGCAGGAGGTGAAGCGCAACTGGACGGATGGCAATTGCTTTATGGCCTGTTGTGCACGAATTCGGCCGAAGCGGTTGCGCTGGCGGATCGCTATGCGCCGACGATCAAGGAGCAGGCGGAGAAGGTCGTGACTTCCCTCTTCGAGAGTGAGAATTTCGTTCCGGTGTGGTTGGGACAATTTCTCGATCAGCACTTGGAATGGTTTCTACCGGAGTCGATGTGGATGTGGTGCGAAGGCGAGGCGTTGCCGCTGGTTGTACAATATTCGAACTTGTTAGTTGGCAGTTCCGACGATGCAGATTTCTATATTCATTTCGATTTGGACACGGGAATGATTGGCTGGGCAATTCTTTCTATCGAATCGGATTCTGGATGGGCTGAGTTCATGCCCCACTTAGAAAACGCACCTGCCTCATGGCTGCCGTGGAAGCGTCTTGCGGCGTTTTGCGCCACTCCGTCGCATGTAGCTCTTGCCGATTTCCTGGAAGCAATCGACTCGCAATCGGTGTTCGAGCGATTCTATGGGAGTACGCCCCACCTTCCCTGGCCCATCGCTGCATGTTTGTACTATAGCAAAGGTCACTCTGAACTTGTCACGCTTGCGCCTCGAGCCCGTGCGGGTGAACTGGGTATGGTGGACGACTGGCTGGCGGCGGAAGCGCGGTGGCGAATATCGCCGAAGGTATCGTTCGCTGACGTGGAAAATGCGCTGATTGGTTCGTTGCCCTGGAGCAGTGATATCGCGACGGTTGGTACGGTTTTTACCTATCCAAGTATGTGGCGCAAATTAACTTCCGAAAATCGACCAGTCTGGCACGAGTGGCTTTTGCGGCTGAACAGCAGCTATTCTGAATTGTTTTTTCGCTTTCTCCCGTTCTTCGAGCATATCGATGGCGCAGAAAATGCCGAAGAAACACCTCTTAATGTTACAAAATTGCTTGATCGGATTTCACGTCAAGCTCCGTTGGGTCTCGCACCCGATCTCACCGGCCCCAATGCCGAAGAATGGTTCGGGTTGTTCGACTCCCGCGGGCGCAGTGGTAACAACGCGCTAATGTACCGCAACAAATACCGCGGCAACCTCCGTCACCGCGCCGAAACAAACATTGCCTTGCTTGTTGAACGTATTCGTCTCCGTCCGGATCAATGGGGTTTGCTTGATGCGCTCTTCGCCTTGATTTTCAGTCTGCCGAATACCAATCTTTCAGCGCTGCATCTTCCGACGCTCGATACCGCCGCACCACCTCGCGCGCATGCCTTGCGCGCCTTGTTTGCGCTACTCATAGCGAAGCCCAAAGCAGAATCACGCGCCGCTCATTTCATGTGTCTCGTTTTTGTAGAAAATGGCACGACCATTGACTTTCGCGAACGTCTTGCCGATGTGCTCATTCGCCGCACCATTACGCCCAACCGTACCAGAACGCTTCTTCTCGACGCATTGGACGCCGCGCCCACACCCCGAAACGACGTTTGCAACAGTCTTCGCAGGGCATTGAAGCGCCACCTGCACCGCACGACGCCGTCCGCGTTTCTCACCGGCGAAAGCTGGAAGAACCACGAATTGCCCGAGCCTTGTCTTTCTGAACCGTGTGCCGTTGCTCCTCCGGTGCGCATCGTGCGCATTTCCGAATTGCGCAACGTGCGGCTCTTCAAAGAGACACCCGTCGTCGATGAACCGTTTCCTACACCCACGGGCGACAACGGCCAATGGATCGTCATCGTCGGCGAAAATGGCGTCGGAAAAACAACCCTGCTCCGCGCCATCGCCCTTGCCTTGACATCGCCCGGCATCGCTACGGAACTGCTCGACAAACGTTTGCCGATTCTCACGAATGGAAGCGAAGGGGCGGTAGCCATTGACCTCGATACGGGCACGCACGCGATTACCATTCGGCGCGATGAAACGGATCGTAAAGAAGTCGTGGAATCTCGTTGTTCAACGGGACTTGCACGCCCCTGGATCGTCGGGTATGGCGTTCGTCGCGGCAATGCACGCGGCGAACGGGATCGCGATGCCGAAGTGGGACCCCTGGGCGAATTGCACACCCTCTTCGATCATTCGCCTTCGTTGCACAATGCCATTCGCTGGCTGGCGGATCTCGATGCCGACATTCTTCGCGAGCAACGTAAATCCGGACGTGATAACAATGGGCTGTTGACCCAGCGTGCGGGTATTTGGAAAGCCGTCGGCAATGCGCTGCATACCTTGCTGGGCGTGAAAAACATCAGCGTCGATGTCGACCGAGTGGTCAATGTGAACCATGACGTTTTCGGTCGCGTGCGGCTCGATGCATTGAGTGATGGGTATCTGACGACCGCGGGCTGGGTAATCGATATGATGGCCCGCTGGATTGATCGCCAGCGAGAGCTCGACGAACACGTCGGCGGGGACATTTTGCGCCAAATGCGAGGTCTGGTGCTCATCGACGAAATCGATTTGCATTTGCACCCGGTGTGGCAAATGAAAATCATCGATGACGTGCGGCGATTGTTTCCGCACCTGAGCTTCATCGTCACCACGCATAATCCGCTGACGCTTCAAGGGGTGCGGCGCGGCGAGGTCTACGTGATGCGTAGGAACGATTCACGTATCGAACTCGTGCAAAAAGACATTCAGCCCGGCCATGATGTTGATCGGGTGCTTTTCGAGCAGTTTGCCGTGGAACAGACGTTTGACAAAGAAACGCGCAACCTTTTGAAGAAGCATAGGGAGATGCTGATCAAGGGCGCACGTAATGACGACCCGGCACGAATCAACATCGAGAGCGAGATTGGGGCCCGGTTTGGCTCTCTTGGGACAACGCTCACCAAAGAACGCGCGGTCAAACTGGAACCGTTGCGGCCATTCACCGACGACGAGCGCACGCAATTGCTCGATGATCTGCAATCGCCCGACAACGAAGATACCTGATTGAGGGCAATGCCATGCTTCCTTGGAATCGCCCCCCAGCTCATGCAGATTTTGCGGCCGAAGCCGTCAAGCTGCTCGGACACGTGCGCACGGCGGTAGGCAATCGTGGTGGATCACCGCATAGTGACGACTTCAAACAGCGCGAGATATGGACCGCGTCATGGCGTCAAACCCAATTGCCGGTTGGTATTCACAAAAAGACCTTGGTCGGACCCTTTCCTGAATATGCCAAATGCCATTGGTGCGAGCGACGTCTCGCGTGGAAGGGCGAACTCACTGTGGACCACTATCGTCCAAAGGGCGGCGTAACGCGATGGGACGGAAATCCGCCGCTGATTAGCGATGACCCTCCCAAGGAAATCGACGTCGCCACGGGCTATTGGTGGCTGGCTTTTTCATGGGACAATTATTCCCTTGCTTGTTATACGTGCAATCAGCGGTTCAAGCGGAATTTATTTCCGGTTGGCGAACCCCGACCTCCCTTTCAAGAAGGCGTTGAAGGAGCGGAGGATGAATTGCTGATCGATCCTGCATCAACCTTTCAAGTGCGGGATCATTTTGCATGGTACGACGACGGGATCATGGACGGCGTCTCGGAGAGGGGACGCGCGACAATCATCACCTGTGGACTGAATCGAAAAGACTTGTGCAATTTGCGTGCAAAAGTCGCAAGTGACACATTGAATAGGGTCCGCGCCATGCGTGAGGCTCAGGCATTGAGGAACAAGTCTGCACAGCGCGCAGCGCGCGACGAGCTGGCGAAACTTGGGCATCCGGAGCGGGATTTCACGAGCATGGTTCGGTGGTTGTTCGAGAAATACGTGGGGATTGAATGGCATAAGGTGCCCGGGATGCCCGCGTGAGACTCGATTCGCTCGGCTGAATTTGCTCCTGCTTTCTTGTCCCCGTACTTCCTTCGTTGTAGGCTCGCCGCGCATCCGTATGGGAACGAATCACGGCATCGACATCCTCATTCTTACCGCGTGACGCGAGGAGTACGACCAGTTCATTCCGAGCGTCGAGAAGGGCATTGCGAAGTCGATGTCCAAGGGCTTCTTGGCGGGCTTTCCGTTGGTCGACTTCAAGGTTCGTCTTCACGACGGCAAGTACCACGACGTGGACTCGTCCGATGCAGCGTTCCAGATGGCTGGGGCCAAGGCTTTCAGGGCAGCGCTAGGTCAAGCGGGAGCGGTGTTGCTCGAGCCGGTGGTGAAGCTGCACGTGGTGGTGCCGAGCGTCGCGACGGGCGATGTGATTGGCGACATCAACAGTCGTCGCGGAAAGATCCTCGGTACGGATTCCGTTGATGATCAAACGATCGTCAACGCGTATGTGCCGCTGTCGGAGATTCTCGAATACGAGTCGAAGTTGAAGAGCATGACGCAGGGCAAGGGCACGTTCTCGATGACGGTCGATCACCTCGCGATTTGCCCGCCGATGGTGCAGGACAAGGTCATCAAGGACAGCGGCTTCAAGCACGCGGAAGAAGAAGATTGATCGTTTGTCCGTGAGGGTCGAGATAAACAATCTCGGCCCTCTTCCGCCTCGTCGTTCGTCAAGACGCACTCCCCTCCATGGTTCCTTCTTCGAGCGGATCTCTTCGTCGCCGTCCACGTCTTCGATGGTTGCGCATTCGTTTGGCGATTGCTTGGT
>CAZETM010000490.1:0-7351 GCA_964514885.1 uncultured Polyangium sp. | reverse complement strand
CGTCCATCGTTCAAGCGGGTGCCGATTTTATCTCGGTGCTCGAAGCCCTGTACCAACCGGAGCCTGACATGACTCGGTGGGGTGGGGATCTCCTCCATACGATCGGCGGCCTCGTCGGGGAATCGCATGGCCAGGGCATCGCGACAGCGGCCCACGAAGACGGGTACGAAAACCCGGCGTTCGTGTTTGGCGCCGCATCCAGCTCGTCGCCGACGCCCATCGTCACGGCCCACAAAGTCGTCGCCGACGATCTCGCGTTTTTCCCGGACACCTTCCGCGCGACCTTCTACCCAGGCCCGCCAGTGGTGACCCACGGCGAGATCGAATCGATGCTCACAGGAGAAAACAACCGGCGATTCCGTGCGTACAGGGAGATCATGGGCGCACGCGATGGGCTCGGGCTCTTCGCCTATCCGCAGGCGGGATTGGCCGTCGTTCTTTGGGTGCTGTTCGACCGCCACCTCGCACCATCGCCCGCCGAACGACGCGTGCTGCATCGGGTCGCCGGGCACGTCGACAGCGCCTTTCGCCTTCGTTATCGCCCCGACCTCGCGGTCAGCGCCGTGCTCGCGCCTGATGGGCGGTTCCTCGACCTCGACGACGTGACCATTGAACGCGCCCAGCGCGAGCGCCTCGCGGGCCGAGTGATCACGCTCGAGCGCACGAGGCTACGCGATCGCCGTAAAAACCCCGATGCCCTGGACGACTGGCAGGCGCTCATCAATGGCCGTTACAGCGTCGTTCCGCGAGATGATACCGACGGCAAACGTTTTTATCTTTTGGTCCGCAATGCGGCGATTACTGAGCCCCACGCACGCTTTTCAGCGCGGGAGATCGACGTGCTGCGTTTGGCGGCACGAGGTTTTACAGGTAAAGGCATTACCTACGCTCTTGGGTTGCCCGCCAGTTCGGTGTCGACAGCGCTCAGCAGTGCAGCGGCGAAGGTTGGTCTTCGGTCGCGGCACGCGCTTATCGAGTTCGCGGCGGCCATGTTTGGGGTGCGTTCGACCGATACGGATGTCGCGACATTGACTCCTGCAGAGCACGATGTGCTGGAACTGTTGCGACGCGGTTTGACGAATGCTGAGATCGCGCGTTTGCGTGAGCGATCGCGTAATACCGTGGCAAATCAGGTCGCTACGATTCTGCAAAAATCGGGCGCTCCCTCACGCCGCGCGCTTGCGACAACGCGCCTGCCATGACGCGACGTGGCAGCTTTCGCTCTTGAAAAAATGACTATAGCGGGTCCTGGACGCGCGGTGTAGCCATGCTGCGCGGGGTGGGTAAGGAGCCGTACAACAATGATTCATTCGTGCTTGTTCGATATTGCCGCTATGCGGGAAGCGCAGAGAGCGTTTTCTCATGGCAATGGTGTCCCATGACGACGCCTCAAACGAACGGTCATGGCTCGCAAAAAGCAATGCAGACGCGCTGGAAGCATCGAGTCCTCGCGTGGCCATGCCTGATGATCGCCGTCGCCGCAGTCGTTATCGCGGCGTGCGACAACCCTGACCCACGCACATACGGCACGGGCGGCGGTGGTGGCTCGAGCTCGACGACCAGTTCGAGCAGCTCGTCGGGCGAATCCAACGCCTGCGTCTTCGGCACAGATACGTTCGGTAATTGCAAATTCGGTCCGTGATCACGAAAAGGGAAAGCTCATGAAATTCCAAGTTAACATCGATATTGACGTTCCTCGGTGGGTGCGGAACGTGGCCCTCGTCCTCGTGCCGGTTGCGGTCGTCGTCGCAACGACGGCCATTGTGCGCGCCAGTGTGCCCAATGTCTTCAAGGACGGCGATACGCTGAGCGCGCTGAAGATGAATGACAACTTCGACGCGCTTGATCTGCGCGTGACGACGGTCGAAAAGGCTGGGCCTGTCGTAACCGCATCGATCGACGCGCTCGACGCACGGATCAAAGCGCTGGAGGCTAAGCAGACGATTACGGTTGTCGAAATGTTTGCGGTCGGTCCGGCCACAAAGTGGTATGTCGACTGTACCACCAATTCGGGAACGTTTCCCCAGGGCGCTTGTGCGCGAATGGCATGGGATGCCTGCCTTGCCGCTGGCTACCGCGGCGGTTGGTTCGAGGGGGACCTTAATGGCAGCGATCCTGTGGTCGCATGCATCAAATAAGTTGATTCGGGGTGGCGACAGCCACTCGACGAAGGTGCCAGGCACTTTTTAAAATCTGGGCACTTTTCAAAATCTGCGCCTCCCCACCCGGCCATGCTCTTACTCGCGACGTTCCAGCAAGGCATGCCGCAGTGTTTGACAAGGTGCCAAAGCCCGGTATCGTCCGACGATGACGATCGCAGCCGCGCGACAGTTGCACTGGACCGAAGCAGACTACCTGGCATTCGAGAACGACAGCGCGACCAAACACGAGTATCTGAACGGTGAGATCTTCGCAATGGTGGGTGCCAAGCCCAGCCATAATCAAATTGCGAATAATACGGCCGGTGTCCTCCACCAAGTGCTACGAGGACGCCGATGCCGCGGCTTCAATAGCGATCAACGGATCTACATCCCCCAAACCGGCCTCTATACCTATTCCGATGGGGGAGCAGCTTGCGGACGCTGGCAAATTCATACGGATGGGATGTGCCTGCTCAACCCCGTGCTGCTGTTCGAGGTGCTCTCGCCCGCGACAAGAGACTACGATCGCGGCGCAAAGCGCGACCATTACCACCAAATCCCAACCTTATGCCATCTGTTGCTCATCGATCAGCCAACCCGTCTCGTCGAGCATTACCACCGGGAACCTGGGGAACCTTGGAGCATCATTCAATTACAGGAGGGCGCAGTTAATCTTCCCGACCTGGGTGGTTTGCTCGCTCTTGACGAAATTTACCTTACGGACGACGGCGAATAGCTACGTAAGCGAACCGGTCCGCGGTTGGCACGAGAAATCCGCTACCCCTCCCGGTTACAACGGGACCACGAATTCTCTCGAAACCCCTGTCGCCAGCCCTTTCGCATACGTCAACTCACTCGAGCCCCCTGCCGTCAGCGCCATTGTGAAAGATATCTTTCACGGAAGCCCTGTCGCCAGCCCTTTCGCGTACGTCAACTCACTCGAGCCCCCTGCCGTCAGCACTTTTAACGGTCCATCGCACAAAGTTCTTGGTTCTTGTGCCGGTCCCCTGTTATGGCCGTGACGGTCATACCTGGGAGAATTGAGCATGAACTTGCGAGATCTTTCGACGCAAAGCATCGACCCACCTGCATAGTGTTTTGGCGAAAATGACGATTGATCAGAGTCTTTCCACATCGCTCGTTGCGAACGTCTATGGGAATGTGGATGGGTGGAGGCAGAAAAACAACGCATGGTGGAGGCAGCGGATCTTGCGGAATGGACGCTCGAGGTTGAAGAAATTGACCATCGGTCTCATAGCTCTTCGGGCGCACATGCCGGTATGCCAAAATCATCACAGCCCAAATCACCCCACCGCTCGCCGTTCCAGCATCCCGGCGTGCGCAAACGTCCGCGCGGACGCCTAACGAAAGAACTTCCCCTCACGTCGTGCTTGGCGAAGTCATCGCAAGTGCTACACCGTGCGACATGACTGGGGACGGAGCGCGGGTCAAGATCGACGAGCTGAAACTCGCAGGCTTTCGAGCATTCGAGAACGCGCGTCTGGAGCTTGATGATTTGACGGTGTTGGTCGGACGAAACGGAGCTGGCAAGAGTACACTCATCGATGCGCTAGAATTCCTCCGTGAGTCTTTAGCGGATACGCTGCAAAATGCCCTAGAGCGCCGAGGCGGGTTTTCAGCCATTCAGCATAAGCGGGAGCCCCCAAAAACTCCACTATCGATTGCGGTGAAGATGCGGGTGAGCCCGCAATACGTTCAGCAGGTCAGCCGAGATTCTGGTCTCGGGCCGGAGCTAATCGCCCCGAATACAGAACTTCGAGCAACGTATGGTTTTCGACTGGTGCCACGACGGGGAGGAGCCGGCTATGCGGTGGAGAGCGAAGTTGCGGTCGCGGATGCGGGCCACGTATGGCAATTCCATCGAGATCGCGTAGAAAAAAAACACACGAGCTGGGGTTGGGCTCGTGATGCGCTCGCATTACCCTTCATGGCGAGCAACAATCTTGCATTTCGCGTGATTCTGGACGCACTTCGATCGGGAATCCGCGTGTATAACCTGGCTCCCGCCGCAATCCGAGCAGAGCCGCCGATTGGGACCGCAGGATTCCTCCTCCGAGATGGCAGCAACGTGGGCGATGCGCTTCGTCATTTGGAAAGAAATCCTGAAGACTTAGACTTCATAATTCGACATCTCGGAGCTATCACGCCCGGTATCGTCAGCATTAAATCGGGCATCGCGGCTGGCCGAAGACTCGTACGGTTCTTTCAAGGCGATAGCCGAATTCAATTCGACATCAATGACATGTCCGACGGAACCCTGCGCAGCTTGGGAATTCTGGTTGCGGTTCGCCAACGTCCGAGCCCGGCCATCGTCTGCATCGACGAGATCGAGGACTCCGTCCATCCTGTCGCAATTGGTGTGCTACTCGATGCTGCCTCGGCAAGCACAGATCGCTGTCAGATTCTACTGACGTCCCATAGCCCGGAGGCATTGAGTCACCCAGCGGTGACTGCGAAATGCATTCGCGTAATCGAATGGCGGCAAGGACGTAGCAACATATTTCGCGTCAATCAAGGCGCCGAGCAGATGAGCCGTCCTCCTCGCTCGGTGGGCAAGTTGCTGCGTACGAACGCACTGTTCACGGAAGAAACACCAGAGCTGGCCGATGACAATTTCTGGGAATGAATGAAACGACGACGTTATCGCATTCTGGCCATTGTTGAAGGTCATGGCGAGCAAACCGCGGTGCCGTTGTTATTGCGTCGTTGGTTCAAGCATCGCCGATTCCTCAACTTCGAGACTCCCGACCTTGCAATTCGAGCCCCTGGATCCGGAGCGCTCAAATGCCACCACGATACAGACGACGATCTGGGTATCGAGTACTACGTGGAGCTAGCTGCCGCTCAGCAACCGGATGGAATCCTCATCGTATTGGACGCTGATGATGACTGCATACTGCGCACGAAACAATCGCGCCAGGGACTCGGACCGGAGTTGCGCGCTCGTGCACGTGCGGTGGTCAATCATATTCCCATCGAGATTGTCGTTGCGAATCGTGAATTCGAGACATGGTTCTTGGTAGCATCCGATGCATTGCAAAAAGCTGGCGCGCTACCACCACAACCAAGCAAGAAACAACCACGAGAGGGCTTCGAGAGCCTCGCAGGTTGCAAGAGTCGAATGCGTGATCTGCTCGGGCGACACTATGAAGAAACGATCGACCAACCAGCCTTGACCAACGCCTTGCCATTGTCACCTGGAGTCGCGGCACGGGCAAGGTCTTATCGTAAACTGCTGGCAGCACTCGAGGCACTCACTCGTGCAGCACGGTCTCGCTAAATTCACGAGTGAAAGGCTAACGAATCGAAGCCTCACGCTCAAAACGCATGCACGAACAATCCACTACGCAACTTCGGCTCGAACCACGTGCTCTTCGGCGGCATTAACAGCCCCGCATCGCTCACCGAAAATAGCTGCGTGATCTGCGTCGGATACAAATGCAGCCCGATCGTCATCTCGCCCGCATCCACTCGCTTTTCAATCTCCCGATATCCACGAATCCCTCCAATGAAGTCGACGTGTTTGTCCCGACGAGGATCCGTCACGCCAAATATCGGACCGAGAATCAAATCCTGCGCAATCGAACAATCGAGCGACCGAACCGGATCAATGTCGCGCTCTGCGTCCGCCAATGCACGCAACAAATACCACTTGCCCGCAATGTACGCGCCAAACGTCCGCGGCTCCTTCGGCGTCGCAGCTTCCCCATCTGCAACAGCCTCCACCTGCAATACCTTGCCCAGCTCCGCCAGCAGCTCTTCGGCCGAACGACCCTTCAAATCTCGCACGACCCGGTTGTACGGCAAAATCTTCATCTGATCGTCCGGAAAAACCACAGCCAAAAACACATCGTGCTCACGCCCGTCACCACGACACGCCTGATGCACTCGCGCCGCCGCTGCGCTCCGATGATGACCATCAGCCACGTACAAACACGGCACCGCTTGCTCGAATCGCTCTTCCAGCTCCAGCGTCGTTTGTCGGCCTAGAACCCATAACCGATGCCCCACTCCATCCGGCGTCTTGAAATCGTAAATCGGCACGCCCGTAATCGATTCCGCCACCAGCGCGTCGATTTCCTGGTCCTGCCGATACGTCAAGAATACCGGCTCGTCGTGCGCACCAAGCTCTTGAATGTGTCGCGTTCGATCGTCTTCTTTGTCGGCTCGCGTCTTCTCGTGCTTCTTGATCCGATCGCTCGAGTACTCCGCAACCGATGCACATCCCACGACACCGACCTGACGATGTGCACCCATCGTCTGTTCGTACAGGTACAGATGCGGATCGGCGTCTTGCACCAGCGCACCTTTCGAAATGAGCGTCGCGAGATTCGTCGTCCCCATCTCATACACCGCGTCGTCATGCTCGTCCGTGCCTTCGGGCAGGTCGATCTCCGGCCGCGACACGTGGAGGAAACTCGAAGGTTTGTCCTGTGCAAGCACGCGTGCCTCCGCCGTCGAGATCACGTCGTACGGCGGACTGGCAACCTCGAGGGCCAAAGACGGAGGTGGACGAAATGCGCGAAAGGGGCGAACGATGGCCATGAGCCGCTGAATAGTACGATTTGTGGCGATTGTCTAGCGTTTCGCGTCGCCCCAGCCGCATCTTCAACTTCACGGGATGCGCCGCCCCATGCGATGTCGATGAAATACGGTTTGCGAGTCGCTCGGCCAAGGTTCTTTCCATTGATTGGTGATCGCTCGAACCGATAGCCTGGACGCCACGAGGTGTCCCATGTTCAACGTGCGTGGTTTCTCGTCGGGCGTGGTGCTGGTGCTTGTTTGTGTGGTCATTGCGGTTTTCCCCGGTTGCCAATGCGATTCGGTCCAAAGTCAAGCTGCAAAGGCCTCGCGCATACTGGCTTGCGTGCGTCAACGACCGCGCCACGAATCGCCAGCCCTGAAGACCAAGACGGTCGAAACTGCGTCGATGTCGCCATATTTCTCGATGACGGATTCCGGTGACGCTGCGCTATCGATGTTGCTCTCGGTTCCACCAGGCCGCGGCCGTGTGCAGCCGAATCTCGAATTGCGTTATTCGAGCGCGGGCGGCGACGATAACGCAGTCGGTGTCGGCTTTTCTCTTTCGACGGGCTCGACGATTACGAGATGCGCCAAGACTTTGCCAATCGATGACGAACGACGAGCGGTTGAATACGACGAATCTGATTATGAATCGTTATGCCTCG
>CAZETM010000489.1:0-7356 GCA_964514885.1 uncultured Polyangium sp. | reverse complement strand
CACTTCCGCGAAAAGCTGGAGGGCTCGTGAATTCAACGGGTCATGACGAAGAACTGTCCGAACCTGCTCCTGTGCTTTCGCAAGCTCACCAAGGGTGAGAGACTGTTCCGCGAGCCGCAGCTCTCGCAACACGGCATGCCGAGGGTGTGCGGGCAACGTGCAAACGACGCGCATCCCGTCTGCATCGAGGATCGGTGGAGGACACCCTTCGTCACGCATAGCCCGCAGGATGGTTGGGATCCCCTGACCCTCGGCCTGGGCAAGCTGCAACTTGGTGAAAAACCACGCGAGCGATTGGTTTCGCCACTTGGGTCCTGAGCGTCCTTCGCGAAATGCTTCGACGCTCATTCCCGTTGGAAGCGCGCCCGGAGAATTGATCTCGATTCGGTCTGCAAACACGGTCAGTCGTGTGGGATCCGGAACCTCGTAATCGCGATGAGCAAGTGCATTGCCCATCGCTTCATATAGCGCCCTCTTCGGATATTTGAGCGCATTCGGTGTGGTCATATCATTCTTGTCGAATGCCGTATAGGATTGCACATCGAGCAGGTCGGTCAGGCGCCATGCCTGTTCGAGTAGGTTACCGCCGAGCTCTTTCCGTTCCGCATGAGGATCGGAACGATCGACGCCGGGATAAATCGAAAAAATGCTCACCGCGCCGGGGATGAAGCGTTGCGTTTGACGCCCGAATAAAAGTATGGCGAAGTTGCGTGGGCGAAGAACACCCGTGAGTGGCTCACAAGCCAACAGCGGCGGCACGAAATAGTGCAACTGCACATCCGCCGAGAGATAATGCTCCACCCCTGTGTCCGCCGAGAAAACGCGCATCCGCTGCAACGCATCCCTAAGCACCAAGAGATCAAGGTCACTCTCGGTCGCGCCATTGCAGGGGCGTCGGTCCCACGGCTCGAATGCGCCCTTGCGAACGAGAAGGCTCCTCAGTACGCCATTGCGTGCCTCAATCGTTGAACGACTCACGCGGACGTAGTGTTTGGCCCCATCTTTCTCTCTCCGGAAGGTGTGGGCCGTCGTCGTGGCAGGTTGTATGAAGACGAGGATTCGACGTCCATCGTCATCCGACGGAAGCTCTTCGACAAGGGGCGTGATCGGCGGCGATACGCGTTCCCTGCATCGGTTGAGCACGATGTTTTCGATTTCCTTGAAACGATTCGCGGCGAGACCAGCGCGAACCAGCTTTGGAAATCCTGCCGAGTCTTTATCTTCTTTCGCACCGCAGACGACGTAGCCACCACCGAGATTCTGCAAATCATTCGCAAATGCCGATAGCGTCTCGACGACATCATCGATATCCGCGACATTCTCTTTCCACTCTGTTTGCTCGTTCTCTCGTCGAAAGAGTTCCGAAAGATCCACGCGTGTCGTCATGACAGAACCACTTTCTTTCCTGCACCAATGAGTCGCACGCACTCCTCGCGCATCCCGTCGAGCGCCGCGTCGAGTTGCTCTTCGGTTTCAATGCCGCCGCCGAAATAGCTACCCAAGCTCACCGCCACCACGCGTTCACCGTCGATCAGCCGCCGAAGCTCGGCCAGAGCCGAACGCAATCGGCTCTCACACGCATCGCGCTCCGACCGCAATTGGGAAATGGACGGTCGCTCCGTTTCACGCGTTTTCCCGCGAACGAACGGATCGGCCAAACGCCGCTGCTGCTCCTCGTCGATTTCGCTCCAGCCCGGCGTCTTCAACAGCCGATCGAACGCTTTGGAATACGCCGCCATACGCGCCGTCATCGCCTCCTCGAAACGTCGATCGTATTCGGTCTCGATTGCTCGTGCGTGCTGCTCGATGGTGGGCAATTCCTTGTAAAAGTTCTCGCGCTCGAGCAAATCCTGCAGCGCCGTCGCCTTCGCGCGCAAAGCATCCGAAACATCGGCTTCTTGCGCCAGGAACGGCCAGGCGCGCGCCGTAGCCTCACGCGCCCGCGAAAGATCCCGTAGCCGCGGCTCATTGAGGTTTTGCTCCAGCTCCGCGGCCCGTTTGATCGCATCTTTGATGGGTCGGTGCGAAGCGTTGAACGTTGCGAGTGCCTGATCTTCGGATCCCCGAAGAATCGCTTTCATTTGACCAACCGCGCCTTCGAGCACGCCGCTGCCTGGCAACTTGTTGGCGCTCAAAAGACCGAGCGCCGTGGCCACTGTGTCTTCGTGTCGAGCGATTTCGCGACGTAACTCGTGGACGATCGCACCTGCATTCAATTCCCGCACCTCGCTGCCGAACGTATCGCGGAACGCTTCGGACGCGCGGACCAAGTCTTCGAATATGAAACCTTTTTTCGGTCGAAACGATGCTTGTCGAAATAGATTGTTGTTGGAAAACGTATCCCGCGCCTCGATGCCTTGCACCGCATCCAGCGTTTGTCCCTTGCTCGTCGCTTCGATTTTGCCCGCGCGCAAAAGCGACAACACCAAAAGCCGCACGGCCTCGAAATCCCAACCGAACGGCTCCTTGACAAACTCGTCCGTGAGATACCGACCGCTCGCGGTATCGCCATAGTTCGCGCGTTCTTCGATGCGATCGAGCACTTCGCGTAGTGGGCCGGTTTCGACGCGAAATACGGTTTTACCTTTCTCGTCGCGCAAAAGCCCCAAGCTCGTGAACACCGACGGTAGTCCTTGTAGGTTTTCCGCCGTGAAAAGCGCATCCACGCCTTTCTTTACGTCCGAAGGCTTGGCCGCAGCTTCCTTGAAACGATCGAACACCTCGGGCAACACATGCCCCAGGATTTCCGTGACCGTTCGCCCGACATCCTGCGCGCGATCACCGGGGCTTCGGTCATTGCCGCGGAAAAACACGCTCCCCGACAAACACGCGGCCTTGAACAAACGCCGCAGCTCGTCGTGATGCCGCCGCTGGCGCCCACGTTCTTCGCCAATCAAAAACGGCGTCGTGTCGCCCTTCGTTTCGCGTTCTTTGCGCGCGAGCATTTCTTTCGACCGGTAAAGCTCCTCCACTTCCCGATAGATCGCGTCCGTCAGTGCAATGCCCCAAAACACGTGTTTGCGCTCCTGTTGGCTCCGTGTGCGCAATTCGGCGGTGAGCGCCTGAAAATCTTTGCCTTCCGGCTCCAAAAACACGTGGAACGTCGTATCGCCATCGAGAAGCACGCGGCCATGTACAGCCAAAGCCGCTTTGAACGTGCGCGTCTCGAACAAGGTAAACGACGGCTGCGGTTGCCAAAACGCGGTCAACATGTCGCAATGAATGCGATGCGAATCTCCGGGCTTGGGGCTGATACCATTACGAACGCGCTCCCAATCGTCCTCGGCCGGGGTAGGAATGCGATAGCCATCATCACCGCGACGAACCTTGTGGGTTGCTTCCAATTCGCGCAGCGCTTCTTTCACCGCCGCGAGCTGCGAATCCGCCCCGACCGCCGGATACAAACAAGCCGCAATGTTTTCCGCCGTGCGATGCACGCTCTTGACGTATTGCAATAAGCAAATCACCTTGGCCACGGGCATCGCCAGCGGATGGGCCAATTCTTTGGCAATGGCGGCAATCTTCGCCCGCACTTCGGAGCCGATGTTGCCTTCGACCAAGTCATAGACTTGATCCAAGCGCACGAGCGATCCGATAGGCGCTTCCGCGAGATTGACCGCGGGATTGATCAGCAATTGTTGCGCAAGTTTGATGATCGTCCGATTCGCCCCGCCCACGTGTTTGCTGGCGCCGCCTTGCGTGCGCAATCCCGAAACCACCTGAATGATGAGGTCAATCTGGTACGGCAGGAGCGGATAGATATCGACGAACGCATCTCGCGTGATTTCGGGCAGCTTGATGTCCGCCGTCAGCCGCGTATGCTCCGTCAGCCGACTGCGATGATCGTCGAAGAGTTTACCCAATGCAGCTTGCGCGTTCGCATTCTTGGACAATACGCGCCGACTCGTCACTTCCGAGATGTCGGACGATTCCAGATGAACCTGGAGCGGAAAACGGTCCATCAATCGTGCCAGCTCGATCTTTTTATCGTCGAGACCGCTGACGATTTGATCCAATTTTTCCTGCGACGTCACCACCACCCAATGTTTACCGCGACCTTTGACGCCTAGGCTTTGCACGATCGCTTGCAGGTCGAGCATTTTCTGGACGTCACGCGCTACGAATTGCCCCACCTCGTCAATGACGAACATGAGCGCGTGATCTTTCTTCCGCCGCTTCATCAGCTCGGTCGCGCGTTCGGCCAATTTGCCCGGGGTGATATCCGCCTTGTTCTTGACGGCTTTGACCCACGAGTCCGCCATCGGATACGTGTCCGGTTCCAGGCTATGCAGCACGCGGCTCGCTTCGCTCAGTGCAAAGGCTATTTTGCCTTTTTCGCCCGCCCATTGTTTTTTGAAGAGCCGCCGGTATTCGTCTTCGAAACGCTGTAGCGTGCCCTTTTCTTCGAGCGCGATTTCCAGCTCGGAGATATCCAGATCTTTTGCATATCCCAGGCTTTGCAGAAACAGCCCGTACATGATTTCGGTCAGCGTCTGGTTGCCGCTGCGAATACCCCGGTCGGTGGAGACGTCGAAAATGACCGTGTGCGTGGGGATCTTTTCGTTGATGAGGTCGAGCAGATTGGTCAGGCGGATGTTGCCTGCTCGGGTCGAGAACATTTTCGACGCGCGTTCGCCCACGACCTCCTTGTTCTGAATGGACATCCCGAGCATCTTGGCAAAGCTCGATTTACCGGAGCCGAAGAAGCCCGACACCCAGATCGCAATACCTTCGTGCGGTTTCTGCGGCGTGTCGTAATACTTCTCGAAGATCTCCACGTAATGGCGAGCAATGGACGCGGTCGTCACATACTCGTTGATTTCGAGCGCGAGAATCTGCTCGTCGGTCTGGTCGACCTTGATGACCTCTTCGATGAGGCGGTCAATCTTCTTGTCGAAAAGCGTGGTGATACGCGCGGTGGTCATAACCATTCCTAAGTTCAAAAGATCTTCGGCCGGTAGTTGTGCTCGGCATCGAGCACGCCCATGAAGCGCAGCCCCGCGGCGCCGTCGAGGTCGCCGGGGTAAAAGAGCAGGGTAGGGACGTGCACGCGCCCTTTGAGTTGTTCGAGCAGCGAGAAGGTGCGGTAGACCGGAAAAAGTGCTCCCGTACGCATGACGAATACGACGTCACGCAATGGATCGGGGTTGGTGGGCATCCGGTCCGCGACGAGATTCACGAGCGGTGCATATTCGCAAAGCACCGAATGCACGGTTTCCACCAGGGTATCGGGGCCTTGTTCACGTTCCGCGGTATACCATTCGTCGAGCGTCCTTTGCGAGCGCATGGCTTCGTCGAGGCATTCGGCGAGTGAAATCCGCTTGACGCGTTTTCCCTTTTGGGAGAGGCGTGTCTCCAGCAAGGTCACCTGTTTACGCAGCTCGAATTCTTCCTCGGCATCGTAGCGGAAGATTGCATAAGGCATATCGTGATATGCGCTGAGCTTCGTGCGCGGGTCTGGAAGCGAAAGCACGGGCTCGAGATCGCGCGTGATGCGCATCGGCGCAGGGTCCGTGAGGCTCATGCGACCATCCTTTCTGCGTATTCTAGGCCATTACTACAAGGCAAAGAAAGCTCGACGAGGCTGCCGGCGGCTTGGTATTCGAGTTTGCGGAACTGATGCAGGCGCAAAAGCTCTTGCTCGACATCGGCCGGGCGCATCAAAAACATCCGCCAATCGGGCGAAGCGACGACTTTGCCGGGGCTGATGAGCTGGTCGCGCATGGCATGCAAAAGATAAACAAAACTGTCTTCGGGGA
This sequence comes from uncultured Polyangium sp., assembly GCA_964514885.1. Classification (GTDB taxonomy): domain Bacteria; phylum Myxococcota_A; class Polyangia; order Polyangiales; family Polyangiaceae; genus Polyangium. The sequence goes on along the minus strand of CAZETM010000489.1, from coordinate 1,597 downwards.
GGTGATACGACGCGAATTCTTTAATGGATCGACCACGTAGCAAGTTGAAGTCGACGGCGATCTTGAGCAACCCTGCCGCGACGCGTTTCGTACTGTTCTCGCCCCAGGCGTGTTCGGTCGTGCCGCCGCGTTGGGTGAGGTTATGCAGGTATTCGTGCAGCTCCTCGGAGCGAATGCGAAACGCGCCGGCTTCGTATGCCGGGAAAAGCCAATGTTGCAAAAAGTCACGCACGAGGAATTCGTCGCGGGTCATGTGCCAGAGCAAGATGGGCTTCCACGTTTCGAGATCGCACCCGCGTTGGGCGAGCACGACGAGCGCGCGATCGCGGCCTTCGGGGTCGAATCGACGATTGATGATTTTGCAGATGTCGAGCAGCCACGCGTCGCTCTTCGCACCAATGAAGTTTTCTTCGCGCAGACGATCGAGGTTTTGCCGCTTGGTTCGCGCGAAGTCCCAAGCCGCAAAGACGGCAAAGGTTTCGTTGATCATCGCGCCTTTGGTGGCGGAGAACGAAGAGGCGATTTGTGCGCGCGAAGCCGCGGGGCTCAAGCGTCCGCTCTTCTGGCATACGGGACGGCGAGCGCGCCGGGTTCCCCTCGTGAAAAGCCCAGCGCAAGCAGCGAAACGTCGTCTTCGGAGCCGGAAAACAATCCCGGGAGGGGAACGGCTCGACCTTCTGCGGAGCGCCTTAGTTTGGCGGAGGCGTCCACATCCGAGTTTTTGACGAGCGCCAAGGAACTCAGGGCGGCGGCGAGATCCGTACCGTCGAGCTTTTCGAGCTGCTCGAAAAAGGGCGCCCATTCCGCGGCGTTGTCGAGCCAGTACTCCCACCGTGCATCGAAGTCTTCTTCGATGCTTTCGGGCAGGCGAAAGAGGGTGACGCATTCGGGCGGATCGAAGACTTCCGCGCAACGGGCCGCTGCAACGGCGAAGACGGCGCGAGCTTGAGCGAATCGATGTGTACGCGGGAAACCGCGGCGAAGCACGGAGGCGCCCAAACGTCCGAGTTGACCTTTCGTGTTCCACCATTTGGCGAGGTCCATCTCGCCGAATCGAGCGATAACCAGACGGAGCTTGAGGAGGCGGTCGAGATCCAGCATGGGTGTGGTCATCGGGGGGCGCATCCTAACGTACGTGGTGTGGTGGGTGGCAAGAAAATCTTTTGGGTAGCAAAGGATCAGCGGCGATCGGTGCGACGGCGCTACCGAGTGGCGGCGATCGGTGCGACGGCGCTGCCGAGTGGTGCCAATCGGTCCGTTGGCGCTGCCGAGTGGCGGCGAACGGGTCTGTTGGCGCTGCCGAGTGGTGCCAATCGGTCCGTTGGCGGTACCGAGTGGCGGCGAACGGGTCTGTTGGCGGTGCCGAGTGGCGGCGAACGGGTCTGTTGGCGCTGCCGAGTGGCGGCGAACGGGTCCGTTGGCGCTGCCGAGTGGCGGCGAACGGGTCTGTTGGCGGTGTCGAGTGGCGGCGAACGGGTCTGTTGGCGCTGCCGAGTGGCGGCGAACGGGTCTGAAGGCGGTGCCGAGTGGTGGCGAGCGAGTCTGGAGGCGCTGCCGAGCGGTGGCGAACGAGTCTGGAGGCGCTGCCGAGTGGTGG
>CAZETM010000488.1:0-7374 GCA_964514885.1 uncultured Polyangium sp. | reverse complement strand
CCTCCTCAAGGTGGCGGCACTCCTGGCCGCTGACCCCCGCTCCGCAGCTCTTCCTGAGCTGCAACCAAAAAAGCAATAAATTCGACCTTTGAACGTATCTATGGGAAGTGAAAACGACCCGGATGCGCCTTCTGTCCTCTTTTACCTCTCGCGGAATCGCTCGTTTTGCTGCCCTTTTGTCGCTCGTGAGCGCGGCTTCGCTGCTCAGTGCGATCCCTGCGTCGGCAGACGATCCTCCCGCTCCCTCGACGGAAACTCAGCCCGCAACGGTCGTTACGACGCCCAGCACCGACGCAGCGGGCAGCACCACCACCGCGCAAGCTCCCCCGGCGTCTGCACCCGAAGCCGCGCCTGCACCGAAGCGCAAAGCTGCCCCCGCGAAGAAGCGTCGAGGCGGCATTCATCCGTGCATGACTCCCGATCCTGGTTGGGGCCTTTACGACCCATGGTCGAACGCGCCAAGCGTCGGTCAAATGGTCGCCCCACGCAAAGGCGGCATCACCAAGAGCGGCGGCTTCGACCTCATCGTGCACTTCCACGGTCACGAGCCCATCCGCAAAGAGTTTGTCAAGACAGCCAAGGGCTCGGTGCTCGTCGGCATCGACCTCGGCATCGGCTCTGGTGCGTACTCGAGCACTTTCGCTTCACCCAACGTGTTCACGCAGCTCATCGCCAGCGTCGAAACGGCCATGGCGAAGAAGACAGGCAACAAGAACGCTCACGTCCGCAAGCTCGCGCTCAGTGCGTGGAGTGCCGGTTATGGAGCCATCGAACAGATCATGCGCCAGCCTGCCGGCAAGCGTGTCGATGCGGTGGTTCTGCTCGATTCACTGCACACCGGTTACGTCGACGAAAAATCCCACAGCCTCAAAACGATCACGCTCGAGCCCTTCATCGACTTCGCCAAGCGAGCTTCGAAGAAGCAGACCTTCATGTTCTTGAGTCACTCGTCGATCATTCCTCCTGGATACGCATCGACGACGGAAGTTGCCACTCACGTGGTCAGCGAGCTCAAAGGAAAGCCCAAGAAATCCAAGCGTGCGGACGTGCTCGGCCTCGACATGATCCGCCGTTTTGACAAGGGTGATTTCCACGTACGCGGATACACGGGCGACGACAAACCCGATCACTGCGCGCATATCGGCTTGATGGCGGACATCGTCCGCGTGCATCTCGAACCGCGTTGGAAAACTCCTCGCGCGAAAAAATGAAGCCGTGACGAATTGACGAATTGACGAAGTGACGAGTCGGTGACGCGTAGGGTGATCAGCAGGTCCGCGAAGTGCGTTTCGCAGCCCAAGTGAAGGTGTTTCGCACGTCATGAACTGCTTGACGTCGCGTCACGATTCCGTCACGGATGATCACACCTATGGCTGGTATTGGCGTCGTTCTGAATCCCCGCTCGCGTCAAAACCGTCGAGACCCTGGTGCTGCATCGAGGCTTGCTAGAACGCTCGGTGACAACGGCATCGTACGTACCGCACAAACTCGAGAAGACCTTGCGCGTATCGCGGAGGACTTCCGCAGGCTCAAGATCGACGTGCTCGGCATCTCTGGGGGAGATGGCACCAACCACGTCACGTTGACTGGGTTTCTCGAGGTTTATAGTGACGAACCTTTGCCGCCGATCGCCTTTTTGCGCGGCGGAACGATGAACGCCGTGGCCGATGCTGTCGGTGTGCCGAAGGGTCGTCCGGATGGCCTGCTTGCGTCGCTTCTTGCTCGTTACAACGACCGCATGACGACCCCGCTACGGATCGTCGAGCGCAACGTGATGCGTATCGGAGACAGGTTCGGGTTCATCTTTGGTACGGGCGTCATTCACAGCTACATGTCCGTGTATTACCAGCACCCTGAGCCCAACCCGCTGCACGCGGCGAAGACGCTTTTCACAGCGTGCAAGAACGTGGTGCTTGGTCGTCCCACGCCGGTTGCGAAGCGTTGGGAGGGACGGGTCGAGTTTCCTGGCGTGACGAGTTTTCCCGAGCGCGATTATCTCTGCATCGCGGCGGGTACGATCGATCAGGTTCCCCTTGGATTCCGGCCGTTTTACCGTGCCGATCACGTACCGGGAACCTTTCACATGCTCGGCATTCACACCACGGCGCTCGGGTTTGTCCGCAACCTCGGAAGGATCTGGCGAGCACGTCCGATGGGCGAAAAACACACCTACGAGTGCGTCGCGGATCACGCGATCTTGCACGCGAGTTCGGGCGTCGTGAGTTACATCCTCGATGGCGACATGCACGAGCATCGAGGACCGCTCGACCTTCGAGCTGGGCCACGCGTGCAGATCGTGGTCGAGCACAAGCTCGGCATGCGTCCGAACGTCCCTCAATTGGGCTTCTCGCCATCGCTTCCGCAGTCGGGCCAAGCTTCTTAAGCCTGGAGCATTTCTTCCGGATCCACGCGTACCGTGACAAACGTCCCGTAACTCATCACGGTCAAACATTCCCCGTCCATGATCAACACGCGAACGCTCTGCCTCGGTGAAGGCTTGAGCAGATCGTCGTACGGATCGAACGGCGCATCGTCTGCAGCCGGCAGCCTCGATCTCAGAAACCCGCGCAGTTCCAAACGATGCCCGATCAGAATCGTCGTCCCTTTGGGCGCGTCGTCTTGGAAAAATAGTTCATGCGCGGATGAATCCACCACGAGCACTGCGACATCGGTCACGTCCACATCGTCCGTCGCACACATCTCCTCCACGCGTATGCAGACCGTGCTTTCGACGCTGCGGAAAAGCCCAAGCCGCTTGCGCTGACCGTCTGGCAGCAAGGGATCGTCGAGAAAAACATCCAGGTTTGCATGTTGTTCCTGGACCGCGCGCCAGGCTCGCTTGACCTCATCGCTCATGGTGCCGATGTCGCGACTGGTTTGGCCTGCCGCGCCCCTTTGGCGACGTAGGAATGCACGAGCGTCGCCAACGCATCGCTGCGCCTCGGACGGCAAGAGCGCGCGATGTCTACGCGGTGCTGCTGAACTCGTGGAATCGGTGTGTGAGGGGGTTGCTCGTCAGGGCGAATTGCTGAGAGCTGCGCGCGTGTCCGTTTGGATCATCAACTTCTGTGCGCCTTGCTGCTGCGGCGACGTGAGCAACGTCTGCATCACGAGGTTGATCTGTCCACGTCCAGGCAGAAACGGATCAGCTCCAAGCGACACTTCGCCTTTGCCCTGCGATTCGTACTTGTCGAGAGCCACTTGGATTTCCTTGGGCAAACCGGGAAGAGCAAACGTCGAATTTGCCGCGTACTGACGCACTTCGAGCGACAACGTCGCCGTCTTGTCCTCGAGCTTCACGACCTTCGCCACGCGATACCGCACGACATCGACACCCGATGACTTCGCACGATCGGTGATCATCCAATACGCGCCAACACCGACGGGTTTGTCCGGGAGCGGTATCGTCATCGCCATCAACGATTCGATCAACGCTCCCGTCACCAGCTCGATCGCTTCCGTGTTCTTCTTCGGATACTCGATCGCCATGTCCGTCGGCACGCCTGCAGGCGTGAGCCGGTAACGAAGCACGACATCCTTGAAGGCCTCGAGATCGCTGCCAACGCCTCCACCGCGAAGCGACTTCACTTCGGCGATCTTCACCGTGACGGGCAATCCTGCAAGCTCGGCGGGATTGTCTTGCTCGTCCGTCTTTTTCTTGTCGTCCTTGGGTTTGTCGGACTTGAACACGAGCGCCACGGTGAGCGGCGTGAGCTGCGATTGAGCTGCGCGCACTTGGAGCAACACCGTCGCTTTGCGTTCGGCACCGGCGGTGAACGAGTACGACAACGGCACTTTTGGATCGCCACCTTCGGCGAACATTTGAAGCTTGGGAGCAGCGCTCAGCGGGTGAGCTTCGTCGGCACCGCCAGCAGCAAAGATGCCGCTTTCCGGCGGTCCACCGTCGGGTTTGTCTGTTTGTTGCGGACGAGCAGCGGCAGCCGCAGCAACGGCTTGACCTAACTTGCCCCCAAGAACGGGACCGGTCGGACCAGCATCGAGCGCGCCAGCATCGACGCTCGACGTGTTGCTCTTCTTTTCGTCTTCACAAGCAACCAGGGACAGGGCCAACAGAATGGCCACGCCCACGCGCGGGGCTACGTGAACGCGTTTCAGCATGGCGCACGATGTATCTCGTTTTCGGCTACCTGTCAGGCAAAGCCTGCACGGCAGACAGCTCTAACGACGAGATGCCGCGATGGCTTGAATGACTTTGAGCAGTTCGAGCGGGCGGAAAGGTTTGCCGAAAAAGTCTGTCGCGCCGGCTTGCTTCGCGCGTGCGCGCGAGTCCGGATCGTCCATCGCGCTGATGATGAAGATGGGCAGACTCTTCGTAGTTTCCTCCGCCCGCAGACGTTCACAGACTTGAAATCCATCCAATGCGCCAGGCAACATGAGATCGAGCAGCAGGATGTCGTACGGCTCGGTACAGGCCAGATCCACGGCTTTTGCACCGTTGGAAACGCCAACGACTTCATGGCCGGACGAACCGACCAGCGTCGTGATCATCTGACGAATGGCGTCCTGATCTTCACAGACGAGCACTCGCATGGTTTTACTCGCTAGGACCCCAACCTATGGGCTCCATTTTCTTCCACCTCTTCTACATCGGGACACCGCGATGGGCCAGAAGCGTGGCGAACATTGACGTGCCGGGCCGCACCACTAGCAGGCCAAAGCTGGATTTTCTCGTCCACTAGGGCACCATGCCCCGCCCCAATGACATTGCCGATCGAGCCTGTTTTGCCGGAAATTTGCGCGGCGCTGGCGGACCGAAAGCGGCTCGTCCTGGAAGCACCTCCAGGTGCAGGAAAAACAACCCGCGTCCCTCGAGCCCTCTTCGAACATGGTTTGGCCGCTCGCGGAGAAATCCTCGTCCTCGAGCCTCGAAGGCTCGCTGCACGTATGGCCGCTCGTCGCGTCGCCGAAGAAATGGGCGAGAACGTCGGGGAAACCGTCGGGTACACGATGCGTTACGAAGACGTGTCGAGCCCCAAGACACGCATTCGTTTCGTCACCGAAGGAGTTTTGACCCGCAGACTCGTACGCGATCCGCTCCTTCAAGGCGTGTCCATCGTCGTGCTCGATGAGTTTCACGAACGACATCTGCATGCCGATGTCGCCCTCGCGCTGCTCGATCGTTTGGCGCGTTCGTCACGCCCCGATCTCGCGATCGCCGTCATGTCCGCGACCCTCGAGACGCGTCCGGTCGCGGTTTTTCTAGACGCACCCATCGTGCAGTCGATGGGACGTATGTTCGATGTGGAGATCGAACATCTCGAACGTTCCGATGATCGCCCTCTCGAATCGCAAGTCGCCTCGGCCGTTCGTAGTCTCGTGCGCGATGGGTTGGATGGTGACGTGCTCGTCTTCTTGCCTGGCTCGGCCGAGATCCGAAAGGCCACAGAATCGCTGCGATCCATCGCGGAATCAGAACGTTTGCTCGTGCTCCCGCTGCACGGAATGCTGACGCCGGCCGAACAAGATCGCGCCGTTCGTCCAGCCCCTGACCGCAAAATCATTTTGTCCACCAACGTTGCGGAGTCGAGCATCACGATCGATGGCGTCGTCGCGGTGATCGACAGTGGCCTCGCTCGAGTAGCGTCGCATGCACCGTGGTCGGGTTTGCCCACGCTCGAAGTCGCCAAGATCTCGAAAGCTTCGGCGGCTCAACGTGCCGGGCGCGCAGGCCGCACACGGCCAGGTCGCTGCTTGCGCCTGTACACGCGAGGCGACCTTCAGTCCCGCGCCGAGCACGACACGCCAGAGATCCTACGCATGGACCTCGCCGAGACGCTGCTCGAGCTGTACGCCGCGGGAGTTCGTCCCGATGAACTGCGGATGCTCGATCCCCCTCCCCGTGCAGCCATCGCCGCGGCCGACGAACTCCTGAAGCGTCTCGACGCGATCGATACGGCGGGGAAAGTGACGGCCATTGGTCGACGAATGCTGCGCTTTCCAGCGCATCCTCGGCAGGCGCGCATCATCGTCGAAGCCGAATCACGAGGCGTTGCAGAACAAGGATGCGTCGTCGCTGCGCTGCTCGGTGAACGAGACGTGAGTGTCGCGAGCACCGCGTCGCATCGGCAAAGACAAACGGGCATGCATCGATCGGATCTGCTTTGCGCGCTCGATGATCTCGAGCGGGCGGAAGGCTCGTCCGCGGATCGTTTACGTTCGTACGGTCTGGATCCGATGCGGGTGGCATCGGTCGAGCGAGCGGCGAAGCAACTCGCGCGTTTCGTCGATCGAAAGGCATCGCCGCGACCAGCAAGTCCCGACGACTTCGAACGCGCGCTGCTCATCGCGACGCTGGCGGGTTATCCCGATCGAGTGGGTCGGCTTCGTCGTCCCGATACGTCGACGGGACGCAGGGGTCGCGAGATCGTATTTGCGTTTGGTGGATCGGCGGTGCTTGCCGATACCAGCGTCATCGGCGGAGAAGAGCTCGTCGTGGCCGTTGATGCGGAAGAGCGTTCCGAGGGCACGAGAAACCGCGTGCTCGTGCGTGCAGCGAGTGCCGTCGAAGCCGATTGGCTTCTCGACTTGTTCACCGATGCCGTGACGGACTCGACGAACATTCGTTGGAACGAGGCGCAAGAACGCGTCGAGGTTACGCGCCAGCTCGCGTACGGAACGTTGGTGCTCGAAGAATCGCGAGTGACGACGCTCGATGACGAGTCGTCGGAGCGCGTGGCGCAAGTGCTCGCGAAGGCTGCATGCGCGAAAGGCATCGGAGCGTTTGTCCACGGTGATGCCCTCGAAAAATGGTTCGCGCGCGTAAGGTTTGTCCAGAAGCACTGCCCGGAACTAGGCTTGCCGTCCGTGAATGACGAGCTGATCGAACGCGCAGTGCGTGATGCATCCGTTGGACGTCGCAGCTTTGCGGAGCTGCGAAAAACGGACCTGGGAGCAGCGATCCGCGCGACGCTATCGCCCGAGCAAACGCGCGGCGTAGCGGAAGCCGCACCAGAACACGTCGTGATGCCTCATGGACGGCGTTTGGTGCTCGAGTACGGCCCAGACGGCGGCGTTTGGGGCGAGTCACGGATGCAGGACTTTTTTGGGATGGCTCGAGGCCCGGTCATCGCGCGAGGTCGTGTGCCGGTCGTATTGCACTTGTGTGCGCCGAATCATCGCCCCGTACAGGTGACGACGGATCTCGCAGGATTTTGGGAACGCCATTACCCGACGCTCGCGAAAGAGCTGCGGCGAAAGTACCCGAAACACAGCTTTCCAGAGGATCCGCGGCGAGCACAGCCGCCTCCGCCCAGAGGCCCCAAGCCGTCTTGACGGAATAAGATTTCAAGAGAGCCTTTCTTCCGCTTGACATACCGACCCTCTTCCGCCACTTTGCCGGCCCCCGAGCGTGCG
>CAZETM010000487.1:0-7395 GCA_964514885.1 uncultured Polyangium sp. | reverse complement strand
GTCGTGGCGCTCGATGATGCCATCGGAGCGATTGCGTGCGATACGGAAGCGGACGGAGATGCCGGCTCCGCCATGGGTTTTGGCTCGGAACGACTGCATGCAATCACCTGAACGATACCGGCCAACCCAACGAACGTGCGACGCATCATGATCGCGAACATGTTCGCACGAACAATGAACCTAGGATTCTGAAAAATCTTTCGCTCGTCCACATTTTTTCGTGATCAGCGCAGCAACTTCCGGGCATTCTACACACGTGGCCCTGGTTCTTGCTCACCTCTCCGACGTCCTTGCTGTGCGGCAAGATGTCGTTTTCCGTTCGAGGACGGTACCATGAGCATCTTGATCGACGTGGATGCCGAGGTGCTTGGGACCGATGCCGAGATTCGGCAGGTTGCCGATGCGAGGGCACAGGCGCGGGCGCAAGCGGATTCGAAGCGGTTTCGGACGATGTTCGAAGAACATTTCGATCGTGTTTGTGTAGCGCTGCGGAGATTCTGTGTGCCCACGCGTGAGATTGAAGATGCGGCGCAGCAGGTGTTCGTCGTCGCGTGGAATAAGCTCGCGAAAATTCAAGAAGGCAATGAGCGGGCGTTTTTATTGGGAACGGCGTGGAACGTAGCGTCGCATTCGAAGCGCACGCATCTGCGCCGTCGAGAAGTTGCCAATCATGACGAAACGGGAACGATCGATGTAGTTGATTCGCGGCCCCGAACGGACGAGATCGTCGAGGAAAAACAAACCCGGGCGCTGCTCGACAAGGTCTTGGCGGCAATGAACGAGGAACTGCGGGTCGTGCTCGTTCTGCACGAATTGGAAGAGCTATCGCGGGACGAAATCGCTTTGGCTCTTGGATGGCGGCCGGGAACGGTGGCTTCGCGGCTCGAGCGGGCCCGGGAGGAGTTTTCTCGTTTATCGGCGCGTGCATTGCGAGACCCGGGGAGTCGGCCATGAGTGATCTTCGGCGGCTCATCGAAAGTGAAAAGAGCGATTCTGCTACGCGGCTTTTGCGGTCTGCACGTGCGGACCAGGCGCCCAGCGGGGCGAAGGATCGGGCACGGGCTCGGCTCGGTCTGCTCGTACAGGACTCGGACCGAATGGTGCTTCCGAAAAAACCGGCCGAATTGTCCCGATTGCATTTACGGACGAAACGAGCGGTTGCGCTGGACAAACCAGTCCTTTTTCAAAGCGTAATTTCTTCGGGTGGATCGCTTCGGAACGGCAAGCTCGGTGCAATGGTGGTGGCGATGGTGCAAGTGGCTGTACTCGTGACGGCGCTTTTCGTGCGCCCCATGCCACACTTTCAATCAGCGCCGCCGGTTTTGGAAGTTCATCAAGACGAACCCGAAGTCATATTTATTTTACCGGAGCAAAATCGATCGAGTGGTTCGTCCGTTAAAGATACTGTGGCGATCATTGACGAAAAAAAGCCGGCAGTGCGCAGAGAATGGTTTGGCGGGACGAATCGACCTGTTATTGCGCCTCCACACGCAGCGCGTTTGCCCATGGAATCGGTCGTGGGTGAGGAGCAAGCGTCGGCTTTGACAGAGCACGAAGTCATAACAAACCCTTCGGCTGAGGCGCCTTCAGCGAATGTCGCGGCGGCTCGAAATTCAATGCCGCAGCCGGGCACACCGATGCCTTTCGATTCGGCTATGAAGCGTCCTGTGCGTGTGCATGGTCGCGAGCCTGCATATACGCAAGCGGCGCTCCTGGCGCGCGTGCAGGGGATGGTGGTGATGAAATGCGTGATCACTGAATTGGGGTTGGCAAAGGATTGCGTAATCCTCAAGTCATTGCCGCATTTGGATGATGCTGTCTTGTCGGCGGCGCGTACGTGGCGTTTTTCTCCCGCAATGCTGAACGGACGCCCCGTTGCAGCGCAATACGTATTCCCATTTCACTTCAAACGTCAATAGCCCTTTTTACTCACTGGCTCTGATTTCGCGGTCGCTCGGGGCGCTCATCATGCGTCCCGAAAGGAGGCACTCATGTTCGAATCGGCGCTTGGCCGGTCCGATGCGGCATACGACCGTTTCGGCACTGGCGCAATCTTATCAGCGGGCGTGCATGCGCTCGTCGCGGCTTTGGTATTCGTTCTACCGGGAAAAACCAAACCCGTGGAGGACAATTCGCCAGACCTGGCCATCGTAGAATTCGTCGAGCGTAAAATCGAAGAGCCACGCGGGCCTCCGGGGCCAGCAGCGGACGAGCCAAAGCAGACGGCTGCGGTGGCGCCAAAGGCCGAAAAAGTACCCATTGCAGACAAACCGCCACCGAAGGAGCAGGTGGAAGAGCCCGTGGAGCCCAAGGACACTCCGCCTGCGAATTCGGACGGACAAACCGAAACAGAAACCGACCAGCCGGCAAATTCGGGAGGAGGGAATGCGGATGCGGATGGCAGTGGATCGGGTCGAAGTGGAAATGGAACGGGAACGGGAACGGGAACGGGAACGGGAACGGGAACGGGCAATGGCACGTCGATCGAGGAGAAACCAACGTATACCGAGCTGAATTGGTCGGCTGAATTGGAACGTCCGGTGCTCATCGCAGGACCAGCACAGCCGGCATATCCTCGCGAAGCAATGCAGCTACGCCGGGAAGCGACGGTCATTGCGAAATGCAGAATCGCCCAGGACGGCGCAGTTCGCGATTGCAAGATTCTCAAGGGGGAGACGTTTTTCGACGAGTCGGCGCTTGGAGCGCTGGCCCAGCAGCGCTATCGACCGCTCATGTATGGCGGTCGTCCGGTGAGTGTGTGGTATGTGTTTCGGTTTCAATTCAAGTTGAAGTGAATCGGGCGATTGTGCGGGCAGGAGTCGATTCGCATGGAGTCCACGCGGCTGTCTTCGTGGAAGACGTGTCAGAAAGTCCCCGCCAACCCTAATGTCCCGCCACCCGGTTGAGGCGTCATGAACGGGGTCATGCGCCAGTCCGATGCCTTGCGAACATACGCGCGTCGCGGCTCGTCACGCTCCATGTCTTTCGTCAGATATGCCGAGAGCGCAAGGCCGCCGATGACGCCTGTCGACGTGAGAAATGCGACTGCTTGGCCGTCGAAACGATCCGTAAGGGATGCATAAAGCCCGCCCAGCACGAGCCCACCGGCAAAACCACCCAGATCGATGAAGCGCACGCGCGCGATCGAAGGTGAAAACGATTTCGCCAAAAACCCCGTGGTCAGACCGCCGGCTGTGGCGCCAATCAATCCCGTCACGAAAGGTGCCGTGAAGGATTCGCCATCGGTAATTCCAATGGTGAGCAACGAAGTCGTCAAACCGCCCCACAATGCACCCGTGCTCGTAAACGAAGCTCGTCCTGGCGTGACCGGCGTCGTTGCGCCAATGAGACCGCCAAGCAGCGCCCCAGCCGTAGCCGTGCCCCAAATCAACCCCGAATAGACTTTTTCTGAGTCACCTCGAACGACGTTCTCCGCCACCATGATGCCCGTCAGGTAAATGCCGGCCTCGAGACCAATGTACATGCCCGAGGTAATCGATTGCGGGACGCCGTAGGGAAGGGGACCGTATTTCACGTCCATCAATGCAACCGCACCTGCACCGACGGCCGCCATACCAATCGCGGGCAGGAAAAACCCTGCCGCGCTATCGAATTCGCCCACGATGCCGACAACCACGCCAAGGCCCGTTCCCCAAAGGACGGAATTGGTGTAAAGAACGCCCAATTCGTCGAGCGTTCGTTTGTCTTCCAGAACGCCTGCCGGTTTTCCGCCGGGCGGCGGAAGCGTATTCATTGGCGGAGTGAGCCGAAATTGATTGTAGGCCCAATACGACGCGAGCTGACCCAATTCTCGAGCTTGCGCGCGTAGCGTAGGATCGGATGCTCGGGTGGCCACGTCGTTCAACATCGTCACGGCCGGAGGAAATGAACCGGCGCTCAATGCCGCTTTGCCGCGCGCGTAGACCGCTTTCCATTGCGCATCCGCGTCGACGGCAGGCGCAGGCGCAGGCGGCTCGGCGGGAATCTCCGTCGGCGCTGGTGTTGGAGCCGGTGGAGGCGCAGGTAATGCGTCTTGAGGCGCAGAAGCTGCGGGCGGAGGCGCTGCGGCCGGCTGTGCAAACGTTACGCTTGCCGAGCCACCCACGAGCGCCAACGCGATTGCGGCAGGCAAAAATGAACTGGATCCCATCAACAATCGATGCATTGCAGAGCTGCGGATCATACTGGATTTCTCGGTTCGGTTACGAACGACATGGAGCGAAGCCGGGTGGCGTTTCTACATGGTCTCCACGTTTCGTGCCAACTTTGCGCTATACGCTGCATTCTTCCCGGGCGCAAGTGATCCGTGTGGCTCAACGCGCTTGGAAAGCGAATCAGGCCTTGCTTTCGAGCATCGAATGGCCAATCATGGCGCCAACGTCCGTGCTGCGTCATCTACTTACCTCCGCCGCTTCGACCTTCGATACAGCCGTCGGCTCTGCGTTGCTCTTGCGGCGCACGCGTTCTCGTGGGCATCCCGATCCCGAGGCGCTTGGGCATGACGAGCGTATTGCCCGTCTGGCGGATTTGCGTGAAATCTACGATCGCCCCGAGCATTACACGGAAGGGTCCACGTTTTTCCCCGAGCCGCGAGTCGTTTCGCCGGCTGTTTCCCCCGTACGCTTTTTTTCAGGCCCCGGCCCAGGCAAGGTGCTCGATGTTACCTGGCCCAGTAAATTCGACACGATTTGCGACGCGGTGCGCGAAAAGTATTTGGCGCATCCGAAGAATCTCCAAGGTGCGGCGCGGCTGTTCTTGCACGAAAATCCTTCGCGACCGGCGGTGATTCTGATTCACGGGTATCGCTGCGGGCAATATGCGCTGGAAGAACGAATCTGGCCGGTGCAATGGTTATTCGAACGGGGTCTCGACGTCGCGCTCGTCGTATTGCCATTTCATGCTGTCCGTACGGATGATCGTTCGCCGCAATTCCCTGGCGGTGATCCGCGGGTCACCAATGAAGGGTTTCGCCATGCGGTTTACGACATTCGTTGCCTTGCCGCTTATCTTCGCGATCGCGGCGCCGAATCGGTGGGCGTCATGGGCATGAGCTTGGGCGGGTATACAGCCAGTTTGCTCGCGACGCTCGACGAAGAACTTGCTTTTGCGGTGCCGATCATTCCGCTCGCATCCATTCCCGAGATTGCGCGTACCGCGGGCAGATTCGTGGGTACTCCCGAGGAGCAACGGCAGCAATACGAAGGGCTCGAGGCGGTTCATCGAGCCGTCAGTCCATTTGCGCGCACGTCGAAGCTCGCTCGCGATCGGATGCTCATTCTGGCCGCGCGGGGCGATAAGATCACACCCATCGAGCACGCGGAGCGATTGGCGGGCCATTTCCAAGCGCCGCTCGAATTGTTCCATGGCGGCCACATCTTGCAGTTTGGCCGGGCGGAGGCATTTCGATCGGTAGGGCGATTCTTGGGGCGGCTGGGGTTATTGGCGGGAAGGTGAGTGGAAGTTGGTCGAGGACACGACTCCTCGTCCACTACGCAAACTGTGCGGACAGATGTGGGCCCGTGAGCGTGAAACTTGCGGGTGGCAGCAGCTTTGGAGTAATGTAGGCTCGGCGATGGGTCGATCTAGGCAGGCAGCCGGTGAGGAGCTCGAGTGTTTAGCAAAATTCACCTGAAGAATTTCGGCGCATTTTCCGACTTTGCGTGGCCGGGGCTCGGTCGCGTGAACGTAATCGTAGGCGAAAACGACACGGGCAAGTCGCATTTGCTCAAGGCGATGTATGTCATGGCAAAAAGCATCGAGGCCTTGAAGAAGGGCGACGATGAGGAGATGTCGTGGCAGCGGAGGGTGTGGAAGAAATCGCGTTGGACATTTCAGCCGTCGCCCGCCATGCACAGCCTCATTAAGCACGGCACTAAATCTACAAGCATAGACGCAACGATTGCAAACGAACGGTGGCAATTTGCCTTCAGATTCGATCCAGAGTTGAAAAAAAGTTTCTTTCTTCCGAGGCCGACCCGCAAATCAACAGCGGCAGACAATAACGCCATATTCATTCCCCCCAAAGAAATACTTACGACCTTCTCAGCCATTGCAGTTACCCGAGAGAGTCTCGAAATTTTTGGCTTCGATGACACTTATTATGACTTGATCAAATTGCTCCGCGTACCGCCCACACAGGGCGAGATCGATCCGCATCTGCTGAAAGTGCTCGACGATCTTCGCGATCTGTTCGACGGCAAGATCATCAAAGCGCAATCTTCGGACGAGTTCAAGTTTCAGCGGGGCAAACGTTCCTACGGCATGTCCCAGACCGCGGACGGAATCAAAAAGATAGGCATTCTGGCAACATTGATAGAGAATCGCAGCCTGAATCGGAATTCGATCGTCTTTCTCGACGAGCCTGAAACGAACTTGCATCCCAAAGCGATTACCTATCTAACGCGGATGCTCTTTGAGATCGGGCGCACGGGAGCCCAAGTCATTCTTGCGACGCACAGTTATCTCGTGCTCAAGCAGCTTCAGATTCTTGCAAAGAAACACGACGAAAGCGTTCCATTCTGCTCGCTCGTGCGCGAGGATGGCGAGGTTGTCGGGCACATGAGCGACCTTCGTGATGGAATGCCTGACAATCCCATCGTGGACGAATCAATTCGCCTCTACCGCGAAGAGTTGGAAATCGATTTGGGTCAGGGGCGTAAGAAATAGAGCAATGGAGCGGCGAATTCGTGAGTCTGGGCTCTACTTCGACCCGCCCGTCGACGGCTACTTTCGCCTCGAAGTGGCCCCCTATTTCAAGTCAGTTTTCAAGGGGCGCGGTCTTTGCGAAATGGACTTCGGCTGGTGGGACCCAACCGAAAAAACTCTTCATCTTCTCGAGCTCAAAGACTATTCAGTCAAAGCGTTACCCGATAATTTGGTAGACGATCTGGTTCAAAAAGCGACGGATTGCCTGCTGCTACTCGGATCGATGTATTATGGGCTTCCGCATGCGGAGGGCATCAAGGAGGATTTTCCTGAGAATTCCCATGTAAAACCGAACCGACCGGCGATGCTTCGCCTGACATTCGTGTTGAAAACTGCCGCACGCGACCATGCGTTGCCTCTGCAGCAGATGCGCGACAAATTGAAGAACAAGCTTAATGGTCGCCTGGAGCTTCTCGACCTTCGATCTTCTACGGAGATCCTGCTGCTCGATCACTGGATGGCGCAAGAGTTGGGCGTACCAATCGTTCCCGCTGACGACGAATCCCACGAATCACGCTCGCGCACAACCCGTCGCAAGAAACGTCGTTGACCCGCAATCACGCCCCCACTCTCGCTTTCTCCAACCCAATCCCCCCGCAATCCTCGCACGCCTTTGATTCCGTCGCATACCGCGCGTGACACCGCGGGCAAACCATTTCCCCCTCAATATCACCCGACGCCACCGGTAAT
>CAZETM010000486.1:0-7426 GCA_964514885.1 uncultured Polyangium sp. | reverse complement strand
ACCCATTCCACCTCCGCCCATTCCACCAGCGCCACCCATTCCGCCACCGCCCATTCCGCCAGCACCACCAGCGCCCATTCCACCAGCGCCATCCATGTCGCAGGTGTCGACGACGAGGCTCATGCTCTTCGACCATTTCAGGAAGTTTTCGAAGCACCCCCCATCGAAGTTTTCGCCCGTGGATTGACCTGCTTGCACGTAAAGCTGCGCAATCGGATCGATGTCGATCGTGCGATCGAAATCCTGGCCGGTGGTCACGAAACGCGCTTGAAAGAGCTCGTTATAACTGGCGTGTGTCGTCAGCCAGGTGCGACCTTCGTTGGCCGCGATGGCTTTGGCTCGTAATTCCGCGTAATTGGATCCGCTTTGCGCAAAATCCCACGCGAGCTCGTCGCGATTGATGGTGGCATTCGGAAAGTTTTCCGCTTCCCAACGCCCTTCCCCGACGACGAAGAGCGTAATGGCGGTATTGGCGCCCGTTCCTGCCGCAACCATACGCAAAGGCAATGCAGGCGATGCTCCCTCCGAAATGACGCGAACGGGTTTCATGTCCTGCACTCCACTTCCAGGCGCCAGACGCATCGCAATGAAGTCGAACCCTTCGGCGGTGTATTTGTCAATGACCGGCCCGATGTCCGCATCGACGGCAAAACCATGTGTCTTGAGCCAATCGACGAGCACGCCGGGGATCGCCGTCGATAACGTCACGACTTCATAAGGCCCGATCGTTTCTCGATTGACCACGGTAACCGAAGGAACCGGAGCCTCGGGAATGAAGCTTCCCCCTTCATTGGGCGTGGCCGGTTCGTACGATACAAGGCAACAGCCAAATCCCGAGCTGGAATCGTCGAAGGCTGGTTGCGCGCAATCGACGCGCGGAGCGAGAATGCGCGTCGTCGTGGCAGCCTCGAGCGAGTCGAACCAGGCATTGCTTCCGAGCTCCAAACGAGCGCTCTTTTTGATGGGCAATACCCAGGCGAACTCTTTGGGCGAGCCGGTATAGCGGACTTGATCCCAGAGCACCGTTTGTTTCGGCGAAATGGAAAAGACCATGCGATGACCGGTGACGACGGTGGATTCGGGGTCGCTTTCGAGGTGGAAACAGCCGCCGCAGGCCTGAGCGTCGGTTGTGGTAAGCATTGAAATGCCGGCGGACAAGGTGGAAGCGATAACGAGCTTTCGGAGGCCAGTGCGCATGATGCCCATCCTTTCGAGGCCCAACATGGGTGCAGAGCGTTGCCCCGCGGAGCACATGACATGCCAGCACTGGATTGCAGGTCGAATGCGTTTTCGAAGATGATTCTTCGCACATAATGCGTGCGGCGCACGTGCGCCGCACGTGCACGCACAGGTGGCATTCATGGGCTCATCACGAATCGCCCTCGGCCTCTGCAGTGGCGACGATATCGTACCGCTTCAAACTCGCCGCCACCCTGGAACATGCCCTCGCCGTCATTGAAAAACACCAGGACAGCCTGCCCGAGCATGAAAAGTGGACCCTCGAAGTCACCGCCGCGCATTCGGCGCTCGCCCAGCTCAATGGCCACGTCCGCCGCGCCCGTACCGATCGTCGCGGAATGACTCCCGAATGCGAAGTCGCCCGCGATACCTGGCTCCGTCGTTATGCCTCCACGAAACTCGTCATTCGCGGTATCCTCGAACCCCTCGGCAAAAGCGAGATCATGCCCGAAATCTTCGACGACCTCGCCGAAGTGCACCGTTAGCTCCACAAGATAGATCACGTCGAGTTCTTTGCGAACGTCCGGCGGGAGCGCTGGGAGCGCGACGTCTATCACGACCATCATTCCAACGCCCCGTGGCCAGCGATCGAAGAGAGCCCTCGCGCTCTGTTCAGCTTGCCGCTGGTTTTCAATGGTGGTGGGTCCCTTGAGCCATATCGCATGGATGTCGTGCCACGACATCATCACGACGACGTCATCCGTGGATCGTTAGATATTGACGGCAGGCATGGGAGGCTTCGCGCGAGGGTGCCGCGTTTTGCGGTCGCGTGTCCACGAAAAACGACCACGCCTCACGCCGACATTTACGGCCGGCTTCTGTCCCGACCGAGCCACCGCGTGACCTCGAGGTCCAATCCAGGGTTCTTGTCGACGGCGGAGACATCCCACGCTTCCTCCGGAGCCTCCGGCTTCGTCCCCGTGGATTCTTTGCAAACGAGCGGCTCCGCACGCGGAAGGTAATCGAACGGCGCAAAGTCCGGCGTGGACGTGAACATGTCGAGCGGCAACCCGGCCCGCGCCACTTGCACGTTCGGGTAGGGCAAACCGTACACGTGCGAAATGATCTTGTGAATGGACGATACGTCGATGTTCGTTTTGCCGACATAACCTCGTTTGATCCACGGCGAAGCTGCAAGCATCACCGTGCGATGCGCACTGATGTGATCGCCGCCTTGGGCCGTGTCGTCTTCATACAAGAACACGAGGGAACGGTCCCAATACGGGCTATGCGAAATGGCATCGATCACCATGCCCGTGGCTTCGTCGTTGACCGCAATCATGACTTCGGGCAAGGGTTTGTCCGTCTTGATGCCGACGGCATGATCATTGGCCAGCGTCAGGTACGTGACTTGGCCCAAGTTGCAAAGCACGCGCAATCGACCTGCGAAATAACAAGCCTTTTCGTTGTCCGGATATTCGACGGACGCGACGAATCCGCCGGGATATTTGAAGTCGAGCGCGATGCGACCGTTCACCGTTTCTTTGGGAAGACCTTGGTTTTCGCCCAAAATGTCGTGCGTGATGCCGGCCACGGCGAGCGCGTCGAAAAGCCCGCCTTCTTCGGGAAACCCAATCTCGTACACGCCCCCGTTTTCGGTTGCCACGCGTGAAGTTTTTCGGGTAAAACCAGATTGCGGCCACGCCCTTTCCACGAAATCCGTCGTCCGACCGAGCGTCGCCCAGGTATGACCGACGATGGACACTTCGGCGGCCGTGTAAAAGTTGTCGGAGAGGGCAAAACGTTCGGTCAACGCTCGAAGATTTTGCCAAACACGTTTGCGCACGCTCGCATCGGGGATGAGCGTGAGGGCGGGATCGCCGGCGACATTGGGCAAGTCACCGAGCAACGCGTCGAATGTCTTGTTTTCCCGAATGATCACGAAGACGTGATCGATGACCTTCGACGGTCCTTCGCCATTCGTCGCAGGAATGGGAAAGTCGTTTGTCCCGGCGGGGCATTCGATGACGGAATGTCCGGGAAGTGCACCGATGTCGGCGTCTTGTTGGAATTGCGCGTCGAGTTTCGCGACGGCTGCTTCGGTCAAGTCTCCGACGCGCTGAATTCCGCTGGTTTCCATCGCGAATTTGATCTTTCCCGTGGCTTCGGCATCGTCTCCCGGCCCGATTCCCTCGCCGTGCAGGCTTGTGATGATGACACTTCCATCGCTTTGCACGGCAACCCCGGAAGGCCACCACAATGTCGGAATACGACCGACTGGCGCAAGGGTCGGCGGATCGCTCGAAAGATCGACGGAATACACCATCACGGCGCTTACGCCGGACAATGCGACATACAGACGTTGCGCCGCCGGATCATACTCGAGCGTCGTCGGTTCCATGCCGGGCAACGACGCCGGATCCGCAAGAACCTCGTGCGTCATCCCGGAAACTCGGTCGACGAGCGCGATTCCATCCCCAAGCCCCGTGGCGACGGCCATCCAGCGCCCATCCAAAAACGTGATCCCCCCGGGGGCTTTTCCCGTGGTAAAACTCCGCGTCTTCGCCGCGCCCCCCGCCGCATCGAGGTCCACTTCGAATACCGCTCGATCATTCCACATCGATACGTACACGTACCGCCCCGATGCATCGTTGGGGTCGAAATACACGCCGAACGTTTCGCGTTTGCCGAGGTCCACGTCGGCCAAGGTTTTTCCGTAATCGGCACTTTGCGGATCGATGTCGAACACGAGCAATCGTTTTTCCCGTACAGCCGAGACGACGAGACGTTTTCCGTCGGGAGATGCAGCCACGCCCGAGGCAAACCACGGCGCAGCTCCACCCGTCGGGCCCGTGCCGGGCGGCAATGCAACGGAACGCGTTTCGTCCTTCACGATCGTTTTCGCCGCTGGATCGACGGTGAGCGCTTGCACGACGCCGTTGTTCGTCGCGACGAACGCGCGGTTCGGTGCGACAAACGTGATCCCCCAATTCAGCGCTTCGGGGATGGGAAATACCACCTTCGACACGACCGGGTTTTCTGCGGTTCCAATCAACGCCGTGTCGACGAGGCGCACACCGTGATCGAGCGCGCTCGTGTCGACCGTGAGCACGAACGACGTGCCCGCAATCGCGGTGAGCCCCGAAGTCATACCGCCCGGCAATTCAGGATCATTAAAAATCCAATGCTGTCCCGCAGGACGCACCCGCGCTCCACCAGGCAGAATCGTCACGCCGGGATTGTTCGGATCGGCGCCCGTCACCTTCGCCGCTTCGCCCGTCGGCGCCGTCGCAATGCATTTGCCTTGGACGGAAACCGACGGTTTTCCATTCCAAACCGGGCACGTCGCTTCATGAGGAACACCCGTCCACGTCCCAAGGCTCGGGCACGCGTACGTGCTCGTGCGCTCCGCGCAATCGTCCGTAAGGGGACAATCGTAGACACACGAACGCGGGGGACCGCAACTTCGTACGGATCCCCCGGAACCACACCCGTCGTCGTTCCCGTGGGTTTTTGTTCCGACGTGCAAGCGAAAAAGGAAACGGGCAGAACGAAGAGCGAAAGGAGGCGGGGGAGAGAGCGCATTCGAGCAGAATGCATGGAAAGGATGCACCTTGCAACAAAGATCAACGCGCCCGCGCAACCATGGGAAAAGGTCAATCCTCGTACGTAAACACGATTTTTCCAATGCGCGATTCTTCTTCCACCGCGAACAGCGGAATCGCAAAAAGGAGAATCGGCGTGGTCTACGAGTATGTCACCGAAGAAGAGGCGTAGAGCGCGTTGAATCGCGCCCTTAAAACGCGCTGATTCCTAAGCCCAACTTGCCAGCAGCACGAGCATGCGCCGCATGGCAATGCGTATCGGTACGACCGGCTCAGCGTCTCCACGCTCATCGATGCTCGTCTGTGCACGAGAAATGAGGGCTGCCACCTACTCCTGGCGATTCAAAAATCGAAACGACGACGGGGAGCATGTGCGAGCGCGGTATCCTTCGCGGCTAGAATTGCCCCACGATCGACAAGCCACGCCTATTTCCATCAATCATGGGAACGATTGCCACGGATGAAGGGAGCAGCAGTCGACTGCCTTTTTGTTGGCTTTTCTCAACCTCCTCGGTGGAAAAGGCTGCAATGTCGATGAAGGGGGCGACGAAGTAGCCAACGGTCGCCATTGCAAACGCATAGCCGGAAGATCCATTGCTGGCGTCTATCCCAGACCCGACAAGACCACCCAGCAGGGGCAAACCCAAATTCAAGCTCAGGCTACTGAAACCTTTCCACACATGCCCGTGTGACCAATGCACGATGGGACCGGTGAGGACATGGCCACTCAAGCCAACGAAAAGGATAGCTCCCCCGACGGAACTACCGAGTGCAGTGAGCGCACCAGCGACAGCGAGAACGTCGCTGCTAGCGACGCCAATGATCGTTTTCCATCCGTACCATCTGGTAACATTCTTCGGAGCAGGCATGGGTACGCCTGGCGAGTAGCTGGACGGCTGTGCGTTCAGTTGTCCCACCGAATACGGACGCAAATGGGACGGTGGGAACTCAGCGGAGGGGGCCGGTGGCAACGGTGCACCAAGCAGAGCCGTGAATTCGGCATTGCGAGACGACTGCAACGCTGCTCCTTGCGCCCAAACTTCCTTTGAAGCGAAAAGGCCTAGAACGAACGCGACTGCGACACAATGAGAACGCATAAGGGTGCGACCGTAACACACGCAAAGCAGTCCTGGCAACGATGATCGATCGACAGCAGACCAAATCGTTTCCACGCATGTGGCGCTCGCAATGGCGTAAAATGGTTGTGAAGGCGGATTGGCCCTCAATTCGTTGGCTCTGATCGGACCAGCACGATGCAAGCAGCCAACGGCATCGACGAGCACAACCTGCCCCCAGTAGATCACCCCTTGCGAATCCAATCGACGTGTGTGATTGTGCCGCCACTTGAACGCGAAAATGGTGCAGCGGTGGGCGCTGCAGGATAGGGATGGTCGGGCCGCCACCCTTGTCGGCAAGTTTGCTGGCGATGGAGTAAAGCATGTCGACCACGAAGACACCCCAGGGATCCGCCCTTCCGTCATCTCCTCCCGAAGCATCTGACCATTCATCGCATCTTCCGTTCCTCCTCGAGAATAGCCAGTGCTTCAGCAATTGGCATGATGAAGTCCAAGCCCCGCTTAATCGTGACGGAGCCCGGTGGACCGCCTGAAGACTTGCCCGTATAACCGCCGAGATCGGCGAGCCAAATCGTGAATTGCTCAATCGTTGGCATGGATTCTGGAATTACCTCGGTTCGCTTCTTGTATTTCCGCTTCATGAGAAGAGTTGCAGCAATTTCGTGAGGTGTGAACTCCACGGACCCAAGTTGAGGCGTCAACATAGGGCATGCCGCATCGGCAAGGGGTTTGTTGACGAGTGAATGGGGCCCGTGCCGAGTCGGCAAACCCTTCATCGAGGAGCCAGCAATACGAAAGTGGCGTCGGTACGGGTTATGTTGATCGCCATTTGGAGTGAAATCTCACAGCGTCGACCCGGTGGCGCGCAGCTTCGAGTCGGATTGCTCGTCCAGACCACATTCGACGACCGCGGAAAACCGACGTCACCGATCCACAAACTGTTGCCTACGCTCCCCACGTGTGAGACACACGTCTTGTATTATGGCAACTCCGCTGTCGACTGGCACGAGCATCCAAATTGGCACACACATTTTGCAGTACGATGGCCTCATCTTGACGGTGACCAGTCGTGGGGACATGCGGCTCGCCCAACAACTCGAAGTTCTCTCTCAATATCAAGCGCTTGTGGAACACCACGGCTACGTCTTGATCCTTGTGCACGTGGGGGAAGCGACCGGAATGGACATGAACTCGCGCAAAGCAGCAGCGGAGTGGGGGAAAACATACCAAGTCCGATGTCGAAGCGCGATCGTGGGGGCGCCGTTCGTGGTCCGTGTCGCGCTGGAATTGATGAATCGAGGGGCGACTTTGCTGTCGGGTCAAATGAGTCCGCTCAAGTTCTTTGCGACCGAAGAAGAAGCTCGGCAGTGGTTATTGGCGCAAATTCCCACGCTCGAAAATGTTGCATCGATAGGTAAATCCGCGAGCACTTAGTCCAAACAAAGTGCCATTTTCGAACTTGGCGTGTCAAGCGCGTCTCGGGAGATCCAGCTTTCCGCATCGTTACCCACGTTCTGATGCCTCGTTTCACCGTCTTTGAACGGGCTGCACGCATCGATGACGAGT